>NZ_PHUE01000001.1:4662671-4973516 GCF_002813295.1 Flavobacterium sp. 5
ATCTAATCATACTACAATTTCAAAATCGCTTACGGGAAGAATGGGCAGAATGATTCATAACCGAATATCTCAGAATATTGCTTTTGAAACAGAAGTTTTGCCTTTTCCATTACAGACAAAGTTAATAGCTCCTTTAAAAGTTGCTGCACTAGCACAAGGAAAAACCGAAATGATCAGTTTTTGGTCAGGACAAAATACAAGTTCTTTAAAATATCACAGTGCCAATGAGCTCATGCACGCATTAATTACTGAAACTGGAAACTTAATCGTATAGTAACTATTTGACTTAAACAAGAAGTAGCGAAAAAGACAGAGCATAATTCTGTTTTTTTTCGCTACTTTTTTAGATAAGTCTAATGAAGTTAAAATTATTTCATCAACAGGCTCTTATATTTGTCTATATTTTTTAAGACAATGCCAGTACCTTTTACAACAGCTCTTAACGGATCTTCTGCAATATATACTGGTAATTCTGTCTTCTGCGATATTCTTTTATCAAGACCTCGAAGCATTGCTCCACCTCCTGCGAGATACAATCCCGTATTATAAATGTCGGCAGCCAGTTCCGGTGGTGTCAATGAAAGGGTTACCATAATCGCATCTTCAATTCTCTGTATTGATTTATCCAAAGCTTTTGCAATTTCCCTAAAGCTAACTAGGACTTCTTTGGGTTTTCCCGTAAGTAGATCTCTTCCACGAACAGTGATATCATCTGGAGCATCGTCAAGGTCTTCCGTTGCAGCACCAACATCGATTTTTATTGCCTCGGCAGATGCATCACCAACATATAAATTATGATGTGTTCGCATGTAATACAAAATGTCACTGGTAAAAACATCACCTGCAATCTTTATTGATTTATCACAATTTATTCCTCCAAGGGCAATAACTGCAATTTCAGTAGTTCCTCCACCAATATCAACAATTAGATGTCCTTTTGGCTGCATAACATCTATACCTATTCCAATAGCAGCAGCCATTGGCTCATGAATTAAAAAAACTTCTTTACCGTTTACACGTTCACACGATTCTTTTACGGCTCTCATTTCTACCTCGGTAATTCCACTTGGAATACATACCACCATTCGAAGTGCAGGAGTAAAAAAACTTTTCTTTAATTCCGGTATGTTTTTTATAAACCAACTGATCATTTTCTCTGATGCATCAAAATCGGCAATCACTCCGTCTTTAAGAGGTCTGATTGTTTTAATATTCTCATGTGTTTTACCCTGCATCAAATTGGCCTCATGCCCCACAGCAATAATTTTTCCGTTTCTAATATCCCTGGCTACAATTGAAGGACTATCAACTACTATTTTTCCGTCGTGAAATATTAAAGTATTTGCTGTTCCTAAATCTATAGCTATTTCCGCCGTCATAAAATTAAATGCACCCATAATATAGTTTTGTTTAGATAGAAAACGCTTTTATTGTCCTTTTATTCCGCAAAAAGTATTTAGGATATGCTAAACTTATCATAAAATGAGATAGTTGAAGTAAAATCTTATTTTTATGAATAGAAAGAAAATTTTAAATAGGCTCTTATGATAATAAACCAAGTATTGTCTATTTCAAGGTTTAATTTGTCCATTTCAAGATGATTTCTATATTTTTTTTAAGGCTTAAATCACAATTTTGTCTCGTTAAATAACTTAAAATATAAAAATCATGAACACAAAAACAACAAAAATTATTTACTGGACTGGAATCGCATTAACCTCTTTATGGTTTGGTACAAGCGGATTATTTGAATTGACCAACAACCCAATTGTTTGGCAAATTACTCAGCAATTAGGGTATCCTGCACATTTTATTTATTTGCTTGGCGTATTTAAAGTAGCCGGAGTTATCACTTTATTAATCCCGAATAAATTGCTTCGATTAAAAGAATGGGTATTTGCAGGAGTCTTTTTTGATATCATTTTTGCATTTGTTTCGAAACTTGCTGTACTGGATTTTACCGCAGGTATAGATGCAATCATTGCCTTTGTAATGGTAACTGTAACATATGCGATGTTCCGTAAATTATATACAGCAACTTACAGTCCTGTTACATTGAATTAATAACAAATACATAACAATATAAATATCCTAATTATTTAATATTATGACATTTATATTGTTATTATTAATTAAAAACTTTAAACAAGTAATCACTTCAAAAAAGCTAATTTATATGAAAAAAATCATCCTAATTATATGCTTTATACTATCAGCTCTTTTCTTTATCAGCTGTTTTTTGTTTCCTGGATTATAAAAACAACCCATTAAATTATTCCTTAAAATGAATAATTTAATGGGTTATCTATTTTCTAACCAACTTAAAAAAGCAGTTGCCTTTTCTTTTCCGATTAGTAATTTCTCTTCTGTTGGAATGGTTAATTTGATGATTAGCTTGCGTGAAAAATAATGTTCCGCTTCTCTAATTGCTGTAAAATTCACTAAGTATTGTCTGTTGATTCTAAAGAATTGTATGGGTGATAAAAGTTTATGAACTTCGTCTAATGATTGTGTTATTTGATATTCATTTTTATCAAAAGTCATAATCGTTGGCGTTTCATTCTTTATGTAGAAAAGCGCAATATTCTCTGTAAGGACTGTTTGGTATTTGTTGTTTTTAAAAACTAAAAAACTACTTTTCCCTTTATTCTCGCCTGTACGTGTCAATAAATAATCAAAATCTGGCATTGCTTTTTTATTCCTTTGAAAGAAATTCTTCAATTCTCCTGCCTTCTTAATTGCCTGTGCAATACTTTCTCTAGAAAATGGCTTTAAGACATAATCGATTCCATTAGATTTGAAAGCTTCAATAGCATATTCATCAAAAGCAGTGCAGAAAATGACTGGCGAAAGAACTTCCACATTTTTAAAAATCTCAAAGCACAAGCCATCTGCCAATTGAATATCCATAAAGATAAGATCGGGTTGATCATTTTCTAAAAGATAACTCACAGCTCCATCAATACTTTGTATATACGACAAAATTTGAGCATCGGGTCTGATACTCAAAATTAATTGACCAAGGGCTTTGGCCGTTTTTACTTCGTCCTCAATTATTATGATAGTCATATTTCATTGGTATTTTTACTTTAAAAGTAGTTTCGTTTTTATCAATTTCAATTTCTGCATGCATCAAATGCATAAAGCGCTGATTGATATTATCAAGTCCAACACCGGTAGATAGTACTCCCCTTTTCAGTTGGATCTTATTTTCAACCACTAAGAAATCATTTTCAGTATATAATTGAATTCGTAAAGGTTTATCCAGAGAAACTACATTGTGTTTGATACAGTTTTCAATCAATAACTGTAACGTAAATGGCGGAATAACCGATTCGTATTGTTTCGAATCTACTTCATTTATTAGTACAAATCCATCTTCAAAACGAGCCTTCAATAAATAAACATAAGAATCCAAAATCTGAAGTTCTTCTCGAAGCGGTATTAAATCCAGTTTTCTACTTTCGAGTGTAAAACGATAAAAGTCTGATAATTTCAAAATAAAATCAGAACTCTGTGGATCCTGCATGTCCACCATCGATTTCAGCGTATTCAAACTATTAAATAAAAAATGCGGATTAACCTGTTGTTTCAAAAGTTCATATTGTGCGCCAAGATTTAGAGCATGAGTGCGCTCCAACTCCATTCCCATTTGCTGAGTTTGATAGTTTTGAAAAAGCAAATGCAAAAACATATAGACTATCAAATTGATTAAAACACCTCGCAATTCAAACATTATTGGAGCATCCATTTTTGAAACCTGAAAAAGTTCCTGGTGCACGACTACAAGAATAACCATTACAAGAATTCCCATTATAACACTCAATAAAAGTTTCCAATTGAATAAACTAGTATTCGTGCGTTGTGAAGTAAATTTTGGAAGACTGTAAATGTTATAATACCAGATAAAAATAGAAAACATCAATGTAATCGAAGAGTTTATAATGATGTCGGGAATAGTAATAAAAGGATCAAATAATTTTGGAATCGAAGCAAGGATTGCCAATGCTATAGAACTTCCCCAGATAACTCGTTGAGAAACTTGAAAGCGTTTTAGTTTTTCCATAATTTATTTAGTTGTTCTTAATCTTCTTTTGTCAAAGATAAATTTATTTTAGAAAATTTCTCTTCTTGTTGATTCGATTGATAGCTAATTAATAGTAACTCTTTTAGCTCCCAAAATAGTACCAAAATTCATATTTTGTACAAATCCTATTATTTCAAACTCTTTGGTATTGAAATCTTTTAATAAAGACATCGAAACAATCCCTTTAATATTTCCAGTTAATGCAACACTATGTAATTGACGTACAATTTGAAAATGTGATAAAACTCGATTGGCATTCTCGCCTCTTTTTACATTGCTTTTAGCCGATTTTTGTACAACGGCCAATACCAAACGATTATTTTTTGACGCTTTATTTACATTGTAACTCACATTCAATTTAGTATCTAACAGAGTTGCTTCCAAAGATAAATCTACAATTGAGGGTTTCGCAAGAGCAACTTTAATTGCATTTCTCACAACAGTTTCCTGCGAACCGATATATTCAGTTGTTCCGTTAACGATTAGCTGTGGTGTATAAATTGGCTCTTTGCCTAGATATTTAGCATATTCATATTGTCTTTTGGTATAATCAGCGTTACTGAAAATATCTTTCCAACCTTGTCTATCCCAGTAATCTACATGGAAAGCTAAAATATAGACATTGTCTTCTTTGTATTCACTTTGTAGTTTTCCCAATAATTCATCTGAGGGAGGACAACTTGAACAGCCTTCGGAAGTATATAATTCTAAAAGAGCAAAACCTTTTACGGCTTTTTTATCTATATTATTTTGACTATAAACTGTCATTCTGGTTAGAAATAGAAAGCTTATAAAAACGAAAATTAGTTTTATTTTTCTCATGATTCATATTTTAATATAAGCCTCATCTATTGACAAGGCTTATAAAAGTAAATTTACAGAATATTAATTTCAACACGAATGTTTCCTCTTGTAGCTTTAGAATAAGGACAGGTTTGATGTGCTTTATCTGCAAGTTCTTTAGCGGTTTCAGGATCTAATCCCGGAAGACTGATATTCAAACGTGCCTGTAATGAATATTCTCCGGCTGTTAAAGCCAAATCTACTTCGGTATCTACGGCAGTTTCTGCAGGAAGTTTTATGTTCATTGCTCCTGCGGCCTTTCCCATTGCTCCTATGAAACATGCAGACCATCCAGCGGCAAATAATTGTTCAGGATTTGTCCCAGGTTTTGAAGAGCCTGGAGAACTCAGTTTAATATTTAATTGATCATCAGAACTTCTTGAAGAGCCTTCACGTCCTCCTGTTGTGTGTGTTTTCCCTGTATAAAGAATTTTTTCTGGTTGTGGGATGTTTAAATTTTCCATGATTGTGTTTTTAAAATTGTTATTGAAATTGAAATTGATTTTTGATATTGATATTGAAACCGTTATTTTTCTTTAGCAAAAGCAGCTACATCGATAATTGCCTTAGCGAAGGCTTTTGGGTCTTCTTGCGGTACATTATGCCCGATGCCATTTAAAACTCGATGCTCGTATTTACCGATGTATTTATCAGCATAAGCTTTTCCATCTGCATTAGCGCCATCAAAATCACTTGCGATAGTGATAGTCGGAACTGTGATTGCTGGTCGTGATGCTAAACGTTTTTCTAAGCTATCATATTTAGATTCGCCTGCTTCAAGTGATTGACGCCATCTGTAATTATGAATTACAATTGCTACGTGGTCTGAATTATCAAATGATTGTGCCGTTTGATCGTAAGTAGCTTTGTCAAAATTCCATAACGGAGAAGCCAATTTCCAGATTTGTTTATTGAATTCATAAGTATTTTGAGTGTAGCCTAATTTTCCTCTTTCTGTAGCAAAATAATATTGATACCACCATCCTAATTCAGCTTTAGGCGGAAGCGGTTTTAAATTTGCTTCAAGATTTACAACCAAATATCCACTTACGGAAACCAATCCCTGCAAACGTTCTGGCCAAAGTGCAGCCATAACCACTGCTGTTCTTGCACCCCAATCAAAACCACCTATAATGGCTTTGTCAATTTTAAGCGCATCCATAAAATCCATAATGTCTTTTGCTAATGCAGCCTGTTGCCCATTTCTAAAAGTATCTTTTGAAAGAAAACGAGTAGTACCAAATCCTCTTAAATAAGGAGTAATTACTCTATATCCTTTAGAAACTAAAATTGGAACCACCTCATTATAACTGTGAATATCATAAGGCCAGCCGTGAAGTAAAATAACTGGTTGCCCGTTTGAAGGTCCCGCTTCGGTGTAACCAACATTTAATAATCCAGCATTAATTTGCTTTAATGTTCCAAGAGAAGAGCTTACTGTTATCTCTTTTGCTTTTTGATTTTCTGATTGTGCAGTAATTTGTGTTATTGTGAAAAATAAAACTGCTATTAAAACTGTTTTAATTGCTATCATGTTGATGATATTGTTTTGGATTTTTGCTATTGTTTTCATAATCTTTAATTATTTGGTTATTAGCTAATTTCTTCGTCAAAAGTACATCTGTTATTATTTTTATACTATCAGAAAAGAGTTCAAATGGACGAAGTAAGGATTGAAATGGACAGGCCTAAAGCTGAAATTTATTTCTTCATAACAAGAATAGGTTTCCCTTTTTCGACTACATAAGTTGCCAGTTCTGAAGCTTTTGCATCGCTATTGTTTTTTGCAGAATGAAATTTTCCTGCTGGAATAAAAAGTACTTCTCCAGCTTTGAGTGTCACCGGCAGTTGCCCCTCAATTTCATATTCTAAAGAACCTTCAAGAACATAAATGATTTCTTCTCCGGGATGATTGTGTTTTCCAAAAGCTGTGTGAGGTTCAAAATCTATTTTAGCCTGAACAGCTTCTCTACCATCAAAACTAAGATCATGTTTTTGCAGATCTGTACGTATAATACCAGACTTTTGTGCCATTGCACTATTGGAAATGATAAATGCTAAAATGCCAAGAACGGTACTAGCATAAAATTTAAAGTTTTTATTTGTTTTCATTTTGTTGATTTTAAGTTATTTGATTATCAGTGAATTTCTTTGTCAAAAGTATCTTGATAACCCTTTATTTAAAATCAAAAAATAGCCCAAGCGGACAAAGTGAAACCTGAAATGGACAAGCTAAAACCTAAAGATTTTTATGTATAATATAATGGTAGTGTTTTATGGCTTTCTGTTGAAATTATTGTTTGAATGCTTAAGTTATTATAGCAAAAAGGTTTTTTCGTTTGCATTCAGAGATAGAATAATATAGTACTAAAAAACCTTCAGAATGGATAAAATATCCAGTCATGAAGGTTCTTGATTTTCTGTCGATCAGCTTCTGTTACTCTTTTTGTTCCTTTTTACCCTAAAAAAGCCATATCTTCTTCTGTTAAAAGAATATCACATGCCGCAATGTTTTCTTCAAAATGTTTCAATTGTGAGGTACCTGGAATAGGCAAAATCAAATCGTTAAAATGCAACAACCAAGCAATATTTATTTGAGCAGTGCTTACCTTGTATTTTTTGGCAATTACAGCAATTTTATCATCATTCTTTGGTAACGAATTTTGCAAAGACCAAAACGGAACCATCATAATATTGTTAGCAATACACAAAGGCATTACTTCTTGCAATCCACGAGTTTGCTGGCCGTGCGACTCGAAACTTGTTCTTTGCCCATAACCGAAAGCATTTTCCACACTAACAATACTTCCCATAGTTAATCCTATTTTTAATTCTTCAGGGCTCACATTGCTTAAACCAATATGAAGAATTTTGCCTTCTTTCTGCATATCAAACATAGCTTGTAAAGATTCTTTAAATGGTGTTGCTGTATTTGGCATTACTCTAAAGTGAACCAATGGAAGCTGTTCTAACTTCAAGGTTTTCAAGTTTCTTTCAATGCTTGTTCTTAAATTTTCTGGAGTATTAAATACTACCCAAGCTTTATCTGGAGTCCTTGCAGCTCCTACTTTAGTACAAATTAATGTTTCATCGTTGTACGGATATAGTGCTTCTTTGATTAACCTGTTTGTAATATCATCACCGTAAAAATCGGCAGTATCTAAAAAGTTAATGCCTTTGTTAGCAGCAGTTCTTAATATTTCTAAAGCTTCTTCTCTGTTTTTTGGTTTTCCCCAAACAAAGTCTCCTGGTAACCGCATCGTACCATAACCAAATCTGTTAATAGTAATTGGATTGTTAGTTCCTGCCCCGATTGTTATTGTCTTTTTCATCTTTTATGTAAATTTTAATTGGACAAATTTCAGAGAAACATAAAGAGAATTTGTATCTGAATCGACTTTTGTTGTAGCCCAAAAAAAGGAACATAAATAACACTATTAGTTTTAGTGAATTGATAACTACTTGCTAATCCTGAAAAGGAATTCTCAAATTCAGCTACAACAAAAGTCGATTTAACTACATTGATTTTTAAAGAAATACAAACCTTTGTTACATAAAAAAACAATAGAAATGAAAATAATTATTACAGGTTCACTAGGACCAATCAGCAAACCGCTAGCAGTAAAATTAATAGCTGAAGGACATCAAATTACAATTGTCAGCAGTAACAAAAACAAGCAAAAAGAAATAGAAACCTTAGGTGCAAAAGCTGCTATCGGGAGTATTGAAGATATTGGCTTTTTAACTGAAACTTTCACAGGAGCAGATGTAGCCTATCTTATGCAACCTACCGTAAATTTCTTTGATCCTTCGGTAGATCTGTTGAGACACTATGAAAAAATTTGCAAAAAATATGTACAGGCAATTTTAAATTCAGGTTTAAAAAAAATTGTTCATTTAAGCAGTATTGGCGGACATTCCAGTACTGGAAATGGCATGTTAGCTTTTCATTATTATGCTGAGCAGGCTTTGAAAAAATTACCAGGGGATGTGGCAATTACCACTTTACGCCCTATGTCGTTTTACTCCAATATAATGGCATTTATTTCTACAATTAAAGGTATGAAAGCAATCATTACCAGTTATAAAACTGATGAACCAGAACCTTGGGCTTCTCCACTAGATATTGCTGATGTCGCTGCTGAGGAACTAACCACTTCTGCTAAGGGAAGAAAAGTGACATACATTATTAGTGATGAAGTAACAAGCGATAAACTAATTGATGTTTTAGGAAAAGCAATAGGTGAAGAAATTCAATGGATTACGGTACCGCATGAAACTTTGGAAGAGTCTTATAAAGATTTCGGAATGAGTCCGCAAGCGGCAAATGGTTTTGCAAAACTGAATGAAGCTAAAAATAGCGGAATTTTATACGAAGATCTTATAAAACATAAAGCAGAAATTACGTTTGGAAAAGTAAAAATTGAAGATTTTGCTAAAGACTTTGCACTGGCGTATCAAAATTCATAATTAAAAACGTCGGCAAACTATACTAAGGTTTTTAGTTAAATATAACTACAATAAAAGTTGATTTGGCTAAATGCAAACTGCTGTTTATCCGTACTTTTGTAATAGAAATAAAGAGTTGAAAAATGGAAAATAAACCACCAATCCGATTAAAAACAATCACAGAGTTTCATAAACTTTGGGCATTACCAAAGCCTGAACATCCTTTGATTAGTGTTGTTGATTACAGACAAATCAAACACTCGCTCTTGGATTCCGATCAGGCAGTGATTATGGATTATTATTCCATTACTATCAAACGTGATTTGGGTGTGAAGATCGTTTACGGACAAGAATCTTTCGATTTTGATGAAGGTTTGATGTTTTTTATGGCGCCAAATCAGGTGTTTAAAATCGAGAAAGAAATTAGAAATACGACTGATCACGCAGGTTGGATTTTATTGATACATCCTGATTTTCTTTGGAACACACCTTTGGCTAAAACCATCAAAAAGTACGAGTTCTTTAATTATGCAATGCACGAAGCTTTATTTCTTTCAGAAAAAGAAGAAGAGATGGCGGTAAATATTATCCAAAATATCCAACACGAATATCATTCTAATATTGATACTTTTAGTCAGAACATTATCATTTCGCAATTGGAAACCTTGTTGAATTATTCTGAACGATTTTATCAAAGGCAATTCATCACCCGAAAAATAGCCAACCACAAAATATTAGAACGCATCGAAGATTTGCTTGATGTCTATTTTAATGATGATTTGTCGAATAAAGGTTTGCCTACAGTAAAATTTATTGCTGAAAGTCTGAATATTTCGCCTAGTTATATGGGTGGTTTATTGAAATTACTTACCGGTCAAAGTACACAACAGCACATTCAAAACAAAATTGTAGAAAAAGCCAAAGAGAAACTCTCCACTACTAATTTATCTGTCGGTGAGATTGCTTATGAATTAGGTTTTGAACATTCACAATCATTCAATAAATTTTTTAAGACCAAAACGAAACTTTCTCCTTTAGAATTTAGAACTTCTTTCAATTAGTTAAAATTTAAAAAACACACACATTTTTATCACTTACCTATTGGCTGTTTAAAGACGGTCATAGTGATTTCTTGTGCTAAAAATAAAAATATAAAACAACTTAAATAATGAATACTATTTTTCGAATTCCTTTTGTCTTACTGCTATGTATAATAACTTTCCATTCGTATGGACAAGAAAACCAAAAAGTATTTCACAATCCTCCCGTCAATGTTGAAGCTATGGTTGGAAGCCGTGGTGTATCTTTTCAGATGATAATTGATAAAAAAATAGAAAGTCTGCCACAACTTGGATTTTTCAGCGTAGTTGATATGAACTCCGATTGGAATGAGAAAAAAACTGACGATTTAATGGTACAAGCCAACTTGACTTTGGATTTGGTTAAAGGATTTCGTTTGTATGGAGGATTTCATCACACCGTTGTTACAGGTCTGCGTCCTTCAGCTGGATTGATTTATTCGTTTGTAAATAAAAAATGGACAATCATTACTGCGCCTAGAATTGATTTACAAAAAAATCCAAATATTGAAGGTATTGCATTAATTGAGTTTAAACCGAAATTAAACGAAAACTGGGGTTTGTATTATCGCGTGCAGGGTTTGTATTCTTACATGACCGAAATTGAAGACCACGGCAGAAGTTATATCAGAGCCAGAGCGGGTTTGAGTTACAAAGAAATCGCTTTTGGAGCAGGCGCCAATATAGAATATTACGGACCGATGAAGCATAACGAAAACAACATCGGTTTCTTTACCAATGTATTACTTTTTTAAAGCAACAAAATAATAGTTTAACTTTTAAATACTAAAAAAATGACAACAGATAATTTAACAAAAAACCAATTAAGCGAAGAACGTTTTAACTGGTTGAAAGAAGCTTACACCATTATCGATTCATTAGATGCCAACACGAACCACAATTTGTATGCTGAAAATAGCGAAGTGATATTTGGTAATCGTCCCGCTGTTCAAGGAAGAGAAAACATCATTACAATGTTCAAACATTTTTGGACTACTATTGAAGGATATAGCCATTCTTTTGTTTCTGTATTTGGGCAAGATGATGCTTTTGCTGTAGAAACAGTAGTGAATTATACCCGATTGGATGCTACAACTATTGGTATTCCTGCGGTTACTGTAATTGAAATGAATGAAAAGAATCAGATTCAATCGATGCGTATTTTCATTGATATTGCTCCTCTTCATCAAATTTAATTTTAAAAAAGTGCAACACAATGAGCAATTTGAAATAAATATATTTGAAAATTCTACACATAAATGCTTAGTGAATTGTAGTTAATTTTATGAATTGAAATTATATCTGGTCGCTGAATATGGTGATTCAGCGACCAGATTTTGTTTACATAAATTTAAAGTTATAACCTAATTGTATATAAATCGGTATGGTGGGGGATGTTTTAAAATCTTGAGCTATTGTCTTCCCTCCTTTTAAATAAATATCGCTTATATTAAATGAATAACCAACCTGCATCCCTAATTGTACATTTCCTCCAGTGGTTTCATACCAGCCATCTTTGACTTCTGGAAAGTTATTTTTATAAATATCGCTATGTTGAAAATGGGTAACTATAGCTTTGTCAAAACCAAACTCTCCGTTTAGATACCATTTTGGGCTATAATAACCAATAACAACATTTGCATTACCTCCGAAATTTGAAAGGCTTACTAAAGTGTTCTCATAACGTCTGAAAATGCCGTTAACATTTAAACTAACAGCCATTTTTTTTATTTCAAATACCTTTACATGAGCTCCGATTTTAGTTTTAAAATCATCTAAAAGTTTATTTCCTGATGGTACCGAAAACTCAGCATTTAATACGACTGGTAATTTTGATTTGACACGATAACCATAACCAAATCCATAAATTACACCATAGTCAACACCTAATTGCAGGTTTACTAAATGTCGGTGTTCTTGTTTTAATCCAGCCCAGTTTATACTTTGAGCATTGCAATAATTGTATAATGAGAACAACAATACCGTTATATTGATGATAATTTTATTTTTCATTTTGAATGTTTTATTTGAAGAACTTATTTTAAAGCGTTGAAATAGGTAAGAATTGCTGGCTTCGTATTGTTCCAGCCTGTTGGAAAAGAAAGCATATCATGACCAGCTCCTTTTGTTTCAAACAACTGAACATTTATAAAAGCAGACGATACATTTTGTGCGTGGGCTAAACCATAAGCTTTGTTTCGCTCGCTATAAATAAATAAGATTTTTGTTTTAAATTGCTTTAAATTGGTGGTCCAATCGGAATTCTCTTTTTTAATAATGTTAAAGTAGGCATCCTGTAATACAAAACCCGGACGCCAGAAAGGGAGTGTTCCCTCATTGCCAACAATCGCATTCTCGTCACCAGTTGAGGCAAGCAACTTAAACTTATAGTCTAAAATGATATGTTCATCCTCATTCCCTGTCAGGAATTGATCCATATAAATAGCATTATTCAATGCTTCGCTGGTAATATTCATCTTTTGAGAACGCTTTACATAACCTTCAATATCATTCCATTTTAAGCCGCCTGGTTCTGCAAGTACAGCACCATTTATGGCAGTAGGATATTGATTGATATATGCTCCGGCGAGCATTGCACCCCAGGAATGTCCTAATAAGAAAATTTTCTGTGTTGGTGATTTTCTATAATGTGCAATTACACTGTTTAGATCATCAAAAGAGGTTTGTATGCCTGTGTAATACGAACCCGGAAAACGTTGCGATAAACCTGTTCCTCGCTGATCATAAAAGACCACAAAATAGCCATTGTCTGCAAATTCTTTGCAATTGAGCAAATAGCGATAATCTGCTGCAGGGCCACCGTGCAAAATGAAAATGATGGGATCGTTTGGATTTCCAAAAGTTTCGGCATGTAGTTTTGCGCCATTAATTACAATCGAAGGAAGACTGGAATTTTGATCGGCTGTTTTTGGAACTAAGTTCCCGGGTTCATCAATTTTCATTTCGTTTTCACAGGAAAAGAAAAAAATTGTGAAGAGCAAGAGCATCGGAAGTAATTTGTTTTGATACATTTTTTGAGTTTTAATATTACTGCAAAAATGACCTAAACATCGTGTCTCATCGCCCCAAAGGGTAAGTTGGTACTTATTCTAACTGTATTTTTGTTCTTTTAAATACATTGTAGGAGTTTGTCCTGTGATTTTTTTAAAATTTCTATTGAATGAGGTTTTAGAATTAAAACCAACTTCGAAAGCCAGAGAAAGTATAGTGAAATTTTGGTTCTCTTTTAAGACTGAAATTTTTATAAATTCGGCTATTCGTTGTTCATTGATATAATCGAAAAAGTTTTTATTCTCTATAGAGTTAATTACCTGTGACAAAATATTCGGATTAACATTTAATTTTTGCGCCAATTCATCTAAGGTTAGTTCTGGATCTTTATACAATTTTTCGTTTTGCATTAAAATTTTTAAATCCTGATGAATTTTTAATAGTAAAGTTTCATCGGCATTAGAACTTTGATACTTAATTTTTTCTGTAATAGTTGGAATAATCTCTTCATTTACCGTTTCGATAATCGGCTGATTCGTAAGGTTACTATTTGTAAAAACTCCAATTTGTTTAATTCCAAAATACCCAATAAATAAGATAAAAAGATCGAGTAAAGTAAAGGTAGAAATATCATTAGCAAAAAAAACTGAGATCCAGATTAGGCCGATTCCTAGTATTAAATATCGTAACCAGTTTAAATTTATTCTTTCCAGATCAGAAAATTGGTTTGAAATGTAGGCAGAATATTTTTTCAGCAAAGTCAATGATAAAATAACATATAGCACACCTGATAATAAGGTAGCCAGATACATCCATTTCATAAAACCCTCAAAACCTGCACCTGCATGTATATAAACTTCAATTTTTTTGTCAAATGACAGTAGAAAGAATCGGTATAAAAGTCCAATTGCAATGATAAGTGGCAAAAAATGAATTATCCAAAGTGCTTTTTTAGTACTTTGACTTGTTAAAGACTTGGTGTATAAATATAAAAAAGGTCCATGAATTAGAGGTAAAGGAATTTCAAAGCCAAGAAAATAAGGGAATTTAATATACTGGCCGCTACTATAAATGTAAAATACATAGAGATGAAATCCAATAAAGAACAACCAAACTGCCAAAATTACATCGGCTTGTGATTTTCCTTTTTTCGTAAAAAGTATGATAGAAAGAAAAAAGGAAATAATGATTCCTATTAAATGCAGCATAACATCGTATTATTTTATTCTGATCAACTCTGCATCTTTTTAAATAAAAGACCTACAAAACTAATAAAATGCGAAGCTACAAAAAGTCTTGCTGAAAATACGGTCTGAATTGATTTAGGGCAATTTATTATTAGGTGGTGAAACTCACAACCAATAATTACTATTTTAAAGGTTTATGAATAAGTATGAGTAGTTCTTTATTAATTCTCACGAGGGCATACAATAGCAAAAAAATAGGATAATTTCTATTTTTCTCCACGAATTATAATCTTGAATTTTTCAATTTGTCGTCTATGTCGCAATATATGAACAATGGCGTGTTCTGTTATTTGTTCAATATCATAAACTTGTCCCCACGGAGTAATTATTTTTTTTGCATTGTCAAATTCCTCTAGCTGATTGTCTTGAATATTTTTAAAAGTCTCTATCGTGAAAGTAAAACAATTGTTCAAGTCCTTATTAAAATCGTTTATTGTCAAACGAAGTAAATCGTCTGGATAATCTACTTTTTCTCCTAAAAATTGTCGAATATCAAGGGCGTAAGCAAATACAGAGTTAACAACGTGTGCTAAAACTGTCTGAACGGATTGGCAATTAGAATCCGTTGTTTCATTATCTATAATTGCAATAAGTTCATTGTCTGAAATATCGAAAATTGTCTCTTGCAAGTCAATTATTGCTCTTTCATATTCGTCTAGCAATGCTCCAATCGCACCTTGTCTATAACTTTTGGTCATCAATTTTATCAATTAGTTTGGGCTTTTATAAAACAACACCTAACGTCACAGGTGTTTATCTTCATTACTGAAATAATAATAGAGTATTTTCTTTCGAACGTAAATGTAGTTGATTTTTATAATGTTTTTATTTCGAAAAAAGAAGCAATAGAATAAACATTATGTTAGCGTTTTGTTTTTCGTATAAATACTATTGTTTTACATTATCCATTCTCGTTTCTACATGGCATACTGAAATTCACTTCCCCACTTTACTTCAAAGAATATATTTTCAATAAAGTATCCTTCTTGTTTAAATCCTGTGTTTTTAATAATTTAATAGAAGTCCTAATCACAAAACAATCGTCCTGAAAGTTAAATTCACTCTTGGTTTTGTAATTAATTTTGTTGGTGGCAGCCTGTGAAGCCAATTGGTTTGAGTTGTGTCCTTCATAATCAATAAACTGCCGTGTTCAAGAATCAATGAAATAGTTTCTTTGGTTTGTTTATGTTTAAATACAAATTTTCGTTCGGCTCCAAAACTTAATGATGCAATTGCTCCATTCTTTTTTAGGTCTTTTTCCGCATCACTATGCCAAGCCATTCCTTCATTACCATTGTGATACAAATTGAGCAAACAGGAGTTAAAGTGTTCTCCTGTTTGTTTTTCAATTGCACTTTTCAATTCCAATAATTCTTTTGTCCAAGGTAACGCTTGTTTCGTGGTGTTAGAATAGGTATAATCAAATTTATTGTCGCCATACCAGGCTACTTTTCGTTTTGTAATAATATGTTTTCCAAAGATAACAGCTTCATCATTTTTCCATTCGATTGTGTTAAGCAGACAATCTAAATAATGATTAGCTTCAGTATGAGAAAATAGTTTACCATAATAATTCACTGTACCATCATTTGGTAATAAATTTTCTGTGTGGTCAATTTGGTCACTAAATAAATTCATTTTTCCATTTTTGATAGTTCTCTTTCATACAATGCCCACAAGGACGAAAACCGCTTTCGATAGCTTCGTTTTCTGAAATGAAGAAAACACGATTTTCTTTTTTCATTCGTTTTCCGGATTTACATTGCAAAGTTCCATAAATTTTAAGCTTTTGGTTGCCGCCAAAGCAAATTATATTTTTCCTGATTCCATTTCGTAAATCGCTATCAGTTATTTCAGAATGCTGTATCATTTTAATTTAAAGCATCATGAAAGATAATGCCTAATGTATGTCTTTCACCACTATGCAATTCGCTTACACCGTGTTTCATATTTACTCGATAATATCCTTTAGTTCCTTGTATAGGCCGGAAATTAGTTGTAAAAATAAGCATATCGCCTTTCTTTGGTTTTAAAACGATGGCTTTTGATTGTGCCCTTGGTGTCTGTTGAGTCAAAACAAATTCACCGCCTGTAAAATCTTCATCGGGTTCATTCAAAAATAAAACGATTTGCAAAGGAAAAAAAATGTCTCCATATAAATCCTGATGTAAAGTGTTGTGTCCTCCTTTACCATATTTTAAAATCAAAACAGTAGCTTTTAACTGATTATTGTCGTGGCAAAGATTTTGCAATTCCTGAAAAGTATCAGGAAATCTGGTGTCAATATGCAATACTTTCATCCAGCTATTTGCAATTGGGGCGAGTTTTGGATACACATTTTCTCTAATGGTCTGAATTAGGTTTGGCAAAGGATAATTGAAATACTTGTATTCGCCTAAACCAAAACGATAGCGTTCCATAACCACCGTTTTTCTGTAAGCATTTGTATCCATATAATTGTAAATTAACGCATTGCATTGCTCTTTAGACAATAAATCAGAAACAATGGCAAATCCTTTATCATTCATGTCTTCTGTTATAACTTGCCAGTCGATAGTTGATATTTTATTTTTTAGCTCTTCCATTATTTAATTTTTGGAAATCCGCCATCAACAAATATTTCAGTTCCGTGCATAAAAGATGCATCTTCTGATGCAAGAAATGTAATCGCTTTTGCCACTTCGGATGGCTGTCCAAATCGGGCAAGCGGAACTTGTGGAAGTACTGCTCCGGCAAGACCTTCTATTTGTTCTGTCGTTAAATTAGAACGTTCAAAATAATTAGTAGAAATTGGGCCAGGACTAACGGCATTTATTCTGATTTTTTTAGAGGCTAATTCTGAGGCAAACGTTTTAACAAAAGATTGTACTGCAGATTTTGCTGCCGAATAAACAGAGGAATTAGGCATACCAACTTCTGTAACAATCGAAGTATTTAAAATAATAACACCGCCTTCTTTCATTAATGGTAAAATTTGCTGAACTGTAAATAATGTTCCTTTTACAATAACATTAAATTGCTCGTCAAAATGGTTTTCGTCTATTTGTTCAATTGGAGCGTACTTTCCAAAACCTGCATTTACGTATAAAATGTCTATCTGTGGGGAAATCATTTTTACTTTGTCTCCTAATTGTAAAAGATCTGCCATTTTACCAGCATCAGAAACGATACCTTTGGCTTTTTCTCCAAGTTCATTGATAGTTTCGTCTATAGTATTTTGAAATCGGCCGGTAATAATTACTGAGGCTCCGTTTTCTATAAAATCAATTGCTGTGGCCTTACCTATTCCGCTTGTTCCACCTGTAATTAAGGCTGTTTTGTTTTTCAGTTTTGTCATCATTTTTATTTTAATTTATGATACAAAACTGCAACTGTTTGCTATTTTATAAAATCCGTTTCTTGCTCAATATTTATTTTTGAAGCTTCCCAGCCAATAATTGCCGTTTTACGGGTTGTTCCCCACATATAACCACCTAGTTTTCCTGTTGATTGAATGACACGATGACAAGGAATAAGAAAAGCAACCGGATTATCACCAATTGCACTACCAACAGCTCTTGAAGCATTTGGGTTTTCGATTTGTTTTGCAATAGTTCCATAGGTTGATAATTGTCCCATCGGAATTTTCAGTAAAGTTTCCCATACTTTCAATTGAAAATCAGTTCCTTTTAAATGAAGTTTTATTTGATTGAGTTTTTTCCAGTCGTGGTTAAAAATATATAAAGCATTTTGTTGAATAAGGTCTAAATGCTGTGTGAAACTGGCATTAGGAAATTGATTTTGTACTATTGAAAATGCTTTATTTTCATCTTCAGCAAAAGCGATGTGACAAATACCTTTTGAAGTAGAAGCAACTAAAATATTTCCAAATGGACTCTCTGTAAAACTATAATTTATAGAAAGATTTTTACCGCCATTTTTGTATTCGGCTGGCGTCATACCTTCAATATTTATAAACAAGTCGTGTAGTCTGCTGGTTCCCGAAAGCCCTGTTTCCAGGGCTGTTTCAAATAATGTAGCTTGGTTTTCTTTTAGTATTTTTTTTGCGTATTCAATACTGGTATATTGCAAAAACTTCTTTGGACTTGTTCCCGCCCATTCGGTAAAAAGCCTCTGAAAATGAAAAGGACTCAGATTAACTTTTTTTGCAACCTCGTCTAAATTGGGTTGGTCTTTAAAATTGGTTTGGATATAATGTATTGCGTCTGCAATACGATGATAATTAATGTCTTCCTGTATGTTCATTTGGTCAAATTTTAAGATACAAAGTTCGAGAGTTTTTGAGTCTCATAAAATCCGATACTTGCGGTTTTAATTTGTTATGTAAAAATGAACAAAAATTTCTGTTTTCAAAGTTATAAAAAGATATCTCAGCCGAATTATTATTCTTTATAGGATTGACTCTGAATTTCCTTCACAAAATCGCCATAGGTTTTATTTACTAATTAGCTTTATAACAACTTTTCCTTTAGCACGTCCGCTTTCAACATAAGCAAGGGCCTCATTGGTAGCCTCAAACGGAAAAATTTTATCTACAACTGGGCGTATAATTCCAGAATTAATAAGCGTTGTAATTTTGCTAAGCTGTGGCCCGCTTGCTTTCATAAAAAGAAATGAATAATTTACATTTAGCCTTTTTGCTTTTATCTTAGTTGTATAACTTAAAATAAACATAACCAATTTCATTACTGCATTCAATTTTATTTCTTTTGCAAAATCCAAATCTGGAGGACCAGAAATTGATATTAGTTTTCCGCCTTGTTTTAATATTCGAAGTGATTTCTCTAATGTTTTTGAATCCTGACTGTGTAAAACAACATCATAATCTTTAAGAATCGTTTCAAAATCTTCTGTTCTATAATCAATAACAATATCTGCTCCCAGACTTTTTACTAACTCAGCATTAGTTGTACTGGTGGTTGTTGCTACTGTAGCGCCTAAATGTTTTGCAAGCTGAATTGCAAATGTACCAACACCGCCTGATCCCGCCTGAATAAACACTTTCTGTCCCTTTTTTAAATCAGCTTTTTCAACCAGTGCCTGCCAGGCTGTTAATCCTACTAGCGGAATTGAAGCGGCTTCTTCCATCGAAATATTTTTAGGCTTTAATGCTACATCATTTTCATCAATGGCAATAAACTCTGCAAAAGTTCCAATTTTATAATCAGCCGGACGTGAATAGACTTCATCACCAATTTTAAATTTCGTCACCTTAGCCCCTGTTTTTATAACAACTCCAGCTGCATCATGCCCTAAAATAAGAGGCATTTTATAAGGCAGAAATGGTTTAAATTCCCCGCTTTTAATTTTTGAATCTAAGAGATTAACTCCTGCGGCATATATTTTTACCAATATATCATTTTCCTGAAGCTGCGGCTCAGAAGCATCAATCAGTTTCATGCCGTTCTTAGGTTTATAGCTATTTAGAATAAATGCTTTCATATAATTTGTTTTAAAGTTTTGAAACAACTGTTATTTAACTATTGTAATGATTTATAGCTTTCTTTAGAATTAACTAAGCCATAAGCTATTTTAGGAAAAAATCTATTTAATAAATACAGGGCTTTTGTATCGCCAATTCTAATGGTGTACTGGTCTTTTTTAAGAGCAGTAATAAACTGTTTCACAAACTCTTGTGTGCTTAGTTTTTTACCTGTTCTGTCTGCTGTCATTTCTGTGGCAACAACAGGTGGCAGTAATTCAAAAACTTTTACACGGCTGTTCAAAATCTGTAAATGTTTGCGAAGTGATTCTGTATAAAAACCCAAAGCAGCTTTAGACGCAGAATAAGTTGGTTCTACAATCGAAGGTACATAACGAAGAAGTGAAGTAGTATTGATAATAGCACTTTCTTCTTGTTGCTGAAGCATTTCCATAAAAATGTTGTTTAAACGGATTACGCCAAGATAATTAACTTCCATTTCATAAGCCGCACTTTCAGCATGTCTGTCATCAGGAATGCCTAAATTCAACAGCGGACTTAATACACCTGCATTATGGTATAAAATATCAATTCCTCCTAATGCTTTAACTTGATTAAAAAGGGTAATTGCATCTTCTGGATTACCTGCATCGCTTTTTATTACGGTAAGACTTGGGTATTTTTTTTTAGCTTCATTTAACTTATCCTGATTTCTTCCCGTAATAATTACTTTTGCCCCTTGTTCAAGGAATTGTTTTGCGGCTTCAAGGCCTATACCAGAGCCTCCTCCGGTAATTAATATTGTTTTGTTTTTTACTGTCATAATGATATGTTTTATTTTTAATTAGATTCAGATTCTGATAAAAAGAAATAGGATTTAAAAAGGCAGTTTTATAATTTATCAGAAAATGTTTTCGATTCACCCACCAAAATATCAAATTGGTTTTGTCCTAATCCTAAAAGTAATTCATCGGCTACTTCTGAAGGAGGAATACCGTTTGCGCCGCCAATCTCAGCAGAAAATTCTGTGTTCACCAAAGGAGGATAAATTTCAAAAATATTTAGATTTGAATTTTCTTCAAACGTATCTCTCAGCCCTTGTGTATAACTGTGTAAAGCTGCTTTACTGGCAGCATAAGTGGGTAAGTATTTATTTCCTCTAAACACAGCTATTGAAGAAACATTTATAATAGCAGCCTCTTTCTGTTGTAATAAATTAGGTAATACCAATCGTGTAAAATCTATCACACTTAAATAATTGGTATTCATTTCCTGAAATGCTTTTTCGGCCGCATTGTTCACGTCATCGCTTAAATCATTCATAAAAGCTGCGCCCGCATTATTGATGACAATATTGGTTTCTGGATATTGCTCTGTTAATTCTTTTGCAATTCGAATACGATCTGCCACAATCGATAAGTCTCCTTGAATAGCAGATGCATTGTCTAACTCTTTCAATGCTTTTTGCAGACGTTCTTCACTGCGTCCGTTAATGATAATGGTATTGCCGGCTGCACTTAACTTTTTAGCAAATGCTAAACCTATTCCTGCACTTCCGCCTGAGATGAATATGGTATTTCCTGTTGTTTTCATTTTATTGTTTGTTTAAATTGTTATTTTTTAGACTTTTTAGTATATTTTATTATCCGATTATGTAATGTATTAAAATAAATTATTTTATAAAATAGACTAAAAAGTATATTTTATGTCAAAAAAATTAGACCCTAAATTGTTCTAATTCTTCTTTTAAGCTTTTAATCAAACTCTGCATTGGCTTAGCAGTATTCATTGTTTTGCATAAAACCAAAGCTCCTTCAACGGCAGCAACTGCTTTAAAAGCATATACATCTGTTTGCAGTTTGTTAGAAAATTCTCCATCCTCAATCCCTTTTTCAAGAATCCCAACAAATAATGCTTGTCCATTTTTTAGAACGTCTGCAACTCTTTCTTTAATAATTGGAAAAGTATCATCAGATTCCACAGCCATATTAAACATAGGACATCCTCCTTTTATATGAGTATTTAAAGGATCTTTATAAAAATCTAAAAATGCAAAAACCTTTGATCTGGCAGATTTTTCCTTATTGATAGCAGTTACCAATTTGGAACTGTTATAGTCAAGCATATAATTAACTACTTGAACAGATAAATCTTCTTTACTCTCAAAATGTCCATAGAGACAGCCTTTAGTTAATTTTGATGCTTCTAGAACATCATCAATATTTGCTCCAGCTATCCCTTTTTGATTATAAATAGGAGCTGCAGTTTCTAGTATGAATTGTTTTGTTCTTTCGGCTTTTGTCAGCATTGCTTCAATAATTAGAGTACAAATATACTAAAAAGTATATTTTGATATATGGTCTATCATATGATTTATCTATAGACATATTCTATATTGCTATACTTACTTTATTTAAAATCAAAAATAGCCCAAATAGGGAGTGTTATTGTTAAATATTAATT
Source organism: Flavobacterium sp. 5 (assembly GCF_002813295.1). NCBI lineage: Bacteria > Pseudomonadati > Bacteroidota > Flavobacteriia > Flavobacteriales > Flavobacteriaceae > Flavobacterium > Flavobacterium sp. 5. The sequence continues at coordinate 4,685,274 of NZ_PHUE01000001.1, forward strand.
GTGGAAGTAGGAAAAGAAAAAGTGAGAAGCAAGTGTGAATTTCCACAACTGCATCTCACTTTTCAAGTCACCTTTTAGCCTATAATTGTAATCAACAACTCATCATAACCAAAAAACATAGGTCATTATCCATAATTTACAATTCATAATTCATAATTAACTTAATACCATTCCTCCATCCATAATAATATCAGCTCCTGTAATAAAAACAGCAGCTTCACTGCTTAAATAGCTTACCATTTTAGCAACATCTGCAGAAGCACCCATTTGTTTTAAAGGAACTTTATTAACTACAACATCCATAATTGATTTTACAGTTGCCTCGTCTAAACCCACTTTATTCATTACTTCGGTTTCCGTTGGTCCGGGGCTAACAGAATTAACTCTTATTTTTCTTGGTGCTAATTCTAAAGCTGCAGATTTCATTACCGAATTTAAAGCTGTCTTACTGGAAGAATAAATTGATGATCCCGGACCAGGCATACTCGCAGTATTTGAAGAAAGAAACACAACTGATGCTCCATCTTTCAAAATCGGAATAAAGCGACTTAAGGTAAAGTAAGCTCCTTTAAAATTTACATTCATAATACTGTCAAATAAATCTTCTGTGGCTTGTTCAATTGTTCCCAAACCAGCAATTCCAGCATTTATAAACAGAATATCAATAGGATCAAAATTTTCCTTTATTTGAGATGCTAAATTTTCGATATCCGAAATACTCGATTGATCTGCGACTATTGCATTTACATTCAATTCTAAAGCAGCTTTCTCAATTGCTTCTTTTCTTCTTCCTGTAATAATAACTGTAGCCCCCTGCTCTTTTAATTGCTTTGCTGTTGCATAGCCTATACCACTATTACCCCCAGTTATAACCGCTATTTTATTTTTTAAATTGTCCATTTTATTTGTTTTAAAATTAATGGTACAAAGTTAGATTCAAAAACATATTGCTTTTTTGGAGGTATCATGGAGTATACCAGAATTAGGATAGACTCCGAATTCTTCTTTTATATTTTGCTTGCCTTTAGTATCTTTATTATCTGTTTAATAATTAGTCATGGAAAGAAATCAAAAAGAAGAAGTTCGCGCACTTCAGGATACGATATATGTTTTGGGTGGAAAATGGAAATTACCCATCATAAATTCAATCTGTAATGGAAACAATCGTTTTAAAGATATTAAAGAGAGTATTCCTGGCATCACTTCAAAAATGCTTTCGAAAGAATTAAAAGATATGGAACTCAACAACCTTGTTAAAAGAACTGAAGATCATGATGCAAAAGTCACAATCCTTTATGAATCTACTGATTACTGCAAATCTTTCGGCCCTATAATTACCGAAATGATTAATTGGGGAATCTCACATCGAAATCATATCAAAAAGAGAGAAGTAACTATTTGATTTTTACAAACGTTCAATGATGAATAGAAATTTAAGCTAAACATTTTTTTGATTACTTAAAGTAGTTTACAATGGGTTTGTGTCCCGCCACGGTCACTAAATAAAAAAGCTCAATTCGCTTCGAATTGAGCTTTTTTTATAACTTTTCAGACTATTTAACACATACATACCTCTATTTATTTATAAAAACTAAATGGTTTGAAAATTTATAAAGTTAACTTGACTGGATTCAAACCACTATCATGTTTGTAGGTTTTAAAGGCAGAAAACGATCTAACTGTATGTTATCATTTTTTTCATTAGTAAGAGTACTGAATTGTTGCAAGGTCAACTTCTACTCTACGCATTTTCATTATTCCTTTAACATCCCTATAACTCAATGCCAATCTTAATTTGAAATAAACCGCTTGAAGAATAATAGCTTTGAGTAGGCAATGACCTTTAGTATTCCTTTAAAGATTTTTTTAATATCTAAATAAAAAAATTATTCATCGATATTACAGCCCCATTATTATCTGCCTACAAAAAAATACAGTTAAATATGGCATGATAGGGTTACCTCAATAAAAGCAAATTAATCTTATTTTATTTACATAATTAATAAAATTACGAAATAACGTAAAGCATAAAATACAAATATATTTTTAAGTAGTTGATTATTAATGAATTGTCATGAAAGACATATTGTTTGTCTACTCTTTAGCATTCAATTAATTAACTTAAAAATATAAAAATGAAAAACTTACTTTTTACAATCAGCTTATTTACGCTCCTTTTTGCGAATACTGAAGTCTTTTCACAAGCAAAAAGAGTTCCTGCTTCTTTAGGAAGAGAAGAATACATTGAAGTTGAAAAAAATGTACGCCTTCATGTAACTGATTTAGGAACTGGTCAGCCAATCATATTAATCCATGGATGGCCGTTGAGTGATGCCATGTACGAATACCAGTATTCCTATTTTATTCAAAATGGCTATCGTGTAATTGGAATTTCTTTACGTGGATTCGGACTATCTGATAAACCTGGAGGAAAGTACAACTATGATGTCTTTGCAGATGATATTAAAGTAATACTTGACAAATTAAAAATTGAAAATGCCATTTTAGGTGGGTTTTCAATGGGCGGTGCTACTGTAATTCACTATGCAGCAAAATACAATGCTGCCCATATCTCAAAATTGGCATTATTCGGAGCAGCAGCGCCAATTTGGACAAAAAGAGCCGACTTTAACTATGGCAATTGGACTAAGGAGGATGTCGATGGATTGATTAATTTGAACTACACAAACAGACCTCAATTATTCGAAAATTTCGGGCAAATATTCCCTGCAAATTCATCTAGTGTATCTCCTGGACTTGGAGCATGGTTAGGAACAATTCAGGCACAAGCTTCTCCATATGCTATGGCTGAAGGTTTAAAAACACTTAGAGATACCGATTTAAGAGATGATTTAAAAAAGATTAAAATCCCAACATTAATCCTTCATGGTAAGTTAGATAAAATCTGTTCCTATGATTTAGCCGAACAGATGCATTCAATGATTAAGAACTCAACATTAGTTCTTCTTGAAAAAAGTGGGCACGCCTTATTCATCGAAGAAACTTCAAAATTCAATGCTGAATTATTGAGTTTTATCAAAAAATAATTCTTTAAAATTTCGTATCATGACTGGTTCTACAACATTGTCTCCCTTTCAAATTTTAATCATGTCAGCCACAGCAGGTATATGTGTGGCTAACATCTATTACAGTCAGCCTATTTTAAATGAAATTGCTAATTCTTTGCACATCAGCATAAATGAAGCAGGGTATTTATCGGTGCTTTCTCAAGCTGGTTATGGTTTTGGATTGTTTTTTATAACTCCATTGGGAGACAAAATAGACCGAAAAAAGTTGATATTATGGCTTCAAATAGGGCTGCTAATTTCATTGGCAGCCATAGCCACTACTTCATCAGTTTTAGTTTTATATATAGCCAGTTTAGCCATAGGTCTTTTTGCTGTTACTGCTCAAGTAATTTTACCAATGGCAGCGAGCCTAACATCCGAAAATAAAGGTAAAGTAGTAGGAATAATTTTTACTGGAATTCTAGTTGGAGTTTTAGCCGCAAGAGTGGTAAGTGGTTACATAGCTGAATTTTTGGGATGGCGTTATGTATATCTATTTTCTGCAGCTTTGGTTTTACTTTCTGCCATAAGCATGCAAACCGATTTTCCTGGTACAAAAGACCAATTTGTTGGGACGTATAGCCAATTGCTAAAATCAGTAACCAATCAATTCAAACGTTTTGCAACACTGAGAAGAACCTCATTTATTGGAGCATTGACATTTGGTACGTTTAGTTCTTTTTGGGTTACTTTGACTTTTCATCTTAGTGGAAAACCTTTCAATTATCAATCGGATATCATTGGTTTGTTTGGTCTTTTGGCCATTGGCAGTGCATTGTTAGTTCCAATTATCGGAAAGCTTTTTGACAAATATAATAATCCAAAAAAAGCATTGCTATTTAGTATTGGAGCAATCATCATTGGCCTTCTCACACTAGTCCTATTTCCTTACTCACTGACAGCGCTTTGGGTCGCAGTTATCCTTATTGATATTGGAGTTCAAGCTACTCAAGTAACAAACATTGCTGTGATTTACACTTTAGATGCAACTGCTAATAGCAGAATCAATACTGTTTATATGACCTCTTATTTTATTGGAGGAGCATTAGGCGCTTTTGTTGGAATTCATTGTTGGGAATTGGGAGGCTGGCATGCAGCATTACTTCAAATGGTATTGTTTGCTGTTACAGCCTTCCTTATTGTGATTACAAGTAAAAAAATAATGCAATAAATATATAATAATCAAATTAAAAATGACAAAAAATGACAAAATCAACTTGGGCAATCGACCCCACACATTCAGAGATTGGCTTTAAAGTAAAGCACATGATGTTCACAAATGTATCAGGAAAATTCAATGATTTCAAAGCTTCAATCGAAAATGAAGATGACAATTTTGAAATCTCAAAAATTAATTTTTCGGCTGATGTTAGTTCAGTGGATACCAACAATGCTGACAGAGACAATCATCTCAGAAGTAATGATTTTTTTGATGTTGATACTTTTCCGAAAATTTCATTTACATCAACAAAGATTACAAAAATTAACGATGGATTGTTCCAGATTAATGGAGACCTGACTATCAAGAATGTAACTAAAAGCATTGCTCTAGAAACAGAATACAGTGGATTAATGGAAGACCCATGGGGAAATACAAAAATTGGACTTTCAATAACTGGAAAAATTGACAGAAAGGAATTTGGCTTAACCTGGAATTCTACTCTAGAAACTGGAGGAGTTCTTGTTGGAGAAGAAATTAAATTAAACTCTGAAATTCAATTTATTAAACAATAATCATTAACCATTAAAATTAAACAATTATGAAAAAAGTTATTTTAACAGTAGCAGTAGGTTTATCAACCTTAGCAGGATTTGCTCAAAAACCAAGTCCAAATTTATTAAGTCCAACAAATCATACCTTGGTATTGGTTGATTTTGAGGGACAAATGGCATTTGCTACAAAAAGTATTGATGCAATCGATTTAAGAAACAACACTGGTTTGATTGCTGGTGCTTCCAAAATTTTTAAAGTTCCAACTGTAGTTACAACTGTTGCTGAAAAATCGTTTAGTGGTCCAGTATTCCCTGAAGTATTGGAGGCATATCCTAACCAAGCTGAATATATTGATAGAACAACCATGAATACTTGGGAAGATGCAAAAGCGTACAAAGCCATTACTGGTAAAGGAACCAAAAAAATTGTTTTTGCAGGACTTTGGACAAGCGTATGTATTGTAGGTCCAACCCTATCAGCACTTACTGAAGGATATGATGTTTATTTTATTACTGATGCCTGTGGAGATGTTTCACCTGAGGCGCATAACCAAGCAATTGCTAGAATGATTCAAGCTGGTGCTAAACCGATGACTTCTTTACAATACTTACTTGAATTACAAAGAGACTGGGCACGTGGAGAAACCTATAAAGCAGTAACAGATTTAGCCGTAAAATATGGTGGCTCTTATGGTTTAGGTGTTCAATATGCTAGAGAAATGGTAAAACACTAATTACAGAAAGTGGGTGTAAAAGCCCACTTTTTTTTAAATTCTAAAAAATGAAAACAATTCTAAAATATTTTATTTGTGCTTTTTTCTTTTATAGTAATGGTTTTGCTCAAAAAAAAACTGCCCCTACTTTAATTGTTTACAATGCTGTTATTCACACTTTGGATGATCAAAATCCAAATGCTGAAGCAATAGCAATTACTGATGGAAAAATTATGGAATTAGGCCAAAACAAATCTATACTCAAATTAAAAACAAACACGACCAAAGTAATTGATGCTCATGGAAAAACGTTAATTCCAGGTTTATTCGACAGTCATTCTCATGTAATTCGAGGTGGCAGATTTTTCAATACCGAATTGCGTTGGGATGGTGTTCGTTCTTTAAAAAGAGCTTTGGCTATGCTTAAAGAGCAAGCTCAAAGAACTCCTGAAGGACAATGGGTTCGCGTCGTTGGAGGATGGAATGCCTATCAATTTGAAGAAAAAAGATTGCCTACTTTAGATGAAATCAATGAAGCGACTGGAAATGTGCCGACATTCATTTTGCATCTTTATGGACACGCTTATCTGAATAAAGCAGGTTTAGCGAAATTAAAAATTGATAGTACTACACCTAATCCAAAAGGAGGTCTAATTCAAAAAGATGAACAAGGGAATCCAACTGGATTATTGGTTGCAGAGCCTAGTGCTTTTATATTATATTCGACTGTTGCAAAATTACCAGAACTGACAGCAGAGGAAAAAATTAATTCTGCACAACAGTTTTTAACAGAGAACAATCGCTTCGGAATTACTGCTGTAATGGATGCCGGAGGTGGGTTTCAAAACTATCCGGATGACTATGGAATTACTAACAAATTGGCGGAGCAACATAAACTTACAGTAAGATTACCATTTTATTTGTATCCACAAAAACCAGGAAATGAACTTGTAGATTTTACCAAATGGATTAGCGAAGTTGAAGTTGGTAATCATGATGAAGACCAAAGTCATACCGAATATTATATTCAAGGAGGTGGCGAAAGTCTGGTTGCAACAGGAGCTGATTTTGAAAATTTTGACAAGCCCAGACCTGATTTATCTCCTGCAATGGAAGATCAGATGAAAGCCATCATTTCACTTATGGTAAAAAACAAATGGCCTTTTAGAATTCACGCTACTTACGATGAAACCATAACCCGTTTCCTGAATGTGATTGAAGAAGTTAACAAAGAAACACCTTTAAATGGTTTGACATGGTTTTTTGACCATTGCGAAACTATTTCAATAGATAATTTACAGAGAATTAAAAACTTGGGTGGAGGAATTGCAATTCAACATAGAATGGCATTTCAGGGAGAAGCTTTTATTAAACGCTATGGTAAAAAAGCCGCACAAAATACTCCGCCAATTAAACAAATGTTAGCTATGGGAATCCCAATCGGAATGGGGTCTGATGCTACACGGGTGAGTTCCTATAATCCCTGGATTGGTCTTTATTGGCTTACTACAGGAAAAACCATTGGAGGAACAAAATATCAGGGTGAACAAAATATTCTAGACAGAGAAACAGCCTTAAAACTGTATACTCAAGGAAGCGCTAAACTGATTCATTTGGATAAAGACAGAGGCATGCTTAAAAAAGGATATCTGGCTGACTTTGCCATTCTTTCAGATGATTATTTCAAAATAGCTGATGAAAAGATACTCGACATTACTTCTATTTTGACAGTAGTAAATGGCGAAATTGTTTATGCTGACAGCTTTTTTAAATCATTGATAAAGCTGCTTCCAAAAGCAATTCCAGACTGGTCTCCTATTAATTATTTTGGCGGTTATCAATCAAATAAATCTAAATAATGAAGCTAATTGAATTTATAAAACAGTTTAATGATAAAGTATTATCATTTGATTTTGGAATGTTGCTTTTTAGAATTACAATCGCAACACAACTAATTGTTGTTCATGGACTAAAAAAAATTGGAATTGGAGTTGAAATCGCTGAAAAAGTGCCCAATCCATTGCATCTTCCTGAAATTTTCAATTATTCATTTGCTGTTGCTGCCAATTTGGTGTTTCCTTTATTTGTGATATTGGGATGGTGTACCAGATGGGCTACACTTCCCACATTGGCAGTAATATTATCAGGATATTTTATTGTACATTGGAATGACCCACTACTTGTTAGCGATGTTCCATTTATGTACAGTTTAGGATTTTTATTCATTTTTTGTTCAGGACCAGGATTATACTCAATGGACAGGTATTTTAAAATTAATAGCAAATGAAAAAGGTTATTCTAATATTGTTTATAAGTAATTCTTTATTTTCTCAGCAAATGCTGGATTTTAAAATGCTTCGTTATGATGAAGATTACTTTGAAAAAAAAATGGATACTAACGCTACCTTTTTTGACAAAATAAAAAACATATCACTCGATAATCATAATGCTTTCAAACTTTCAATCGGAGGAGAATTAAGATTACAATACCAATATTTGAAAAATGAACAATGGGGAGATATTCCTGATGATAAAGATGGTTTTTTATTAAACCGTGCCTTACTTCATACCGATTTTAAGTATAAAAATCGATTCCGATTATTTACACAGCTTCAAAGTAGTACAGCTGTTGGCCGAATTGATCCAAGTCCAGTTGAGAAAAATGAATTGGATTTTCATCAGCTTTTTATCGACTATAATATTTTTATAGAAAAAAGTAAAATAACCTTTAGAATTGGTAGGCAAGAAATGCTTTTAGGTTCCCAAAGATTGGTTTCAGTTCGAGAAGGCCCAAATAACCGCCAAGCTTTTGATGCTACAAGAATAATGTTCGAAAATACTACTCTTAAATCAGAGCTTTTCTATAGTTTTCCTGTTAAAAACCATTACGGAACTTTTGATGATAAGTTTGATAATAATACCAAATTCACCGGATCATATACAACCATTAAAAAAATACCAATACTTGAAAATATAGATGCTTATTATTTTAATTTAAGAAAAAACAATGCCAAATTCGAAGATGCAAGTGGTTTTGAAAACCGCAATACTATTGGAACCAGAATATGGCGAAAAAATCATTCCTGGAATTATGACTTTGAGGCTGTTTATCAATTTGGTGATATTGGAGATACGAAAATAGAAGCTTGGACAGTCTCTTTAAATACTACCTATGAATTTAATGCCATAAAATTTAAACCTATGTTTGGCTTAAAAACAGAATTAATATCGGGTAATAAAAATTATGGCGACACTACTATTCAAACGTTCAATCCTTTGTTTCCCAAAGGAGCTTATTTTGGATTAGCCGCATTAATTGGACCATCCAATTTATATGATATTCATCCTTCAATAAGTTTAAATCTGTCTGAGGATATTGTATTCTCCGTAGATTATGATATGTTTTGGAGATACAGTACAAATGATGGTATTTACCAGCCCAATACCCAATTAATTTATTCTGGTAAAAATGCTTCTGAAAAATATATTGGTAGTCAATGGGAAGCAACTCTGGATTATGATGTAAAAAAATGGTTGGCTTTTAGATTAGAAGGTACCTGGTTTAAAGCTGGAGATTATCTTCAGGAAGTAAGTGCAGGAAAAAATATTCTATTTGGCGCAGCTACAATGTATTTAAGGATGTAAATTTGAAATAAAATTTATCTTATGAGTCAAACTTTTATTTGAAACAATTGACGTTTTGTTGATTTCCGTTAAAATTAAGAAATAGAATTTATCCGGCAGTTACATCCAAGATTGGTTTTTGAATAAAAGTTATCTTAACATTGGCACCATTTTTATTTGAGAATTCTAATTTCCCATCTAGCTGCTCTGTTAGACCATTTATCAAATTCATACCTAAAGAAGGAGATTCTTTAAAATTAAAATGTTCTGGAAAGCCAATTCCATTATCACTTATTTTTAATAAAATCTTATTATTACTTTCCAGTTTCATTAAAACCAATATACTACCCATTTTATTATCAGGAAATGCGTATTTGATTGAATTAGTTATAACCTCGTTTAAAATAAGTCCTACTGATACTGCTTGCGATTGGTCAAGATCAATAGAATCTACTTTCATTTCAAAGTTAATACGATTATAAACATCTAAAGTATCCTTAAAGTTTGTTGCCAAATCATTAATATAGTTTTTCATTTGAATTTGTACAATTTCATCTGTTCTGTACAATTTTTGATGTAAAAGTGAAATTGCATATAATCTTTGTTGGCTATTTTGAATTGCGTTAAAGGCATCTTCATTTTTTAATAATGATAATTGTGAATTTAAAAGACTCATAATAATTTGCAAATTATTTTTAACCCTGTGATGAATTTCCTGCATCAGGTGTTCCTTTTCATTTACTAATTTTTGAAGTGTACTATTTTTTAAATCAATTTCATTTTTCTGGCTTATTAAAATTTGATTGTTTTTTTGTTTAAGTCTATAAATTGTAGCAAAAAGTAGTGTTGTAGTGAGTAATAATACTAAGACAACAATTCCAATGTTGATTTTATTATTAGCTTCAACTATTTTCTTTTTTTCTAACTCCATTGAAAGTTTCATATTTGATAGTTCCTTTTTTTTCTTTTCAAAAGAGTAGGACATTTGTATTTTTTCAATTTGTTTGGTTTTATTAAAATCAAAGATAGAATCATTTAAATATTTATATTTCTGAAAATGCTTTATTGCCGAAATATAGTTACCTGTTGCAGAATCTATTTTGAACAAATAAAGATTGGTTTCTTTTATCTGTAACTGATCTATAATCCCTTTTGGGGATTCTTGAGATTTGATGAAATTAATTTTTGCCTTATTATATATTTTTTGTTCTACGTAAAATTTCCCTAATTCAAAATATGCATTTGACAATTTAGCAAAAGACATCAGTTCTGGATTTTTTTCATACAAGTCAATCATTTTGATATAATTAGCCTCTGCTAATTTAGGTTCATTACTTTTTCTGTAGCACAATGCCATTGTTCCAGCAATTACTGCATTTTCCATTTTTCCCTTAGGAGGATAATCTTTTATTAGGTTTTGAGCTTGGGTTAATGCTTCTTTATATTGTTTAATTTCAACTAATTCCTTGCATAAAAAATCAGTTAAATAATATAACATATTATTATCAATATCTTTTCTTGGTCTTTGAATATTAATTGCTTTTTTTAATAATTCAATACAAGTTTTATGCTTTCCAAATTCTTTATAAGATTTTGCTAACTGTATATAAAAAGCAGGCGCATAAAGATAATCTTTATTTAATTCCATACTTTTTACACATTCTAAAGAATAATAAAGATATTTACCTAAATTACCTTTCAATCGATATAAATTGGCTAAAAGATCGTATGTAAAATGAAGTTTTTTATACCTTATTTTATTATAAATGGAAAGAACGTGTAATAATTCTTTTTCAGCCAAATCAAGCTTACCTTGATTTAAATGGGAGTCAGCAATTAGCTTAATTGTATAAGCACTATCTTCGCTAAGACTTAAATGTTTATAAATTTGTAATGCTCTATTATAATAAACTATAGATTCTTCTAGAGATTTTATATTCCTCGGAGATTTCCAAAAATATTTTTCGCCTAGATTTATCCATAATTCTGCCTCTTTCTTAAATTGTTTAGTTTTTCGGAAATACTTAACAGCTGTTGATGTTCTTTCTATTGCTTTTGGATAATTATTTTCTTCATATGAAACTTCTCCATAATAAAAGATACATTTATAAATAAGATTTTGATTATTTATACTCTTACTAATAGAAAGCGCTCTGCTTAGATTAATTTTAGCACTATCAATATCAATTTTATAATTTTCAGGCTTAAATAAAAAATTTTCACACTTATCTAGAAAATAATTAATTTTTTTAACTTCTAAAAAATAGTTTTTTTGGGGATTAACTTTATCACTGATAGAATAACATCGCCAATTCACAAAAACAATAATAAACAAACATTTTAGGATGCAATTTCTTGTCATATATAATTTAGTACTATAGATTTTTAGAAAAATACTTTGAGAATTTAAAGATACAAAAAACACAACGTAATTTCTTATTAATAGACTAAGGAGATAAATTTTTCAGACTATCTTAATAAAATTAAAAAAAGCTGCCAAATACACATAATTGGCAGCTTTTTTTTATTATTTCAATCTATATTATCAATTGATAAGTTACGACTTTATAAAAGCCAAAATATCTTTATTGATTGTTTCTGCCTCCGTTGTTGGCATACCATGAGGAAAACCTGGATACGAAATTAATTTTCCGTTTTTCAAAAGTTTAGCGGCTTTTGGTGCTTGATAAAAAGGTACGATCTGATCATCTTCACCATGAAGTACAAGAACCGGAATGTCTAAACTCTTAAGATCTTCTGTAAAATCAGATTCAGAGAAAGCTTTTATACCTTCATAATGTGCTAACACAGAACCCATCATTCCTTGACGCCACCAATTGTGTTTAATCCCTTCCTGAACTGTAGTACCTTCACGATTCCACCCATAGAAAGGGATTGGGAAATCATAAAAATATTGCGCTCTATTAAAACCAGTGCCTTCTCGGATTTCATCAAAAATAGATAATGGTACACCTTCTGGGTTGTCTTCGTTTTTAATCATTATTGGTGTTACTGCACTAATTATTACAGCTTTTGCTACACGTTCTTTTCCGTATTTAGCAGTATAACGGATTACTTCGCCACCACCAGTTGAATGACCAACATGAATTGCATTCTTTAAGTCAAGGGCAGCTGTAAGTTCAGCGATATCGGATGCATAAGTATTCATATTATTTCCTTCAGAGCTTTGGCTAGACCGACCATGTCCACGGCGATCATGAGCAATAACTCTGAATCCTTCTTTAAGGAAAAACATCATTTGTGCGTCCCAATCATCACTTGATAATGGCCAGCCATGATGAAAAACAATAGGCTGCCCTGTTCCCCAATCTTTGTAAAAAAGTTCTGCTCCGTCTTTTAATTTAAGTGTACTCATTTGTATTTGATTTAAGATTAATAGATTATTTTGTTGATTTTATGGCATCTTCTATCACTGCCAAAACTTCTTTTGGATGCGACACCATTACCACATGGCTTGCTTCAATTTCGGTGATTTTGGCTTTTATTCTTTTTGCCATAAACCTTTCTAAATCAGGATGCAATCCTTTGTCGTCTTTTGCTACAATGTACCAACTTGGTTTAGTTTTCCAGGCAGGTTCACCACTTTTATCTCCAAAAATACTTAGCGATGCAGGTACTTGGATGGCAAAAATTTCTTTCTGCTGAATTGGTGTTAAATCTTGTGCAAAAACCTTTTTTACACCTTCTTCGGATAAGTAAGCAAACCCATCTGTTGCAGAAAAATAATCGCCCAATTTGGTAGCAGGACCATTTGCAGATAATACAGGAATTGTTTCCCCCAAATCGGGTGCATAAGCTGCGATATAAACCAAGCCAATTACTTTTGGGTCATTTCCTGCTTGGGTAATCACGTATCCACCCCAGGAATGTCCCACCAAAATTACTTTTCCTTTGGCTAAACTAATGGCTCTTTTGGTTGCAGCAACATCATCTGCAAGCGAAGTAACTGGATTTTGTACCGCCAAAACTTCGTATCCTTTTGCCTGCAGAGCCAAAATCTGACTATGCCAAGAAGATGTTGCATCTGCCCATACTCCGTGTACAAAAACGATAGTTGGTTTTTCGTTTCCTTTTGTTTGTGCGTTCATTTCTGTAGAAAATAATGAAGTCACAGTTAATGTGGCCATCATTAAAGTCCTTTTTAACGTCCTGATAAATTTTGCATTTGTTTTCATTTTAATTTGGTTTTAGATATTAATTTTTACAATTCGATTCTTAATATCCAAACGGCATGCCTTTTTATATAATATACTGATTAATAAAAACTTATAAATTGTGTAAATATTATTATTTTGCGATATTTCGTAATTTTATAAAACAAAACCATAATCAGTTAAAGTATTAAAATACTCTTTTTTGTTACTAACCATTATTACAATATAATAGCCTCTATCAATAAATTTACGAAATAGCGTAATGTAAAAAATGCAACAAAATAAATAAAGTGTTGACTATCAATATATTAGATAAAAAGGCATGTTGTTTGGTTAATAAAGAATGTGCTTTACTAATTAAAAATTTAACAACCATGAACTTATCCCAGCAACCCTCATTTGATACCGTGACCGAAGCTTTGCAATGGCTCAATCGGGAAGGATTTACACATGACTTTAATCTTGATGATGATTGTATCTTATTCAACAATAACAAACAATCCATGTCTCCTGAAGAATTTTCGATAGAATATCTATTTCGTTTTGAAGGAGATACTGACCCTGGAGATGAAGATATTGTCTATGGAATAACATCAGAAATCTACAATGTTAAAGGTGTTTTAACTAGTGCTTTTGGAGCCTATGCTGACTCGATTTCATCAGAAATGATTAGAAAACTTTCAACTCATTAAAATAAAATTTTATGAAAGCAGATTTAATTTTATTCAACGGTAAAATTCATAGTTTTAATGCAGAAACCCCAAACACTTCCGCTGTGGCAATCAAAGACGGCAAATTTATAGCAGTTGGAAGCGATGAGTTTGTAATGGGATTTACATCTGAAGAAACTAAAATAATTGACCTCCAAAATAAAAGAGTTGTTCCAGGAATCAACGATTCGCATATTCATCTCATTCGTGGAGGTTTAAATTACAATTTGGAATTGCGTTGGGACGGCGTTCCTTCGCTTGCAGATGCGTTACGAATGCTAAAAGAACAAGTTGACCGCACACCAACCCCACAATGGGTCCGTGTTGTTGGTGGCTGGTCTGAATTTCAATTTGCTGAACGCAGAATGCCAACTTTGGGCGAAATCAATTCAATTGCTCCAGAAACTCCAGTTTTTATTCTGCATTTGTATGATCGAGCCATTATGAACAGAGCCGCTTTGAAAGCGGTTGGTTATACTAAAAACACACCTGCCCCTCCTGGAGGACAAATAGAACGTGATGCCAATGGCGAGCCAACCGGGCTGATTATTGCAACTCCAAATGCGATGATTTTATATTCGACTTTGGCAAAAGGTCCGGCTCTTTCCTTTGAACATCAGATCAATTCAACGCGTCATTTCATGAAAGAATTGAATCGCTTTGGAATAACAAGCGTTATTGATGCAGGTGGCGGTTTTCAGAATTTCCCCGACGATTATAAAGTTGTCAATGAATTGAATGAAAAGAAACAGCTTACGGTACGAATTGCTTATAATCTTTTTACACAGAAGCCAAAACACGAATTTGAAGATTTTGAAGATTGGATAAGTACTGTAAAATTATATCAGGGAGATGATATGTACCGTCATAATGGTGCTGGTGAAATGCTAGTTTTTTCGGCTGCTGATTTTGAAGATTTTATCCAGCCAAGACCAGACCTTCCAGAAACTATGGAAGCAGAATTAGAGAAAGTGATTCGGCTTCTAGTAGAAAATCGCTGGCCGTTCAGACTTCATGCCACTTATAATGAAAGTATTTCGAGATTTCTGAATGTTTTCGAAAAGGTTAATCAGGATGTTCCATTCAACGGACTTACTTGGATTTTTGACCATGCAGAAACGATTGACGAACGAAATATCGAACGCGTTAAAAATTTAGGCGGTGGAATTGCCGTTCAAAGCAGAATGGCGTATCAGGGAGAATATTTCACAGACAGATATGGTGCAAAAGCAGCCGAAAATACACCTCCAATAAAGAAAATGCTCGAAATGGAAGTTCCTGTAGGTGCGGGTTCTGATGCGACGAGAGTAAGCAGTTATAATCCCTGGGTTTCCATGTATTGGATGACGGTTGGAAAAACGGTTGGAGGTTTGCAATTGTATAACGAAACGAGATTGAGCAGGGAAACTGCGTTGGAATTGTACACCAGAGGAAGTGCTTGGTTTTCGCAGGAACAAGCAAAGAAAGGCGATATCAAAACGGGAATGTTTGCAGATTTAGTGGTTTTAGACCGAGATTATTTTTCTATTAATGAGGAAGATATTAAAAAAATAGAAGCTGATTTAACTATTGTTGATGGGAAAATTGTGTACGCTAATGGTGATTTTTCATCCTTTTCGCCACCGCATATTCCAATTTTACCAGATTGGTCGCCAACTAATATTTATAACGGTTATCCAACGAGAAGCAATTTGCAAAGTGCCATCGAAAAGAACTCAAAAGTTGATGCAAAACCAGGTTTGACTTCTCAAATACACAGTTGTAGCGGAAGTTGTGATGTTCACGCTCACAGCCATGATATTGCCAGAATGAGCAATGTTCCGGTAAATAATTATAACGCATTTTGGGGAGCATTGGGCTGTTCCTGTTTTGCATTTTAAATCTTAAAAAATGATTGACATTCTAAAACAAATTCTTTATTCAGATTTAGGAACATCTTTCAATAATCTGGCACTTTTATTCTTTAGAGTTTTACTTGCGATAGAACTTTTTAGAGTGCATGGAATGAAAAAGTTCCGAGTGGAGAACGGACAAAGAGAACACGTTCCGAATCCTTTTCATTTGCCTGAAAAACTAAACGGATTAGTAGCTACATTTTCAGATACTGTAGTTCCTTTTCTTGTTATTCTTGGTCTTGGAACCAGACTTGCTGTAATGCCAACTATTGGTGTAACTGCTGTAGGCTATTTTATTGTTCATGGAAAAGATTCTCTCGAAGTACGCGACGCTCCCTATATGTACACTATCTCTTTATTACTAATTCTGGCACTCGGTGCTGGAAAATATTCACTCGATTATTATTTATTAAACTTAATTTAAAATGAAAGCAAACATCGGAATTAAACAAGAAAGCATCTCAAAAGTTGTAGATGTATTAACTAAAGTTCTTGCAGACGAATTCGTACTTTATAACAAAACAAAAAAAGCACATTGGAATGTTGAAGGTGCAGATTTTTATAACAAACATCTTTTCTTCGAACAACAATACGAAGCACTTGACGAAATTGTAGATGCTGTTGCAGAAAGAATTAGAACTTTAGGTCATTATGCTCCAGGAACATTAAAAGAATATTTGGCGCTAACGCATCTTACAGAAGAATCAAGTAATAAAAATGATAGTTTAAGTTATATCAAAGAATTGCTTTCTGACCATGAAAGTATCTTGATTCACCTGCGCGAAAACATTAACAATTTTGCTGCAGAATTACGCGATGCTGGAACAAGCGATTACATTACAGGGCTTTTAGAAACTCACGAAAAAATGGCTTGGATGCTTCGTGCTCACTTGAACTAAAACAAATTATGGAAATACAAAAAAATATTTGGTACGTAACCCTGCTTCTTACAATGATAGCAGGGTATTGCGACACCGTAACTTTTGTAGCAGCAGATTCAATATTTTCTGCGCATGTTACGGGTAACTTTATTGTCTTTGCCTATCAAATCATCAAAGGTTATGATTTACATACTTGGGTAAAACTACTGACTTTCCCTGTATTTATAATTGCTGTTATGATTGGTGGAAGAATTGCATTGAAAAGTACAAGTCATTATACCATTTTATTTTGGGAAGGCTTACTATTGTTTTTAAGTGGTAGTTTGATATATGTTGCTGATTTATTTGGCTTTTATTCAGAATGGACTATGTACACGGTTGCCATGACAACAGTATTTGCAATGGGACTTCAAAATGCTTTTGGAAAATTGTGCAGCAAAGAAACGTACGGACCAACAACAATGATGACGGGGAATGTTACACAGGCTTCTCTTGATTTGGGAAATCTATTAAAAAATGGAATAAAAGATTTAGAAACACTGCTTAGTTTTAAAAAACAATTAGTTACAATTTTTGGATTTCTTACAGGTTGTTTTCTAGGTGCGATTACTGGAAAGTTTTGTGGCTTAGGAACTTTAATTTTTCCAGGTATAGCAATGATTATTTGTTATTTAAAAAATACTTAAATCAACTAAAAACGAGAAATATGGAAATAATTCAAACCCCACAAAATGCTTTATCAGCATCAAAAGTAAGCGCTATAATTAATGCTCCTATCGAGAAGATAAATATTTCAGATTGGCTGCTGAATTTACCAGATGCGGAATATCAGCGTTGTTCAAAAGACCATATTGCTGCTGGCACGACTTCAACTTTTGACGGTCAGCCAATGACAATTAATGTCGAAACAATTGGTTCAGCTCTGGTTATTCAACATTATGTTGCCGTAGAACATCGAGCTGATTATTGCCGGATGCTTTCTATTTCGGATACAATTTCTGTAAATGGCCGTTCAAATGTTCAGGTTCTTTGGGAATTGAAAGTTGAAAAAATTGATGATAATACCTGTAGATATACCAATGAAATCCATGGAACTGCTACACCAGATTTTCTAGAATTCATCAAATTACGTGGAATTACTTTAGAACAAGCTGCACAAGCTAGACAACAAGCCTCTCATGAACACAACATAGGTGAAACACCATATTTTGCTAAAAGCATTGAAAATAAGGCATTGTACGGAAAGTATAATTTACCATTTAATTAGCCGAAACAACTACTTGATATAAAATTTGGCAATATGCGTAAAGAAAGAGAGAGATTGAATCGTTTTACTTGGCTTTACTTTGTAATTTTATTTTACATGGTAACAGATTATACGTATGCTCAATCCAAAAAAAACAATTTAAATCGTACTGGTAGTAAATCGGATATTCAAAACGCCATGTTTGAGTGGGAAGTAAACAATGATACTTTTTATAAATCAAAAAATATTTTGGCACTTTTAGCTGTTACGGGTTTAATTTTCAATACGTATAGACTTAAACAACGGAACGATAAAATGCTTTACAACAAGCAACTAGAGATTAGTCAACAAAAAGAAATTCTAGAAAAATTATTAGGCGAAAAAGAATGGTTATTAAAAGAAATTCATCATCGGGTAAAAAATAATCTCCAAATTGTTATTAGTTTATTAAACTCACAATCTTCTTATTTAGAAAATCAAGATGCATTTATTGCTATTAAGGAAAGTCAATATAGAATGTATGCAATGTCACTGATACATCAAAAGTTATATGAATCTGATACTCTTTCGTATTTGGATATGTCATGGTATATTTATGAATTGGTCAAAAAAATGAAAGAATGTTTAGACACAAAAACAAAAATAAATTTTATTTTAGATACAGAAAAAGTATATCTGGATGTTGTTCAGGCTGTTCCGCTTGGATTGATTATAAATGAAGTTTTAAATAATGCGATTAAACATGCTTATCCTTTAGAAGAAAAAGGAAATGTTTATATTTCGCTTAAGAATATAGAAAAGAATAATTATCAATTAATAATTTCAGATAATGGAATAGGTCTTCCTGAAGATTTTGAAATAGAGCAGGAAAAATCGTTTGGAATGAATCTCATCGTTGGTTTATCTAATCAAATTGATGCTATCTTTGAGATGGATAATACCAATGGATTAAAAATCACAGTTACATTTACTAGAAATACAGAATTTAAAATTTCACTAGACAATTCTGAAAACATTTAAATTAAGCAATGAAAGAGAAGATTCTAATAGTTGAAGATGAATTTATAGTCGCCAATGACTTAAAATTGATGTTGCTAAAATCGGGTTATGAAGTAACTGGAATTGCATCTTCGGTCATACAGGCTCGAAAATTAATCGAAACCAAAAGACCAGACTGGGTATTTCTTGACATCATGTTGAAAGGCAATCTTACAGGAATTGATTTGGCTAGGGAATTGAGAGAACAGCAATTACCCTTTCTATATATTTCCGCCAATACCAACCAGTCGACGCTTGAAGCTGTTAAAGCCACGGATCCTTATGGATTTATGGTAAAGCCTTTTCGAGAAAGAGACCTTTTTGTAATGTTGGACATTGCCAAGTATCGATTTGAGCAGGAAAAAGGAACATCTACAGAAGTTTCAAATAAAATCACAACTGAAGAAATTGAGGGAATTATTGGAGAAAATAATCTCTTAAAAGAGGTAATTGAGAAAATAAAAATTGTAGCCCCAACAGAAACTTCAGTTTTGGTTTTAGGAGAAAGTGGTACTGGAAAAGAAAGAGTGGCGCACACAATACACAATCTTTCTAAACATAAATCAAATCCAATTGTAGTTGTAAACTGTGCCGCTTTACCTCATTCATTGATAGAATCAGAACTTTTTGGACATGAAAAAGGCGCTTTTACAGGTGCCAATAGTTTAAGAACAGGAAAGTTTGAACAGGCAAATGAAGGAACCATTTTCCTCGATGAAATTGGCGAATTGCCACTTGATTCGCAAGTAAAATTATTACGGGTACTGCAAGAAAAAGAAATCCAGAGACTTGGCGGAAATAAAACAATTAAAGTGAATGTCCGCATTGTAGCAGCAACCAATAGATGTCTGGAAAAAGAAGTTGCCGAAGGACGTTTTAGACTTGATTTATATTACAGACTAAACGTATTCCCAATACAATTACCATCCTTAAGAGAACGCAAAGAAGATATTGAAGCATTGGCTAATTATTTTCTAAAAAAATACGCTGCTAATTCTCGAAAAAATGTCACAACAATTAGTGAATTAGCCTTGAATCAATTAATGAAATATGATTGGCCGGGTAATATTCGGGAATTAGAACATTTGATAGAAAGAAATGTTTTGCTCGCTAAAACGAATGAAATTGAAAAATTTGACCTTCCAACCAATTTTTCCAATTTTACCAATCCTGTTCAAGAAAGTTCTGGAAAAATAAAAGCAATGGAAGAAATGGAAAAAGAACACATCTTGAATGCATTACAAGCCAGCGATGGGAAGGTTTCAGGAATTGGAGGTGCTGCAGAACTTTTAGAAATGCAGCCACAAACTTTGTATTCAAAAATAAAAAAACTAGGTATAAAACAAGAATATAATTAAAATATGGAAAGGATAAAATTAGAATTAAACGAAAAACGCGAAGGAGCTTTTAATCTGTATATAGATGATAAAAAGCTAGGCGAAATGGTTATTAGCATTACAAACAATTTGCTAACCGTTTATCATACAGAAGTTGCCCCCGAAGCTGAAGGAAAAGGCTATGCAAAGAAACTTTTAGACGAAATGACTGCTTATGTTCGTGCCAATAATCTAAAGGTTGTACCACTTTGTCCGTATGTACATGCACAATTCAAAAGACATCCAGACGAATACCAAGATATTTGGAAAAAATAAAATGGTTGACCGTAATTTACCCTAAAAGTCACCTATTGAAAATAAACTTTCCGTCTCTGCGCCTTTGCGAGCCCAATTTCACGCAAAGGTGCAGAGAAGCAAAGAAAATAAAAGTATTATTGAGAAATTGCATTAATCATGTATGCTAATAATAAAAAGGAATCAGATTTTTTTTTAAATAAATCTGCTAAAATCTGCGTGCCAAAATTGTGTTTAGTCAGCAAACTAGATAGTCATAAAAAATAATTTTAAATAAATCAAATTATGAGTTTAGAAGTTATAACAGACGGAGTCCCTTTAAATGAGGCAAAAAAAGCCCTAATACTACTTCACGGACGTGGTGCAGGAGCTCACGACATTCTTTCGGTGGCGAGACATCTTAAAGTTGAAGATTTTGCATTAGTCGCTCCTCAGGCTGAGAACAGAACTTGGTATCCTTATTCTTTTTTAGTTCCAATTGAAGAGAATGAACCTTCATTTTCAAAATCACTCGATGCTATTCATCAGACTGTAGTAGCCATTCAGCAAAATGGAATTGAAAAAGAGAATATTTATTTCTTAGGATTTTCACAAGGTGCTTGTCTTGCTTTAGAATTTACAGCTAGAAATGCTGCTAAATATGGTGGAGTTGTTGCCTTTACGGGCGGACTTATTGGTGATAAAGTTTATCAAGATCATTATGCTGGAAATTTTGGAAATACACCGATTTTCATCGGAACAAGTGACCCGGATTTTCATGTTCCTGTGGAAAGAGTGAATGAAACTGAAGCACTTCTTCAAAAAATGGGCGCTTCAGTTACCAAAAAAATCTATGACAATATGGGACATACGATAAGTCAGGACGAAATTGATTGGGCTAATAAACTTATTTTTAATAAAAAGTAATGATACAAATCACACGTGTTTATAGCGACAGCAATGGTGAAAGTCATTTTGAAGACTTTGAAGTTCCGTTGAAAAACAATGGAGATATTGGATTTTTATCTGATGATGAACCTGTAAAATCAATTGTTTTTAGGGAAGTTAGTCCTTCTTATGATTATGATTTTCATAATGCTCCAGCCCGACAATATATTGTTTTGTTGGAAGGTGGCGTAGAAATAGAAACTTCTTTAGGAGAGAAAAGAAGTTTTAATACAGGTTCAATTTTATTGATGGAAGATACAACTGGAAAAGGGCACAAAACTAAAAACATTGAACCAAAATTGCGAAAATCAATATTTATAAAACTAAGTGACTAAGATTCTAAGTTGCTAAGATTTTAGTCGATGATTTAAATCGTGAGTTTTGTTGTTATATATAGTTTTACAATTAAAAAAATCCGTGTAAATCAGTTTAATCCGTCCAATCTGTGTGCTATTTTATTGAGATTGCTTCGTTCCTAGCAAGGACTTTGATTGAGATTTGTAAACTGAAATCTGTAACCTAAAAATGCTTTTTCTTAATTCCTAATTTCTGCATTTTTGAAATTAAAGTTGTTCCTGGTAAACCTAATAAAACAGCCGCGCCTTGTGGTCCTGAAATTTTCCCGTTACATTTTTTTACAACTGTTAAAATATGCTCCTTCTCTACTTCTTGCAATGTTTTTGTGTAAAATTCATTTTCATTTGTTACAGAATCTGTTTTGAATATTTCTGGGAAATTCATTTCTTTTATTACATCTTCTTTGGCAAACAAAACACTTCTTTCTACCATATTCTCTAATTCCCTTACATTTCCAGGCCAGGAATTTGCAACCATACTATTAAGAACTTTTTTAGAAAAACCTTTTATTTTTTTTCCTGATTTTTTGGAGTGTTTTTCTAAAAAGAAATTAGCTAATTCAGTAATATCTTCTTTTCGTTCTCTTAAAGCAGGTAAAAGAATTGGATATACATTTAAGCGATAATAAAGGTCTCTTCTAAAACGTCCTTCGGCAACTTCTTTTTCCAGATATCTATTTGTCGCCGCAATTACTCGTACATTTATCTTGATTATATTTTTCCCACCAATTCTTTCTATTTCCTTTTCTTGTAAAACGCGTAGCAATTTTCCTTGTAATTCTAAAGGCAACTCCCCTATTTCATCCAAAAAAATAGTACTGTTTTCAGCTTGCTCAAATTTTCCAATTCTTAAATCTGTTGCGCCCGTAAAGCTTCCTTTTTCATGACCAAATAATTCGCTTTCAATTAGGTTTTCAGGAATCGACGCACAATTCACTTTAACCATTCTTTTTTTAGCAACAGCTGACAAATCATGAATAGTACTTGCAACGAGTTCTTTACCTGTTCCGGTTTCGCCTGCAATTAAGACCGTAGAATGAGTTCCTGCAACATTAGTAATCAGTTCATATATGTTTTGCATTGTATTACTATTCCCCAATATACCTTGAAAACCTTTTATTTCTGAATCTGAATTTTCTGTTTTCTTTTCGTTTAAATTATTTTCCAAAAACTTCAAATTCGCAATCTTCCTTTCATATTCTTCTGCCATCAAAATATTTCTGACCGATATTGAAAGTTGCATGGCAATTCCTTTAATGATACGGTTGGATTCCCTGCTAAAAGTGATACTGTTCTTAAAAAAGAGAAAAAGAACATTTCTATTACCCTTTGTATAAGGAAGACAAATCCCTATACCATTTTTGAGACCTTTATCCTGTAGCCATTTTATATAATTTGGAAAATTATTTTTTTTATCTATTAAAGTTTTTAAATCGAAAACAACCGTTTCGGCAGAATTTAAACAAACATCAAAAAAACCATCACATAAAGTATAGGTTTGACTTTCTGAGGATTTTATCTGTGAAAATTGGCTGAATAGCTTATATTCTATTTCATTTTCATCGGTTGATGCCAAAATGAAATCATCAAATTGGAAAGTTTCTTTTAGTAAACTGCTAACAACTTTCTGAAAATCTTCTTTAGTTAAAGCCTCAGAAAGTGCTTTACAAATAGACAAAATCGTCATTTGTTCTCTTTCTCTTTCTTGCAGTCTGTTCATTACATCTGCTGTTTGCTCTATTTGATTCTTCATAAATTTTTATTGATACACTGTTTATTTACTAAAATGTAAATTTAAAGAATAGTCTTCATAAAATAACAATTTTTATACCAAATAACAAGCTATTCGGCTAATAAAATTACGAAATGCCGTATAATTAAAATTAACTATTTTACATCAATTAACTGAATTACAACTTGTTAATCTCAAAGGCATGCTATTTGTATATTAACTAGCTCTAAGATTAAGGATTTTCATTTCTTAATCTAGATTAACTGACAATCAGTTATTTAAGAAGTAAATTTGAATAAGAAATCAATAACCACATAAAAACAATATATCATGGAAAATCAAATTTTAGGATTACATCACATTACAGCAATTGCAGGTGACGCTAAACGCAACTTTAACTTTTATTCAAAAATATTAGGATTACGCTTTATTAAAAAAACGGTCAATTTTGACGACCCGGGAACTTACCATTTTTATTTTGGGGATGAAGTTGGAAGTGCTGGAACAATCTTGACCTTTTTCCCTTGGGGAGAAGGAATTCAGCAAGGTAGAAAAGGCTCAGGAATGGCAACAGAAATTGGATATTCTGTACCAAAAGGAAGTCTTGATTTTTGGCAAAAACGTTTTGATGAACATAATGTAATTTACAATAAACCATCTGAAAGATTTGGAGAAAAACACCTTCCTTTTTTAGATCCAGATGGACTAAAACTGGAATTAATCGAATCTAAAACTGAGGATACCCGAAAAGCGTGGGAAACCGATGAGATAAAAGCAGATGTTGCCACAAAAGGGTTTCATAATGTTACTTTGACTTTAAAAAATATCAAAGCAACTGCAGCTATCTTAACTGAAATATTTGGCTATAAATTGATTGAACAAGAGGTAAATCGCTATCGCTATGCAACTGATACTGTAGAAACCGCAGCGATTGTTGACTTGGTAGAATTAGAAGATGAAAAACATGGACATGTCGCCAATGGAACTGTTCATCACGTGGCTTTCCGTGTAAAAAATGATGAAGTATTGATGCATTTCCGTGAAAAAGTAGAATCTTTCGGATTATCAATCACACATCAAATTGACAGACAGTATTTCCACTCCCTATACTTTAGAGAGCCAGGTGGTGTTTTGTTTGAATTAGCAACAGAAAATCCTGGATTTACATATGATGAAAGTTTAGAAGAATTAGGTAAAAACTTAAAACTTCCAGCACAATATGAGTCCGACAGAGAACGTATTGAATCACATTTGGCAAAAATTGATTAATTCAAAATACTTCTAAATGTTTTAATAAAAACACTAAAAGTAATTTCCTCTAAAGCTGTCTATAAATAGACAGCTTTTTTTATTTCAAAAAAAAAATGTAGTATTCTTGTTATTTTTAAAAAATTAATGAGTCAATATTTTCATAATGAACGTATTATTAAAATATATTTATTGAAAAATAAATGTCTTTATGAAAAAACAGTTGAATTCAGCTATACTATTTCTTTTTACAATAAAATCTGCAGGTCAGAATCAACCTGTAAAGCAAATAAAACCCCTTATACATTAATTAACGATATTTTTGTTTGGTTCGAATATTTTTCGAGGATATTAATCTGAAAAACATATAATTTTACAGAACCTATTTTTTGTATTTTTAACCAAAACAAAAAAATCATGTTAGGATTTTACATTAATACAGAACATCTAAGAAAAGCAGTTGAATATCCCAAAAGATATCAAACTCAAAATCTTTTCAAAAATTCGGTTGTAGTGTTTTTTATTCTTTTGTCGTTTCTTTTATTATTTAAACCATTTGGAGTGTATGATCCGGAACTTAAGATGCATTATCTGTTTATTTGTTTTTTCCATGCCTTTGCTCCTGCTTTTATTTTATTCGCTTATTTTGGAGTATTGAATTATTTTAGAAAAAGAAAAAAACAAACGAAATGGACGCTGCTTAAAGAATACATTCACATTGGAACTTTGTTACTGTTAATTGGCGCAACAAGTTTTTTAATGCGTGATTTACTTTATAGAAATCCAAATAATTGGTCTTGGAATTATTTCTATGAAGAAATTAGAAATTGTTTAATTGCGGGTGTATTTTTCTACTTCTTTTTAAGATTATTAAGTTTCTATTTTGAATCAAAAAAAGGAGCGCCATTTGTTCTTCAGTTTATCCCGTTGGCTATTGAAGCTGAAAAAATAACTTTAAAAACACCTCTTTTTATTAGCACACAGGTAAAACAAGATGATTTTAGCCTGGACATTGACGAATTACTATTCGCAAAAGCAGATGGCAATTATATCGAATTAACTAAATCAAAAGAAAATCAAATCACCACAGAAGTAAAACGAATTTCTTTAACTCAATTTGAAACTCAAATAGCAGATTATCCACACTTTTTCAGATGCCACAGAACCTATTTAGTGAATATGTTTAAAGTCGAAAAAGTATCCGGAAATTCTCAGGGTTATATTTTATCTTTTAATGAAACCAACTTAAAAGTTCCGGTTTCCAGAAAACAAATTGATAGTTTCAATACTTACTATCAAGAGCTTCGCACCAAATACATTGCATAATCTTGTTGCTCGTCACAAAAGCTAGTTACCAGTAACAAGCCTTACCACGTCTGCCTTTTCTTGTTGTAGGTTTGCCATCAATAACACAAAACCAAATTTATGATGTCAACTGCAACCGTTACCACAAAACCGAATTCAAGCTCTTCAAGCAAATTATTTTATATTGATACTATCAAAACGATATTGACGATATTGGTCATTCTGCATCATACCGTTATCACTTACGGAGGTTCTGGTGGCTGGTATTGGACTCAAAAAACAACTTGCTTTGGTGCACTTGTACCAATGACAATGTTTGTGAGCATAAACCAATCTTTTTTCATGGGTTTTTTCTTCCTGCTTGCTGCTTACTTTACTGATTCTTCTTATTACAAAAAAGGAACAACACAATTTATAAAAGATCGCCTTATCAGGCTCGGAATTCCTTTACTGTTTTATTGCTTTATTCTCTCGCCTTTTTTGAGCTATTTAGTCTATTATTTTGCAAAACAACAGCATATAACATTCTTGCAATATCTTTCAGGTTACGATAGCTGGATCGATTTTGGAGTAATGTGGTTCGTTGCAGCATTGTTGTTCTTTACCATGATTTATGTTTTAATGCAGAAGTTTTTCAAAACCGATTTTTCAAAATCACTTCCTGCACCGGGAACATTCCAAATACTTTCATTTGCGGTAATTATAGGCACAATTAGTTTTATAGTTAGAATTATATTTCCGGTAGGATGGGTTCTCAAACCACTTGGTTTTCAGTTAGGACACTTTACACAATATATAGCATTATTTATAGTCGGAATAATGGCATCCAGAAACAATTGGTTCGAACAGCTTACGGACCAAACCAGAAAGTATTTAAAAAAATCAATCGGATTCTGTTTATTATTCTTTCCCATATTTTTCTTCATACGAGCCAAATTAAATATGCCAATTTCATGGTATTCAGGAGGTTTTCATTGGCAATCATTAGTATATGCAATTTGGGAACAATGGATTGGAATTTCTATCTTAATAGTATTTCTTATAAAAGGAAGAAAAAGTTGGAACACCACATCAGCCTTTCTCACAAAAATAGCCCGAAGTAATTTTGTGGTTTACATCTTTCATCCACTTGTAATAATTAGTTTAACGCTGCTCATAAGAAACTGGGCAATTGATCCAGCCATAAAACTTTTGGTTATAGCTCCATTTACAGTTGCAGGCAGTTTTGGACTCGGATCCACCATTTTATTAATTCCTGGGATTAAGAAAATTATTTAATAGTCCATAACCTTCTTTCAAATAGTATAGTTTTAATATACAGCTTTTGATACAAAACTATTTGTTGTTGATTATAAGAACGGGCATAAAGTCAGAGAGATTTGTGTTGTTCCTGCATCGCTTTAAAGAGCGGGATTCAAAAAACTTGCTTAATACTAAATGGAGCCACAAAATGGCGATATATTCATAGAAATCAAAAGGAGTTAAGAACATTGTGAGCTCCATAGGAGCGAAATGTAAAATACAATAATAATCGAGTTCAGGTGGATAAGAATTGGGTAAGTGAAAAAGTGAAAATCTAAAACAAAAAAACGACCTAATATTAGGACGCTTTTCTATATTTATATTGAATTTGAAATTACAATATACAACTTTTATCACATAACTATTAATTGTGGATTATAGCAACGGGCGCAAAGTTAGAGACATTTGCACAACATTTGTGTTATTTTTGTAACTCTTCAAAGAGCGAAGCTAAACTTTTGTTTTTAATTCATTTTTAGTAGATATAAAGAAACTCCGTTTCTTGGTGGGACTACAAACTATTTTATGGCTAATTTGAAAAAATTAAATAAGTTATGACTTAAGTTGATTTTTCAAATCCCATGTTGCTTGCTATTAAATTACACCAAACTATATTCTAACTTTGTTTTCCACCTTTTCCAATCGGGCATCATTTTTTCTTGTAAATCATAAAATGATTTAGTGTGATTGTGATGTACTAAATGGCATAACTCGTGTATTATTACATATTCAATACTTCCTTTTGGTGCTTTTATTAATTCAGGATTTAATATCACCTTACCTTTTACAGTACAGCTTCCCCAGCGTTTATTCATTGTTCTAATTTCAATAGTTGGCTTTTCAATATTGTATTTAGAAAATAAGCAGATTTTTTCATCTAATACCGAGGTGAAATGTTCAATTGCTTTTTCTTTATACCAATTCCTGACAACTGTTTCAATTTTGGTATTAGCTTTATGATTTACTATCAGCTTACCACGATAGACTTTAACTTGGTTTACTTTTGCTATTTCTGAATGTAAAATATATTGTCTTCCTAAATACAAATGTGTTTCGCCATTGATATATTGCCTTTTCGGAGTTAATGGAAGATACGATTGAAATTCATTTTGTTGCTTGATTATCCAACGTGCTTTTTCTTTTACTTTTTCTTCAATTTTTTCATTAGTAGTTTCATTTGGGGCATACACTTTTACCGAACCTTCAGGAAATACTTTTATACCTAGTGTTTTCCTTTCTTGAAAAATTAGTTCATAGCTGATTTCTTTTGTGCCGTATTTGATATTTTTGCTATTCGTAATCATTATGTAAATTTGATTTTAGCAATATTCAATCCTTGTTCTACGATATCATCTATCTGTTTGAATGAAATTTCTAATCCATATTTTGACTTTAAATCAAAAATATAATCATCAATAGCAATTTTAATTTTCCCTTCAATATCCGTTTTGTTTTGCCAATCAATTATTAATATATCATCTTCATATACTATTGAACGAATGATAGTATCAATTTCAACTGCTATTTCTGTCGCTATTTCGGGTTTTGTTCCTAATTCATTTTTAAGAATGTCTTTTACTAAATTGTATATTGCTATACCAGTATCATTTCCATTTAATTCGGTCGGAATATTGCTTCTTTTACCACTTAAAAACTCTGCTTCATATTCTTTTACTTTTCGTAAGTATTCAGCTTCTAAAATACGTTCTAGCCTATAACTTTCAATAGTTTCTCTAATTAAGGCCGACAGGTTTTTATAATAAATGGGATCTTCATTTATTTTAACGTTAATAGCTTTAATTGTTCTACTAGCTATGTGGTCTGCCTTTGCTGCTTTACCTGTTAATTTTTCAACTTCTGCTTCTCTTTGTTCTTTATCAAAAATATTTACTAAATCAGTTATGCGAAGCATATCGCCCTCTGTAGTAATATGCTTGTCTATTAACTTTTGAATTTGAGGTTCGTAAGCTGCATAATCCGCTTCGTCGGAGTATCTTCTTTTAACGGAAATTCTTAATTCTAAAAAGAATTTTAAATCCTTTTTGTATTTAGCAATTACTTTATCAGGCGTCTTGGTTTCAAACTCATAACTAGATAATGCTAGTTTTAGTAATAGTGCAAATGCAGACACTTTTTCATAAAAATTATGTCTAATTTCTTCATCTTGTAATAATACTTCATAAGCAGGTTCATCGTATTTATTTGCTACTGTTTTAAAAATATCCCATACTTCTGAATGTGCTTGGGGTAATTTTTTTATTTCATCGTTGATATTGGTAAATGTACCTGCCAAATCTTCTTCATCATAAGCATTATCACCCGAATAGGTTTCTAAAGCTTTGTCTAAATTTTCGAGGTTACCATAATAATCAATGATATATCCATATTTTTTACCGTCGTGCAATCTATTCACCCTTGCAATTGCTTGTAATAGGGTGTGTTCTTTTAAACCTCGTGTTATGTATAATACAATGTTTCTTGGAGCATCAAAACCAGTTAATAGTTTATCGACAACAATAATGATTTCGGGTTCATCTTGCTTTTTAAATGCACTAATAATAGATTTTTCATACTTTTCAGTAGTGCCGTATTTATCCATTTTAGCTTTCCAAAATGCTTTTACTTTATCATCAGCTTTATCAAAGGCATCTTCTTCTCCTTCACGTGTGTCAGGTGCTGAAATAATTACTTCGGAAGTTATTTTTCCTATCTCATCAAAATATTCTTTGTATTTGATTGCAGTTGCTTTATTTGGTGCTACTAATTGTCCTTTAAAAACTGTCCCCTGCCAATTGTCTACAAAATGATCCACAATATCCCACGCTCTTGCATAAATTATTTGGTCTGCTTTATTCAGCATATTTTTACTGCTGTACTTTCTTTTTAAAGCTGCTTTACCATAAACTGTTAATGGTTCTGAAATTTTATTAAAATAATTATCTATTGGATTGTCATTTACCTCAATAAGATTGTGTCTTCCTTCATACAATAAAGGAACTACTGCACCATCAGCAACTGCATCATTAATAGAATACACATCAATTAAGCCTCCAAATTTATTAGCGGTACTTTTTTCTTTCTTCATCAATGGCGTCCCTGTAAATGCTATAAAACAAGCATTTGGGAAAACTTGTTGCATTCTTACATTGAATGAACCGTATTGACTACGATGCCCTTCGTCTACTAATACAAAGATTTCAGAAGATAAAAAAGGAGTTACCGAAGCATCAACCGCCGCTTTGAATTTGTGAATTAAAGTTGTTATTACTGCATCACCTGGTTCTGCTATAAGATTTAGTAAACTCTTGTCTTTTTTAAGTTTATCAAAATCTTTATCCGACAGTTTTTCGCCTTTTAATTTTTTGATGATTTCTTTTGAAGCTCCAACTTCTGCATTTTCTACAGGAAACTGACACTTTTGAAATGTTTCGGTTATTTGGCTATCTAAATCGATACGATCTGTTACTAATATAATTTTAGGGTTTTTGATGTTAGGATGTGCAGCAATCATTTGTGCCAACATTACCATCGTTAATGATTTTCCGCTTCCTTGCGTATGCCAAATTACACCTCCATTATACTTGTTATTTGTTTTAGTACTTAAACGAGCTAATGTATTTTTAATCCCAAAATACTGCTGATATCTCGTTATCTTTTTCACCCCATCATCATACACAATGTAATTGAATATTAAATCTAATAGTCGCTTGGGTTGGCAAAAACTAAAAATTAGCTTGTCTTGTTCTGTTACAGTCTCTGCATTATCGACCACATTGGCAATAAACTCATTTCTCTTTTCGTGCCAATCAATTAATTTGTTCCAATCTTCTTTGTTTACTGATTTCGTTTTGATTTCGGAAATAGTATCTTCCCAAAGCGTTTGTTCTTCTTTGGTTTTAAACAATTCTTTCCAAAAACTCCAAAACTCTTTTGGTGTTGCTGTTGTTGCAAACTTTGCATCGTTTACCGCAATAGACATTAGTACATTGGAATATAGATATAATGAACGAATACCATCGTCTTGCTGATTGCGTTGATGTTGTTCAATGCCTTTATCAATAGGTTCCTTTATTATTGGACTTTTACATTCAATAACAACCATAGGAATGCCATTTATAAACAAAACTATATCAGGTCGATAATGGTCGTTTCTTTCTGAACGCAAGACACTAAACTCTTCGGTAACGTGATAGGTGTTATTTTCAAGGTTTTTCCAATCTATATATTGAAAAGAGAAACTCTTTTTGTCGCCAAGAACGGTTTGTTCTAAACTTTTACCTAATGTTATTAGTTCATAATAAGCTTTATTAGCTGCAATATAACCATCTTGTACAGGTAAATCTCTTAATGCTAATAAACCATTACTTATATTAGTATCTGAAAATTCAAACTCTTTTTGCTTGTATTCTATCTTGTTTATTTTGCGTAGTTGTTCTTTTAGAATATCTTCTAGTAGTACATTAGAAGTCCTATTTCCTCTAGCTTCAAGAGCCTCATCAGGAGTAAGGTATTGCCAACCTATATTCATTAATAGTTTTAAAGCTGGAAGTTGAGCTATATGATCTTCTATAAAAGAGGGTGTACTCATATCTATTGTTTTATCTTTATTAATAGCGTTTTTTTGTACTACTATTGTTTTATTAGAATTTATTATTATCTTTGCAGTGTCAATGCACAAAGTGTAAAGGACGTGGTTGCCCACAGAACCGTAAATGTGGACCGCATTCACCGAAGTGCGGTTTTTTTTTGCTACAAACTTTCCCGATACTTATTATAATCCCATTCAAAATCTTTCTTTTTTAGAGCTTCTACATAGAAAGCTGTAACTAATAATAAATTTGCACTCACAGGTTTTAGAATCACAACAAAGTCTTTTTCTTCAAACCAATAATGTCTTTTTAAATATCCCTGATCTACTTTTTCAAAATATTTAATTTTAGGATTATCCTTTTGAGTTAATATTTGTTTGCCCCAATGTATCCTATTTGCTCTTAACTTATCAAATGTTCTTGGTTTTCCCTTTGAAGGTTCTCTTGTTAGTAAATGAACAAATGTTTCGGGCAATTCTTCAAATCCTTTTAACCACGTTTTTTGACTTTTTAAAGTAATTTCTTTTCCATCAATTACTACATAATCGTGAACGAAATCATCTCTATATATTTCATACATTTTAGCTAGTTGTACTGCTGTGGGACTGACTTCATCCAGATTGTCAAATAAATCCTCAAGATCATCTAAATCAATCATTTTTTCTTGGTTTTACTTGAAAATCATCAATAAAGAATTTTGTTTCCCAAGGCTCTGTTCCATCATCTAACACGTAACCCGAACTAGCTTCTAAATAATCAACGACCATTCTTTTTATTTTAGAAGCATTTTCATTTTTATATTCTGGTCTTGATTTGTAGCAAATTGCTCCAATAAATAAATCTGTTAATTGTAAAAGCTCATTTTCATTGGAATGTAAATGTTGGAAATACTTGAATGGTGAATTGTCATTGTGTTTTTCTAATAACTCCGTTTGTAATAATTCCAATCTTGTTTTACCTCTGGTATCCTTAACATCAAGATAAACACGGTAAACATCTTCACCATAAGAAACTTTGTTGTTTAGTAAAAAAATTAATGTTTGATAATAAAAGCTGTTTTTATCTTCTCTATTATATCTTTCTGGACCAAGATTTTTTTTATTTTTTACGAGTACACTTCTAAACTCTATTGTGCTGGCAAAAAAGAAATCAATTAATTCTTTGTACAATTCCCAACGTGACATAGAAAGTTGGTTCCACTTTACTTCTGTAGGAGATTTGTGTTTTAGTTTGATTTCTTTTATTGCCTCCTTGACGCTTGAGTAATCTTCTAGGCTAATTTTTGTATAGCCAATACACATCACTTCTGATTTGTCGTGTTCAAGATGACAACTTTCGTCGATATAGATATTATAGGTTGTGCTCATAGTTTCTTAATTTACATTCACTATTATTTTTCCTGTTAGCAATTGTTGCATTAATCCCTTCTTTTGTAATTGCAATGCTTCTAGCTTGGTTTGATAGCTTTTTAATTCTTGGTCTGCGGTTTCTAATGCTAATGCAATAGCTGTTTGCTCTTCATATGACGGAACGCTAACTTTAATTTTAGAAAACTCTTGCCATCTTAACCCACCGCGTCTATCAATAGAACCTTCCATTCTTTTTTGATATTCTTGGATATAAGTATTCGATTTTAAAACTTTGAAAAGAAACTCATCATTTATTTTTTCTTCTGTTTTGAAAACGGTGTACATTGGGCTAATTAATGCTTTTTCATACTTACTTTGATAACCAATAGAACCTTCCTCAATATGATTAGTAGCATAAGCAAAAACATTCTTTTCTACTATCTTGTACGTTTTTAGATTATCACTGTAAATTTTTCTACCAAAATATTCTAATGAAGGAACTAAACCATTGTATTTAGTACAAGATAAAACAACCAAATCCTCATCTTCTTTATTTTTGGAAGATATCTCTTTTGAGAAATCTTTAATTTTTTTTACTTCCCATTTCTCATTAAACCCATTTAATCTTTTTTTGCTAGTAAGCAATTGTTGCGCTAAACCTTTATTTCTTTTTGTTATTTTCTTAACGCACTTTTTGGTGATAGTTATAGCTTCATCCCAAGTAGATAGTATTTCCGCTATTTTTTGTTGTTCGGGTAATGGTGGGATTGGAAGTTGTAAGCTATTTAAAGCTACTTGATTGATATTGATATTAGCACTAATTGTACTTTTTGCTAATAATCTATTTCTAAATCCTTGATCATAAAAACAATGCACTTTATATTTTAAATCTAAATAATGATTATCTCTAAAACGAATGATAAACCCACTATAAACAGCATCTTTTATATCATTTAAAATAACACAAGTTAAACCAACTCCTGTAGCTTTTACAGAAGACCTAACAAAAAGCACATCACCTTTATCTAAAGAATAATTCTCTCGCTCTTTTTCATTTGAATTAACCAACGAAAAATCCTTGTCGTGGTCTGTATTTATTTCAAACACATCATTAAGATTGATTAATGGAAACCCAAAACCAAATTGGTCTTTGTCTTTATTTATTCCGTTTTTTAATTCTCCTATCTGACCTAATCGTTTTACTTCCCAATGCATTGGAATAACTCCAATAGCGGTTTTTTTGTAGCCGTTTGGTATAATGCTTTGCTGGACCATTATCGGCGTTGTAGTGGTGTTGCTCATCGTTTCCATATTAAAATCCTAACTCCACTAAATATTGTTTCATTTTGTATTCAACGGCAACCAATTCATTTTTTAATGAAAGAATAGTTTGTTGTGTTGCTTTAACATCAATAGCTTCTTCTTCTTCAAAAGTATCTACATAACGAGGAATATTAAGGTTATAATCGTTATCTTGTAAATCTTTGATGGTTGCTCTAAAAGCATATTTATCTTCTACTACAACACCGTTTTCAGAAGTTAAAGGAGTTGCGTTTTTAAAATCAACATAAGTAGTAACGATTTTATTAATGTCACTTACTTTTTCGTTATCACGCAGTTTATTTTGATTTTTTCCTGCTTCATAACCTTTACTTGCATCAATAAATAAAACATCTGTATTATTTTCTTTGGCTTTGTTAAAGATTAAAATAGATGCTGGAATACCTGTTCCAAAAAACAAATTGGCAGGTAATCCAATAACCGCTTCTAAAAGATTTTCTTCTATTAATTGTTGGCGAATTTTGCCTTCGCTACTACCACGAAACAAAACACCGTGTGGCATAATAACCCCAACACGTCCTGTATCTTCATAAGTTGTTTCAATCATATGACTGATAAACGCATAATCGCCTTTACTTTTTGGAGGAATGCCTCTGTGGTAACGGTTGTGCATATCAGCAATAGCAGTCTCCGCACCCCATTTGTCTAACGAGAATGGAGGATTTGCGGTAACGATGTTGAACTTCATTAAATTATCTCCTTCTAATAAACGAGGATTATTTAAAGTATCTCCCCATTCTATAGTAGCATCGTCAATCTCGTGCAAAAACATATTCATTCGAGCCAATGCCCAAGTGCTTCCGTTTACTTCTTGACCGTACAAAGCAAAGTTATTGCTTCCTACTTCTTTTGCCATTTTTATTAATAATGATGCACTTCCGCAAGCGGGATCACATATTCTGTCTCCTGGTTGTGGGTCTAATAATTTGGCTAAAAGTGTAGATACTTCGCTAGGTGTATAAAACTCGCCCGATTTCTTGCCTTCTTCTCCTGCAAACATCGAAATAAGATATTCGTAAGCATCACCAATAATATCATTACCATCTAAATGTGAAGGCTGTAAGTCCATTGCAGCAAAGTCAACTAATAGATTTTTTAGTCTTCTGTTTCTGTCTTTAGTTTGTCCTAGATTATTTTCAGAATTAAAATCAATACTTCTGAAAACACGGTCCAATTTACTTCTGTTGGCATCCTCAATACGTTCTAATGAAGTATTGATTAATTCACCTAAATTAGGTTCGTTTCTGTTTTCAAATAAGAATTCGAAAGTGGCATTTTCTGGAAGTTTAAAACGCTCATTAGCCAAAGCTCTTTCAACACGTGTTGTATCTCCGTTGTATTTTTCGGCATAAAAGTTCTTTTTATCTTTCCAAACATCAGAAACGTATTTCACAAAAAGCATTGTTAATACATAATCTTTGTATTGTCCGCTACTTAATACACCTCTAAAAGTGTCACAAGCTTTCCAAACGATTTGATTTATTTCTTTTTGCGTGATTTTATTTTCCATACTGACCTGTTACAATTTTATTAATTATACCTTGAAACAAGGCTTTTTTATTTTCTATAATTTGATTTGATAATTTAATTTCTTCCGAATGTAAAGCACTGATTGTGGCAATTTTGTTTTGTAAATCTAAATCTGGCACATCAATTATAATACTTTCTAGCTCTCCTTTTCTAATAGAAGGAATGGAACTGCCTGCACCCATACTTTGAAACTGACTTTGGTATTTTTGCGAATTGAAAAGTGTTGCAATATACTCTGGATTTACTTTAGTTTTTTTTGGTCTTATTACATAGAATATTGATGAAGCGATTGCAGGACCCATTGCTTTATTGTAAGTCCAGGCAAAGTTTCTAAAACCTTTACCCACAAAAAGCACATCACCATCTTCTAATAAATGGCTTTCATTTTTATTGTCTAAATTTACAAAGGAATCAATATCACTTTGGAGATTGCCAAAATCATCAAAATTTTTAGCTTGCAAGTATTTAGCAAAACCTTTTTCAAGAGATTTTACATAAAACCCAAACTTAATAGTAGCAATATCTTTTAATTGTTTTTGCATCTAAACTATTTTGTAGAGTGTTTCAATTTTTTTACAAAGATATATAAAATATTTAAACATCCTAATAAATATTTTTGTAGAGTTATTCAAATTTATAAACCAATAATATGTTTTTTTTAGTTAGAATGATTAAATGTGATATCAAACGAGATGTACTTCTTTGAAAAGCTTTATGTTACAAAAAGAAATTGTCCAAAAACAAGAAAGAGACCCTTAACAGGTCCCTTTCTTGTAATTAATTATTTTTTTTAAAACTATTTCTCTTTCAGTAATTTCTCTAAATATTCAACCTTTTCTTTTTCAGCCTGAACTAAACGTTCGTATAATTCAACCACTTTATCAAGAGGGTTAAAATTAGGTTGGATATTGACCGCATTAAGTGTCGAATTATCATGACTTGTAAAAGTATTATTGATAACATTTAATACAGTTTCATCACTATAATTTTTAATTGCTTCTGCAGAAACACCTAAAACTTCAGCAATTACTTTTAGTTTCTCTTCATCAATAGTTTCACTTGCCTCAATGTTAGAAATGGATTGCTGGATTACTCCTATTGCTGTCGCCAACGCTTCCTGTTTCATCCCTCTAAGTTCTCTAATTCGGCCAATATTTCTGCCAATATGTTTTGGTTTTGTTGCTGTGCTCATAGCTCAAAGGTATCTAAAATTGGTTGTAAAAAATAATTTTGGTAAAAAACAAGTTCGCTTTGGTAAGATACAATTGTAATTAGTTCGGTACGGTACAATCGCTCACTTACTTGCAGGTCATAAACAAAAATACAAATTAAAAGTAAGGTTTAACGTGTAAAAGAGAAATTATGAAAACAATCGACAAATTAGGTTTACAAATGCTTAGTGAAATCATTATGGAGAGCATTAGTACAAGTGGTATTTACTGTTTCGGAGAAAAAAAGCAAAGTCAAACGGTTCAAAACCCATTTCAGGAAACTGCTTCTGTTCAGGAAGAGCATACCCATTTCTATATATTGGTCTTTGCCAATGAATACGTTATAAATGCGGTCACAGATATTAGCGATATAATAAAGACTAAAACTGAGGGACGTTACACGGTTACGTTGTTACTGCATAAAGCAACAACAGTACAACATCTTGCACCACATCAATTGTATTTCTATCATGAGGTTATAACCAAAGGCAATAAAATTTATGAACATGAAAATGTGCCTCCAAACATAGCTTTCGATGAAACACCAAAACGCCAAATAAAGTATCTCCGTTCCCATTGGAACAACAGAAATATAGTGGCTGAAACTTTTTTGAGAAGCTTACGTCATGTTGACTATACGGATTATGGATTTGTTCAGGAATCTATGATGCATATTGCTATAGAACAAACCTGCCTTGGACTCATTGATGTGTTCTTAGGTTATCGTCCTGATCATTTTTCACTGCCATATCTATTTGATCTCTGTGAAATATTCACACCACTGGCCTCTGATCTCTTCCCGCGAACTACAATTGAAGATAAAAGACTTTTTGATTTATTAAAAGCGAATACTAGTGCACTTCGGTGGGTCAATTTAAAAAAATCATGTATCGTAGATACCGAGTTTCTAGAGAAAAGAAGCAATCTTTTCCACGAAAGAGCCTGCAGACTCATAGAATCCGAATTAGAACGTTTAGAGACTCTTGAACTTAATAGACAAAGTAATGGCAACAAATGAAATTACAACATTAGAAGAGTTTAAAGATTTTGCTTCTTCTCATTTTGAAAAGCTAAAACCAGCAGAAAGTATTTACGACGGTTACATTCTAAAAATAAAAGTTTCAGGATATTCAGATATGATTAGAGTTGGAGAAAGTCTTATCAAATTATGTTTACACGTTGTTCACACGGATGCGTTGGATAATAAAGATTTAGATATTGGATCAGTAATGGAATTAGCCTTGCAGTTTTTCCCCCGCGCAGAAACTGAAGTACTCGAAGAGATACATCAAATGCTTATAAAGGATGCAAAGAATAAGGCGGATCAATAACTTAAAAGCAATGAACATAAAGTTTTATCATTGATAACAACGATATAATAACTAACCTAAAATACAATGATCATGGAAACAGATGAAATTAAGAACCTGGAGACTATTAAGGGATTAACTGCAGCTTATCTCAATACTTTGAAACCAGTTGATGGCAAAAGCAATATTCATACAGCACAAATAAGAGTGTATGATTATTACGAACTGTCCGCAGTTATTAGAAATCTACTAAAAATCTTCATTGTTGCTTTAGACCATGAAGCACCCGACATGCCAAGTACGATTGAAAGTAAGCCAATTGACGTTGGTCTTATACTGGGAATCGCCCTGCAGTTATTTCCAATAGATGAATTCGAGCTGTTAAATGAGATCAGTACATTATTCCCAACAGATTATCAAAACTCAGATAAAAAAAAATCATAAAACAAACGGCTGTACTTTCAGTACAGAGTGGCTTAGTTAGAATCGAAAAATACTTATATAAAAAAAACTCCTTAATTTAATAAGGAGTTTTTTGTGAGCAATGAGAGATTTGAATCTAGAGACTCTAACCTTTGTAAACGCTTATGAAATGTTATTATCTCTCCAATTTCACATCAGGCAATGTTTTAGGACGACCACTATCATTTGATAAAATCCAGCCGGTACGATACATCCATTCTGTCATTTTATGTAGTTTCAAGAAATCAATGTTTTCAGATTCATCCATTGGTGTGTGATATTGACTATGCAGTACACTTGTGAAAAATACTGCTGGAATTCCTTTTTTAGCATACGGTAAATGATCGGAACGGAAATAAAAATACTCTGGATGTTCTGGTCTGTCCCAGAGTTTATCTAAATCGAATTTTGGACCTTCGTCATTTGCTTTTTTAGCAATCGCAACCAAATCTGAAGAGTTTTCGTGCGGTGAACTTGAACCTAATAAAGCAGCTTGATTTACATTATTTCTCCCAATCATATCTCCATTTAAAACAGCTACAATACTTTTTTCAGGAACAGTTGGATGCGATGCATACCATCTGGAACCCAGCAAACCACGCTCTTCTGAGCCATGAAAAACAAATAATGCCGTTCTTTTTCCAGGTTGTTTTTTATACGCTCTTGCAATGGCTAACATGGCTACACAAGTACTCGCATTATCATCTGCTCCATTATAAATGGAATCCTTACCATATTTTTGTCTCACACCATCGTGATCTTGATGACCACTGTAGAGAACATATTCATTCTTTAATTTCGCATCAGTTCCCGGTATCGTTCCAACAACATTTACAGATGGATATTTATAAGTTTCAGAAACAACTTCTGTAGATAAAAGATCTTTGGTTGTTTTTAAATACTCTAATTGATCACCATGTACCCAAAAAACAGGCATAGTGGAGCTAATTTTTTCACGCAGACCTTCAATTCCGTAAATACCTCTAGTCATTTGTGGTTCAACTTGAGACCAGCTCTCCTCTCCTAGTTTATCAGCAACCATAATCATTGCCGAAGCTCCTTTTTGGACTAAAAGATCATAGTATTTAGTTTTTACAAGACCGGGATAACGCCTGTCAAAAAGTGTAATCTCATCCGCAATTCCTTCTTTCGAAGCTAACAAAACAACTGCTTTCCCTTTTATATCAGCTTTCTCTATTTCTTCTTTTGTCGCTGCACCTAAATACAATAAAGGCGCTTCCACTTTTATATTTGTAGTTTCCGCTACAAGAACTTCACTCCATAATTTATATTCTTTTGTACCAATCTTAAACTTTGTATTGGCCGTAACCTGATGCCTGTATAAATCAAAAAACTGAAAATAAGTTCCATCATCACCTGCAGGAAGCATTCCAGCTTCTTTGGCTTTATTTGCCAGCCACATAGATACTTTTAATTCATCCAAAGTTCCGGCTTCACGACCATTAAAGTGATCTCCAGCCATTTGATACATATCAGTTTTAAGATCTTTTTCTGTAATTGCTGAAACTAACGGTTTTTTAACGGTCTGAGAGAAAGCTATTCCTCCGGAGGCAAGCAAAACAAGGATCATTTTGTTTTTCATAGGTTTTAATTTAATACTCAAATTTAAGCATTTCAAGAGAAAACATTCCTATATTATCAATAAAAACAGCCTATAATAATTGTCAATGAATAGCAAACCTTCAAAACATTAATTTTATCTCCCAAAATCATCTTGCAGACGAACAATATCATCTTCGTCAGATGGATTTTCTGAGTCGGTATGCTGCCAAATTTCGGCTACTATTCCCCATGAATCTAATCCTATTAATCGATGGCGTTCCCCTTTTTCTAATTGTATAAATGCTCCAGGAGCAAGTTCTTGAATTTCACCTTCTTCATCTGTAGGACTAG
Source organism: Flavobacterium sp. 5 (assembly GCF_002813295.1). NCBI lineage: Bacteria > Pseudomonadati > Bacteroidota > Flavobacteriia > Flavobacteriales > Flavobacteriaceae > Flavobacterium > Flavobacterium sp. 5. Next base: position 4,726,544 of record NZ_PHUE01000001.1, read on the forward strand.
TTTTTACTCCTACAATTCCAGCAATTACTTTCCATATTTCAGCTCTTCGGAAGTGGTATTGCCATGATAATCTTTTATTAGGTGCAACCACCAAAAACTTTGGACTTAATTTGTTTGTAATTTTAATATTTTCCAGATCAAGATGAGGAAAAAATTTAGCTGCAAATTCTACTGCCTGATTTTCATCAATTACAAAAAAGCCTCCCCAAGGTCTGGTATCATCTTGTTTTATGATTGTAAAATTTTCTTTTTTTAATTCAGCTGCAATTTGTTCAAAAACAACTTTTTTCTCTGTGGTATTCGATATATTGAAATTCATATTTTTATTTTTAAAAGAAAAAAAGTATTTAATTATGACTTATGCTTTTTCGGTATTCACTGCAAATGCGCAGTACAAAAGATAAACAGCACACAATAAAATAATAACTACTGAACCAACTTGTGATCCGAAAGTATCTGAAGCCATTCCCATAACAAAAGGAATTACTGCACCTCCAAAAACTCCTGTAATCATTAACCCAGAAATTTCATTAGCCTTTTCAGGACGCGATTGAAGTGCCATTGAAAACAGTATTGAAAAAACATTAGCAATAGCTAAACCAATGACTGCATAAATGGAAAAAATAGCTGCCTGATTTGTTATAAAAACAAGTGTAATCAAGGCTAATACAGTTATAATAGTGGTTATTTTGAAGAAAACTTTCGGAGAATATTTTGCTAACAACCATACACCAATAAAAGATCCTGCAGTACGAAAAGCAAAATACATACTCGTTCCATAACTAGCATCAATAGTACTCATTCCACAACGTTCCATTAGGATTTTAGGTGCAGCTGTATTTACACCGACATCAATCCCTACCAAAAATACAATCCCTAAAAACAGAATTAAAATGCTTTTATCTTTCAAAAGACTAAATACACTTAGAAAGGAACTGACTTTATTAATTGATACTTCTTCCTGAATTGGTGTTGCCATTAACCATACAGTAGAAATTAATGTTATAACAGCATAAATTGGAAAAATATATTGCCAATTTCCTAATTGTGTAGCCGCATAAGCCGCAATAAAAGGACCACAGAAAGATGAAATGGCTTTTACAAACTGACCTGCGGTAATATTTGAAGACAGTTTGTCTCCTTGTACCACATTGGTTAATAATGGATTTAAAGATACCTGTAAAATAGTATTAGCTATTCCAAGTAAGGCAAAAGCAATCAGGCATATTGTAAATGTATAACCAATTAGTGGTAAAAACATGGCAATAATGGTGATAACATTGCTTAATAATACGGTACGTTTGCGACCAATAGCATTCATTAAAATTCCTGTTGGTACTGAAAAAAGTAAAAACATTGAAAATAAAGCTACTGGAATCATGTTCGACATAGTATCACTTAACCCAAAATCTGCTTTTACATGTGTTGAAGTAATTCCTACTACATCACAAAAACCCATTATAAAGAAGCCGAAGAGTACTGGGAGAACACTTGATAAATAATTATTTTTCATGTATTTATAATTTAATTGTGTTTTTTTAATATTTAAAATAAGATTTAGTTAGACCATTTTTGACTTGGTTTTGCATCTACAGACATTTTAATAGTACCTCCTTTTATGATGTCATTGAAATCTAATTTTAAATGTTCTATATCTTTATTATTTAAAGTTGCTTTTTGAAGATAAACATTCTTTTTAGAATTATTTTGAACTTCAATTACAAAATCTTTTCTGTTTAATGCTTTAGGTAATTTAATAGTTATTTTGTCAAATAACGGGCTACTTATTTGAAACGATGGATTCATTTCTGTTAGTCCTTTTACATCAAATAACCCTATTGAGGACATTACATACCATGCTCCTAATTGCCCTTGATCTTCGTCCTGCCCATAACCATAGCCATGAATTCCTTCTGTACCATAAAATTCATCACATATTGCATGCACCCATTTTTGAGTAAGATACGGTTTGCCAGAAAAATTAAATAACCATGATATATGTAAGTTAGGCTGATTTCCATGATTATAGAATCCTGATAAACCTGCGAAAGCATCAATTTTTGTTCCGCCCCCAAAAACATTCTTTTGAGATACTTCGAAAATCGTTTCTAATCTATCATTAAAGGTTTTCTTGCCAAGAGTTTCAACTAATTTTTCGACATCGTGAGGAACATAAAAAGTGTATTGCCATGCATTCCCTTCTTGGAAACCTCTCCAAGGCTGTGATGGATCAAAATTTGGGATAAATTTCCCGTTAGCATCCTTTGGTCTAATAAATTTAGTTTCTGAATCGTATAGTAATTCCCAACCTTTTGATAATTTCATTAACTGCTCATAATCATTTGTTTTTCCTAATGATTTAGCAAATTGAGCAACAGCAAAAGAGCTATAGGAATATTCTAAAGTATGCGAGGCCGAAAACCCTGAACCATCAGTTACTGTATTGAAACCAATATCATCAATATGTGGTGAATAACCACGTTCTACGAATTGTTTCAAATCCATTTTTCCAGCTCCTTCGATTCGGTTTTGCCAGGTAATTTCATTTTTCAATGCGGCTTCATAAGCTAAGTTCACGTCAAAGTTGCGAATACCACAGTTATAAGCTGAAGCAATCGCTAATCCTGTGAAATTTGTTCCAACACCAGAAACATATTTACTGTTTGCTATACCATCTCCTAACCAGCCAGCATCTTTGTAAACAAGTAATTGACCTTGTACCCAATCTGCATAATATTCTGGATATGCTAATGCCCACAATTGAGTTAAATTCCAAAATCCTCCCCAAATAGCATCTGTATTATAAGAATTATATTTTGAAGTTCCATCTGCGTTTTGAGGTATTTGACCAATTTTTCCATTGTTCATTGGGTAAGCTCCATTTACATCACTGGATAATCCTCTTCCTAAAAGGGCATGATATAGTCCTGTATAAAATTTAACTTTATCGGTTTCATTTTTTCCTTCAACAGTTATTCTTCCTAAACTTTGATTCCATGTAATAAGAGCATTGTTTTTTGCAGTATTAAAATCGGTGTTTTTTGCTTCAGATTCAAGATTTAATCGAGCATTAGCAATTGATGTGTATGATAACCCGATTTTGACTGTGATCGACTCTTTTTCTTTGGTGTCGAAAGTAAGGTATAAACCAGCTCCAATTCCATCAATTTCTTTTTTGCCCGCGACTATTTCACCTTTTTTAAATACGCCATATTCTTTTGGTTTTTTGTCTAAAACCGCAGAAAAGTACATCGCTACATTGGCACCTTCTTGGTATTTTTTTACATATTCTGGAGTTGTAATTACATACCCTTCTACTCTGCCATCTTCCGTAAAAGTAACTTTAGCATCTTTTACAGCACCGCTTTCTCCTTGTCTGTTACCAATATCAAAAAGAATATGAGATTCAGATGATTTTGGAAAAGTATAACGCTGAAATCCGACTCTTTTTGTAGCGGTAAGTTCTGCCTTTATATTGTAATCTTTTAGCAAAACGGAGTAATATCCAGAAGTTGCAGATTCATCTTTTCTATCAAATCTGGATCGATACCCTTCGTCTGGATTTTCCAGACTGCCAGGTATGGTTTGTAGCTTTCCAACTGAAGGAGCAAGAACAATTCCTCCGACTTGAAATTCATGTAAACATGCAAAGCCTTCAATAGAAGTATCTCTATCATCATATCCTGTCGCTTCCCAACCATTTGCATTACCGAGATGTGCATTGGTAGAAGGTCCCAGTTTGGCCAAACCAAAAGGAACTGCGGCTGGGGTATAAAAAAACCAACGGCTATGCGCTGTTCCTATATTAGGATTTACATAATCTGATAATTTTTTTCTGTCTTTTTGCCCATAAGTAGTACATGAAATGCAACTTAGGGTTATAAATAATATTCTTAAAATCTTTTTCATATCAGGTAATTTAGGATGATTTATTTTTTCAATAGTGTGATCCGAGCGTATAGTTCGATAATACAGGCTTCATCTAGTAACCATTTTGGTGTTTTAGTTTCTTCCTTTTCTACATTCCAGTTACTAAAAAGGAGCCCATTCTCGTCACGACCTTTTGCCCAGGCAAAATCAAGATTTTTGATAATAGTATCAATATACTTTGAATTTTTATCAACGGAATACAAATCTTCATAACCACGAAATAAAACGGTAGTAAACCATGCGTTATCAAGAATTGAAATACGTCCATCTGGTTGTTTTTTTCCAAAATAAATATAAGAACCTTCAGCTAATAAATGTGCTTCATTATAATACTTTTTGTCACCTGTAATTTTGTATAAGCTAACTGCCGCCTGTAACATTGTACCCGTATTGTATGTCCAAGCAGTTTTTAAAACTGATCTGTCGGCTGTTTTCATATCATTCCAATAAATGTTTTCCTCTGCTCTTAGATGGGTGTACATCCAATTGTAAAACTTTAAGCCCCAATCTAAATAATATTTATCATGTGTTTGTTCATATATTTTTAGAGCTAACACAGTTGCTTTTCCATTAGAGCAAGCTGGTTTTTGATCATAGACTCCTTCTAGCCAAGTGACACCCCCTTCAAGATCTGAATTCCATCCGCTTATGATGAATTTAAACACTTCTTTGGCATCATTTAAATAATTAGGATTTTTGGTATTTTTATAGGCTTCAATATAATCGATACCAACTAATCCATTATCATCATAATAACGATCTGATTTTTCAAACTGAGGAGGATATGCCTGGTATCCAGTAGGTTTAGTATCTTTGTATAATTTTTGAGCTTCTATTAAATTTTTTAATGACGCCTTGTATTTTTTTGGATCAATTTTATAAAGCACATTAATGGCAGATGTCATGCCACTAAAAGGCCATAAGAACGAAACCTCCTTTACAGATTTTTGACCGTCATTAAAATAATTTACATTCAGATCATTGCTCTTTGGATAATACTCCGAAAACAAATTATATTTTGGTAAATAATATAGATTGTAGACTAAATCATAAAATGATTCGGCTCTGTTTTTATATACTTGATACGATTCACCTTGTTTATTTTGACTGTAGGCTTGTATAGAAAACAAAAGGCAAATTATAAAGGGAGCTACTAATTTTTTCATTACTCTGTTTCTCCTTTCAATAGTGCGATACGCCCGTAAATTTCAATTAATGCTGCTTGTTGTAATAACCATTTATCTCTTCCTGGTTTAATTCCAGACCAGTCTTCATAAAACAATCCATAACTATTTCTAGCTTTCGCCCAAGCGTAATCTGCATTGCTTATAAAAGTATTAACGTAATTTTGAGCGATTGGATCGTGTTTAAGCAGGTCTAAATATCCTCTAAAAAGACATACATTGAACCAAGAATCATGATCAGGAAAAAATAATTGATTATCTACTCTTCGTGTAAAAACAGTGTATGAAGATGCAGCAATGGTTCGAGCTTCGGTAAGATACGTTTCATCTTTTGTAATTTCATATAACAAAACATTATTAGTAATCATGGCACCAGAATTATAAGTCCATTTTGTTTTATTTATATAACTATCTCTTATTCTAATATCATTCCAAAAAAGATTATCAACCGGATCTTTCATATTAGCTGTTAACCATACATAAATTCTTTTGGCGAATTTTAGATATTCATCATTTTTTGTAATCTGATATAACTTTAGTAGATAAGTTGTCGTAAAAGCACTTGCGCAAACAGCTTTCATACAATTATCATTTTCAGGTTTGTATCTATATTCTTCGACCCAATACATTCCGCCCCCAGCTACATTATCTTCACCTGTTAAACTAAATTCTACTAATTTCTTAACACGATCTAAAGATGCTTCATTCTTTGTAATTTGATAATCCTCAATTAAATCAAGTGCAACTATAGCATTATCATCATAAAAACGATCATCTAAACCATACTGAACTGGAAAAGCAGGATAAGCAGTTGGCAATCTTTGAGTATCATAATATTTTTCTAAAGCTAGAAAGGGAGCATTCAATACTTGATCTTTATATCCAATCGCTTTTAATTGATTTACACCAGATAAAAGGCCATCTAGTGACCATAGATAAGAAGATTCTCTATCACCAGCTTGTTTCGGAAAATTTTCTAAATACAAACCAGTACTGCTTATTTTATAATTTTGTTGAACTAAATCAAAAGTTTGTTTTGCTTTTTCTTTATAACTAATGGTTTCTACTGGTGTCGTAGGATCAGTATGTGTTAATTCATTATCTGTGTTTTCCGTACAAGATATGATTAAAAGGAAAAGTAATAATAGACTTGATTTTTGTAGATTTTTCATACCTATAGGTTTTAATATTGGCTGTTTCCTGTTGACAAACAGCCAATTATATTTATTAATCAATTATATTTACATAGTGTTTATAGTCTCCGGAAGGAGACATATCAATAATCACATTGGCATGTTTGTTTTCAGAACCCTTAGGTAATTTGTACATACCGATCCAGTCTGGATTTTGTCCAGGGCTTGGAATATCTGCTAAATTGTAGATATTATAATATTCAGCAGGTTCACTTCCATCAGGTGGAGTATTAAAAGCAGCTAATCCTGGTATATTTGAAGCATTCATCTGGTCATTTAAATGACTTCCCCAGATTTCTTTTCCGTCATTTGTGTTTACCCAAAAACGATAACGCTCTTCCGGATATCCCCAATCATGATAGAATGGTAAAGCAATGTTCTTTACTTCGAATTTGTGGTTTCCTATATAAGCTAAATCTCCAAGCTCATATTCCCAAGTTCGCATCATTTTGATAGATTTAATTTCGGTTGTTTTAATGGTTAACAAATTAAAATCAACAATAATTCTATATGCTTTTCCTGTACCGTTTATTGTAATTCCTGTTTCATTTTCTGCTTCAATCATTTTGTTATTACTGTCAAGGATATAGTAAACTTTATCTGCATTAGCTGAATTGCAAAGTTTTATGTCACCATTAGATAATGATGCAAAAATTTCAAAAACACCATCTTCTATTTCTTTACATTGCATTGCGTTGTCAATGTTTTTGGCTTCAAATCCAGATCCATAAATAAATAATTCATTTGGGATTTCGGCTATTCCTGCAGGACGTTTTAATTTTAGAGTTCTTATTTCTTTGGTCTCTTTTCTTTCTCCGCCTTGAGAAGCAATTACTTTCCATTTAATTGTTCCTTCAGAATCGATACCTATATTGGCTAGTTTGGCTATGACAATTAATTGTTTAGGTGTTAGTGATAACCAATTATCACCACCGCCACCATTCGAAAAAATTTTGAATAAAGGATCAGTGAAATCTCCATCTTCTTTATCAAAAGCAACTTCATATATCACAACTCCACCATAATAAGAATTAGATTTTGTCCACTCGAATTTCGTTGGAGTCCCATTCTCTAAGTCTATAGCAACAACTTGATTTGCTGTTGGTATAAGTAATGATTCTGGCGCATCAAAACCAATTTGAAGTTCATAATTTTCACTACAGCTCATCAATAGTATGATGGCCATAAGGCTAAGTAATCTGTTAATTTTCTTTTTCATAAAATTTATATTTTTACCAATTTGGATTTTGGGTTAGATTACTATTTAAATCTCTTTCTGATTGAGGCACAGGCCACAAATAATGTTTTGTTTTATCAAAAACTCTATTGTCCACACGGATATAACCGTTATCTATCGATGGGGCTTCGTTGGTTTTTATGCCATGTAACCAGCCGTTTAGAACAACTTCAGCAGATTTCCAACGTCTCAAGTCCATTAACCGTAAGCCTTCCATTGCTAATTCGGAACGACGCTCACGGCGAATAATTTCGTCCATTTCTGTATTTGAAACTGTTGGAAAGTCTAATGCATTTACATTTGAAAATCCGGCTCTTAAGCGTAATTTTTTAATGGTTTGGTTCCATTCATTTGCGCCAAATTGGTTTAATTTTGATTTAGCTTCAGCATACATTAATAGTACATCAGCATAACGGATAAGGATAAGATTTGATCCTGAATTAAGCATGTTTCGAGCCGTTTTGTCATAAAATTTAGAAACATAATATCCAGTTGGAGTACAATTAGAGGAAGTGTTTATTGCATCATCTCCTGTTCCTAAATTAGTATTTATGGTACTAAAACTTCCGTCAGGGTTTTCAACTTTAGAACCATCTCTAATTACAGTAGCATCCAAACGAGGATCTCTATTTGCATATGGAGTTAATTCGTTATAGCTTGGATCTGCGATTGTTTTACCATTTAATAGTAAATAATCATCTACTAATTCTTGACTAGGTGAAATCGCTGCATACCCGCCTAGAGAAGGTGGAATCAAATAATATTGAATTCCTTGCTCTCTGTTGATTGGCATAAATTCTACATTTAAGAGCACTTCAATATTATCTTTGTTTTCAGGTTTAAATAAATCGGCATAGGTTCCATTAAATAAATCTAAATTTCCAGCTTCCTTATTGTTTATAATTGCATTACAAATATCAGCTACTTCTTGCCAACGATTTTCACAAAGTAAAACTCTTGCTTTTAATGCCATTGCTGCTCCTTTTGTAAAACGACCTTTTTCTGAGTCTTGGTACGAATTTGGAAGTGTTTTTGCAAAATCTAATTCATTCAAAATAAATTGTAATACTTCCGCTTTTGGAGTTCTGGGCATAGTTCTCGATTCTTCAATACTTATTTGTCTAGTAACTAAAGGAACATCTCCAAAGTTGTTCATCAAAATAAAATAGTGAAAAGCACGAATGGCCTTTGCTTCGGCAATATATCTGTTCTTTAATTCAGCACTTATGCCAGGAACTTTGCCAATGTTGTCTAATAAAATATTGCAACGTTTTATTCCAGCATATCTTGCATTCCAGACATCACGGATAAGTGAAGCCGAAGTACCATAACTTCCGTTAGCTACATCACGAACTAATGATCCGTTGTTACTTTTTGTATAAGAGTTGTCAGAAAGCGATTCGGTAAAAATGAATTGCTCTGCACCATAAAGATCAGGATAACAACTGTTCAAAGCATTAAGAGCGTCTTCAGGTTTATCCCAAAAGGAAAGATCCGATTCTTTATCAACTAGTGGAGTGTCTAGACTTTCGCATCCCCAAAATAGACTAATTATAAGTATTACTAATATGTGTTTTGTTTTCATGTTTGGTTTTTTAGAAGTTAACATTAAGGCCTATAGCTAAAACTTTTGTTACGGGATAAACACGTCCGCTGGTAGCTGCACCAGAATTAATTTCTGGATCATAGCCCGATTTTAGTTTAGTCAGTGTTAATAAATTTTGTCCTGTTATATACGTTCTAAATTTAGTGATACCTATTTGTTGAGTAAATCTTGAAGGTATAGTATATCCTAATTGTATGTTTTTCAAACGTAAGTACGAAGCGTCTTCTATCCAAAAATCAGATTTTGCAGCATTATTAGCCGATTCTGTTCCTGTTGTTAAACGAGGATATGAGGCGTCAGGATTTGTAGGTGTCCATCTATCAATATGAAAATCCATTACCGGGCCTTCGTTATTATTATGAAATGCTTCGACTGCTTCTCCGCGTATCCACATGCTGCGTTTACCAACTCCTTGAATGAAAACACTTAAATCTAGGCCATTCCAATCTGCAGTATAAGTTAGCCCGTAATTATATCTGGGAAATGGATTTCCTGCAATAAATCGATCATCAGCTTCATTGATTACACCATCACCGTTTCTATCTACATAGCGAATATCTCCAGGCTTTGCACCAGCTGCATTGAACGTTTGCTTAGGTCCATTTGCAACTTCTTGAGCATTTTGAAAATAGCCATCGCTTTTTAATACATAATAAGAATTAATAGGGAATCCTTTCTTTAAGATGGTAACTACATCAGAACCAGAAATCAAAGTTCTGCCTCCATCATCTGTTACTTCATTTACATTGTCAGATAAATTTGCTGTCAATGAGTGATTAACTTTTCCTGTTTTAAAACCATAATTAATAGAGAACTCCCAACCTTTGTTGTTTATCGCTCCAAGGTTTTGAGTTGGAGATCCACTGCCATAAATACCTGGAACAGGAAGGTTATCAACTAAGATGTTTTTAGTGTCTTTACTATAAAGATCAAGGGTTAATGATAATTTGTTTTTGAAAAATCCTGCTTCAATACCAAAATCAATCATCTCACTAGTTTCCCAAGTAATATCGGGGTTTTGTTCGCTAAAATAAGCTCCATTTGCTAAATTATCTTTGAATGAATAGGCTTGTGTAGCTATATTTACAGTACGTAGATACCTATATAATCCAATGTCTTGATTTCCTACTTGTCCCCACGAAGCACGTAATTTTAGATTACTAACGTAATCTTTAATTGGTTCCATAAATTTTTCTTTAGAAACGCGCCAACCACCTGAGAATGATGGAAAAATTCCCCAACGATTGTCTGAAGCAAAACGAGAAGAACCATCCATTCTAATATTTGATTCAAAAAGATATTTTTCTTTAAAGGAATAATTTATCCTTCCGAAATAAGATTGAATAACCCATGTTTCTCCACTGCCATAAGTATTACTTTCATCTGTAACTTGACCATTTCCTAAAACTCCAAACTCATTACCTGGAATTCCAATTTTTCTCGCTTGAAACCATCTTCTTTCACTACTTTCTTCGGAAGCTCCTAATAATCCGGAGATGCTATGATTTTCTCCAATTTTTTTGTTGTAATTTAAAGTAATAGTTGAATTGAGTAATAACGTTTTATCAAAAATATCCGTTACTGAACTTTCATTATCACCTCCTCCTTTGTATGGAGCATAATCTATTGATTTTCTAAATTCATGATTATTATTAGTCGTTGAATTAGCACCGAAGAAACCTTTAAGCTTTAAGTCTTTTATTATGGTCCATTCTGCACTAAGGCTACCAGATAAACCGTCACTTTGATTAGTTCTCATTCCGCCTTCGCTTAACCTCGCCAATCCATTTGAATTACTGCCACTCGGAAGTGTATAATTACCTTCTGCATCTTTTATAGGATAAATAACAGGGATTCTAGTTGCTTGTTCTATAAGCCATTCTGTCCAATAAGCGTGTTCTTTGGTTGTAGATCCAGTATAGGCACCAATTGCAGTGACTGTGAACTTATCTGATAATTTTGAGTTGATGTTTAATCTTGCATTATTCCTTTTTAGGCCATAATCATCATTACCTTCAAACAAACTTCTTTGATCTAAATGTCCTATTGAAATATGGTATGAAGTTTTATCAGACGATCCTTCAATAGCTAGATTATGGCTTGATTGTGGTGCATTTTCTCTGTAAAGTTCATCTAACCAAACGGTTCCTTTTCCCATTTTTCTAAATTCATTTATTTGGTCAGGAGTATATTTTGCAGGTAAACCGGAATTAATTAATGCTTCATTTCTAAGTTCGGCATATTCCCAAGCACTGGCATATTTTGGCATATTTGTAGGAGTTTGTAAACCATACAGATAGTCATATGATACTCTGGTTTTACCTTTTTTTCCCATTTTGGTTGTTATTAGGATAACACCATTAGCGGCTCTGGATCCATATACTGCTGTAGAAGCTGCATCTTTAAGTACTGAAACACTTTCTATATCGTTAGGGTTAATGTTGTTGATACTTCCTGCTAATCCATCAATTAATACCAGAGGATAAGTTCCTGATTGAAATGTTCCAATGCCTCGAATATTAATATTTGTTCCTTGACCAGGTTCACTAGATCCCTGTTGAATTACTAATCCTGGTACTGTACCTTGTAATGCTTGTGCTGCACTGGTAACAGGTTTGTTTTCAAAAACTTCTGATCCTACATTACTAACGGAAGAGGTAAGATTTACTTTTTTCTGAGAGCCGTAACCAATTACTACTACTTCTTTAAGTAGTTTTTCTTCTTCTTTTAGTGAGAAATCAAGTTTTTGATTTCCGTTTATTGCTTTTTCGTTATTCTCATAACCAACATACGAAACGATTAATACATCATTCGTTGATGCTTTTATTGAATAAACGCCATCAATATTAGTCATTGTTGCTGTTTTAGTGCCTTTGACACTTACTGTTGCGCCAATAATAACTTCAGACGTTTTACTGTCTCTAATTGTACCTGAAATTGTATTTTGAGCATTTAATACAGCAAAATTTGCTGTCAAAAAGAATAAAAAAAGGAGTCTTGATTTTAAGGATATAGCTATCCAAAACATTGTACTGGTTGGTTTTTTATTTTTCATAAATTAGGTTTTGATTTTTGGTTATTTATAAGTTCATTGCTGCTCCAATAATTGGAGCTTCACTCCACAATTCACATGTTTTTACCTTAAGTTTATTTATTCCTTTCTTAGCTAACTTTTGTTCTAGATTATTTAGAAAGTATGGAAATGCTCTGGCAATACTTCCTCCAAGAACAAAAGTGTCAGGATTGAATTTTTCAATCCAGGGAAAAATCATTTCAGTCAGATTTTCTGCAAATTCTTCAAAAACGGCTAATGCTTGTGGATTGTTGTTTTTGGCTAATTCAGCCGCTTCTCTTGCCCCTGAAATATCGAAACCATATTTTTCTTTACAAGTGTTTACAAACCATCGAGTCGAAAAATAATCATCAGCAATACTTTTTCCAAAGGGAACATTATATAGATATCCTCCAGGAGGTACTCCACCACCTTCAGTCGATTGTATAATTCCATCAATAAGAAAAGTACTTCCAAAACCAGTACCCAATGTCACTACAATTGTTCGTTTGCTGTTTTGAGCTGCACCGGCATAATATTCCCCTAATGCAAAACAACTTGCATCATTTGTAAAGCGTACTGGAATGTCGTTATTTTTTATTACGTCCTTAAATATTTGTTTAAGGTCAAGACCGTATAAGGCATCGAATTTTTGAACTCCTGTAATTTTCGAGATTCCATTTTCATAATCGAAAGGGCCTGGCATGGCTATACCAACACTCGAAAAAGAATATTGAGAGGTTACCGAAAATAATTGTTCAAATAATAAACGCAGAGGTTCTGTAAATTCCTGAATACTTCCATTAGAATCTATCTTGCATTCTAGGAGGCTTTCTGCTATAGTTTCCCCAGTTGTTTTATGTACGAAGGCGCAAGAAATATGTGATCCTCCTACGTCAACTCCTATATTGTATAAATTTTCCATTTTTTGATTGCTAAATTAATTTGACTTAGAATTATGCTTTATGTCTTACATATGCTTTTATAGTAGCACATTCTTTGCCTAAACTTTCACCAAAAGGTCTAATAGTATAGTTTCCAACTGCTGCAGGAATAATAAATGTTTCTGCATAATGAACAATAAAAGGCTCGAACATATTAGTAGGGCTTTCAACAATTGCTTCTGCGCCTTCCACTAGATTTAATACATTAACACTTTCTCCCGTTTGATGTAGAACTGATTTGGTAAACCAATGACGACGGGTTTCTATAAATTCAGTTTTGTGCAAACCAGTTCTTTCTTCTCTCCATCCATCTCCCTCGGCAATTTTCTCAACCTGATTGACTAAGTTTTCAAGGCAATATTCTGTATCTCGAGTCCAGTTAATCACTTTTTCTCCATGGTCAATATTGATGGCTCTTGGCTTACCGTTTAAGCCCATACGTCCCCAGTCATAAAGTTTAAAGGTGAAAATATAGGGTGTAGCACTTATCTCTAATACCATTCCATTTGTCCCAGAACAGTGAATTGTTCCGCTTGGTATTAAAAAATGATCATGTTTTTTTGCAGGGAATACATTAACATATTTTTCGGCATCAAAAAGATTTCCTGTTTCTTGAGATTTTTTTAAGTCAGCAATCATTTCCTCGCTATCACATTCTTTTTTTAATCCCAAAAGAACAGTTGCACCAGGTTTTGCATCAAGCATATAGTAACTTTCATCCTGAGTATAATTCATTCCGAATTTTTCACGAATGTATTGTGTAGTTGGATGTACTTGTAAGCTCAGATTTCCGCCTTCAATTGTATCAAGAAAATCAAATCGTATAGGGAACTCTTTTCCAAATCTTGACTCTACAGGTTCTCCTAACAGTTCCGTACTTTTGTAGAAAACCAGATTTATACTTGGAATTTCAATAATTTCACCATCTACTTTTAATAGTAAACTATTCTCTTCTGGGACTCCATCAAAAGACCATGCATAATTTGATTTTGATTTATCCAAACCAATAACTTCTTTCATCCATTGACCACCCCATGGACCCGGGTCAAAATAGGGAACAACTCTAAATGGACTTTTTGAAATAGCGGTCAATCCATCAAGAAGGGTTTGAGTAAGGAGCATTTTTGGTTCTCCTTTTTTATTGGTATCCAGCCAATAATCTGCTTTTTCAAACAATTGTTGTTTGAGTCTGTCGCAAACGCGCCAATCGACAAAAAAAGCTCTTTTATATTGAATTGATGGATCTTCGTTCGAATTTTTTATACCAATATTGGTGACCTTATGTTTGCGTTGACGAAGCTGTATTTCCCAGCGTGCCATATCTGCATAAACCAAACAGTCATATTCCTGGGTAATTAGCGACGCAGCATGACCGTAAATAATTACTAATCCAGTCGAATTTTTAATTTTAGAACGAAGGTTTACAACTTTTTCTGAATCCAGAAAATCGATATAATTAAGTCGGGTAATGTAACCAAAAATGGCATCGTCAGTAACATCCGGAGAAGTTAGTTCACGTATCCTTTCATCTGAATGAAATGCTTCTGTAGAATCAATAAATAAATTAGGATTTAGTTTCTTAAAACCAGCCATTAATTCCTCGTGATTTACTCCTTGATAGCATTCGACTATTAATATATACCGATTTTTATTCGATTTTTTGATTTTTAAATTTAATTCATCAATAATAGTGTTCCAACCTGCAAAAGATTTACCCTCGATTGGAAAGAAAGGTGTTTTGTTATAAGTACTCATAGTATAAAATGATAATTAATCTAAATAAATTAGTAACAGTTCGGTCTCAAAAAGCTTTATCAGTTTACTATATCGATTTAGTTTTTAATTGCTAAAGCGTTAAAAAAAAATGATTTTATTTTCATTATTTTTATTTATGATATCGTTTAATTGAGAATAATTACAAAGTTATTATTGTTTTAAAAAAATAAATATAACTTTGCGGGGATTTACTTGTACTATCTTACGATTTTAAATTTGATATATTATGCTAAAACAAAAAGAAGGATTTAAGGGGCAAAGGCTAATAGCTATAAGCACTGAAGTTCTTTTGAACAATGAACACAACTCTCTGACAAATAGTCTTTACATTACAAAAATTGGGTTCTTCCCTGCTGTGAAGTATCATTTTATTAAAAAAGAGGTAGGCGTAGATTATTATATTTTAATATATTGTACTTCTGGAGAAGGTTGGTATAAAGTTGGAGAAAACACTTATCCAATATTGGAAAATCATTTTTTGATACTTCCGCCTAATACTCCTTATAGTTTTGGTTCCAACAGGACTAATCCGTGGACAATATATTGGATACATTTCAAAGGGAAATTGGCATCATCATTTTTTAGCTTACCAATAATTCCCCGTGAAATATTACCCGAAATAAATTCCAGATTACAGGACAGAATAGATATGTTTGAAGAAATATATGAAAACCTTGAGTTGAGTTTTCATAGTAATCATTATTGCTATGCATCACTTTGTCTTTTTCATTTTTTAGCATCATTTAGATACAGCCAGCAGTTTAGTCAAATTCGAAATCAGGATGGAATTGAAAATCGTTTTAGTGAAAAGGTTATTTATTATATGCGTGAAAATGTGGGGTATAATTTGACTTTAGAGCAATTTGCAAAGCATTTTAATTACTCTCCTTCACATTTTTCTACATTGTTTTATGAGGAAACCAAACAATCACCTATCAAGTATTTTATAAATTTAAAAATTGAAAAAGCTTGCCAATACTTAGAATTATCAAATCTCAAAATAAGTGATATTTATCCAAAATTAGGGTTTAAAGATGCCGCTTATTTTAGTCGGATTTTTGGAAAAGTAATGGGGATATCTCCTTCGAAATATAAAGAACAGGAAAAGAATATTTACGCAAATAAAATTTAGTTTTTTTTTTGTTAAGCACATGAATGTAATAGCGAATTGAAAACGTGCGTTATATAAAGAAATGTGTTGTTCTTTTAGGATTAACAATTATGCTTGTATAACTATGATTTATTTAATAATCTGTATAGTTATTTTAGGACGGGACAAGGTGTATACCAAAGCCTAGTCAAAGGCATGGATAGTGTATGGGTAGTGCATGAACGAGTTATACGAAAATAGATGAAAAAGAACCTCACACTTTTGTTATTCTTGCTCTGTTTTTATTCTGAAACGGAAAATACAAACATAAAAAACTCCTTAATTTCTTAAGGAGTTTCTTGGTGGGCTGTCAGGGATTGCAATCGAACACCTTATGCCTGTTTTGTCCTTTTTTGAAAGTCTAAAATAATCTATATTTAATCATTATATTGAGGATTAGGTATTTAATAATTACAACTACAATACTATTATTTATTTTTCAAAAAACTAAAAGCAAAGAAGAGCTCTCCATAACGAGAGTTCTTCTTTTGAACTATTATTTCCAAAATTCATCTTCTATGGGCTGATTTTCTGAAAACAACCATACATTAATTATTTTGCCATTTACAACTTCAAACAAATCGATACCTTTCATATCGACAGTTTTATTCCCGCTTTGAGCACTAAATTGTATAGGAAAAGATACTAAATTGCCATTTGCCATCATTGCTCCAGTAGGTTTAATTACCAAACTTCCTTGAGTAACCCCCATCATATCAGAAAGCATTTTACCAATGGCCTCTAGACCATTTTTTGTTCCAGAAAACTGATTATTGCCCGGCTGATACCATTTTGCATCAGGACTAAAATAAGAGAATACTGTAGGTATATCTCCTTTTGAAAGTGCTATTGCATACCCTTCTACTACTTCTATTGGTGTCATATATTATTTATATTTAAGATTATTATTTGTACAAAACTACACAACAACTTACCTTTGTACAAGTACTTACGTAATAGTGTGGTACTTACCAAATGGTTAGAATTAATTAAATACTATGGAAAATAATTTAAAAACAATTCCAGCTTGTGATGAAAGTTGTCCTGTAAGAGCGTCTTTGTCACTGTTAAGTGGTAAATGGACGTTGATGATACTATTTCAAATTAATGAAAACGTCATAAGGTATGGCGAATTAAAAAGAGCTGTTATAGGCATCAGTGAAAAAATGCTTATACAAGAGTTAAATACACTTGTTGAACACAAATTGGTAAGTAAAAAAGTGTATCCCCAAATTCCACCAAAAGTGGAATATCAGCTTACTGAACTAGGAAAAAAAACGTTACCAATTGTAGATCAATTGGCTCAATTTGGTTTAGAAAATTTACTTTAACGATTTCTGACTTAAAAAAGGTCTAGTTATAGAGAAATAAATTTAAGAAGAATAGCTTATTTTTAAATGAAAGAAACTTTAAGAACAATAAACAGAAATGAAAATAATTAAATTTCATAAAACAGAATGTGGTGTTGACTTTCTTCTAAACGTATTGCCTTCTGAAGAGGTTAAAGAAACTTACGTTGATTCAGAAGCATTCAACACGGATTATTTTGAAATTATTGTATTCAAAAAAGGCAAAGGAACTTTAGTTTTAAACCAACAGCAAATTGAAATTTCGGATAATAGCATCGTTTTTATTTCACCTTTCCAAAGGAGACAATGGAAATTAGAAAGTAATAATCTTGATTTTACTGTTCTCGTATTTCAAGAAGAATTTATGAATGACTTTTTCGCCGATAAATTATTTACGTACCGTTTGTTGTATTTTTATCAGTTGGAGTACCCGTTGTATTTTTCAGCTACAAATGAAAGTATTAAAAGATATTGTGAACTGCTTACAGAAATTAAAACAGAATTAGTTGTTACTAAATCGGATAGTGTGCATATTATTCGCTCTTTGGTTTATTATTTATTACAAAAACTAAATCGGCAATATGCAGAAGAATACCAACTTTCATTAGATAAAACGGATGGTAATTATGCTTTTCTGTTTAAACAACTTTTAGAAAAACACATTAAGACAAAACAACGTATTGACTCCTATACTGAAATATTGAATGTCAGTCGAATTACACTCAATAAAGCTGTCAAAACACATTTTAATGTTACGGCAACACATTTGCTCAAGCAACGTTTACTTTTTGAAATCAAGAATTACCTTATCCATTCAGAACTTACCGTTGCCGAAATTGCCCACGAATTGAATTTTTCAGAACCAAATCACTTGATGCGTTTTTTTAAAAAGCAAACAGGAATAACAACCAGTGAATTTCTATTTGATTATCAAAACGGTAGGTCTTAACTCTTTTTTGGTAGGCGACACTCCTTTTTTCTAAAGTATTTTTGCAAAATAATTTAAATTAGAAATGATGAGAAATAAAAATATAGATAGCCCACAAAATAAACCAGCCTCTTTCCAATACCTTATCAAACAAGGAAATGCTCCAGTGCCTTTGTCAATTCTGGATGTTGCTACCACAGGGAAAGGTTATTCTGCCACAGAAGCCATCAACAACAGTATCGAGATTGCAAAATTGGCTGACCAAAGAGGATTTGCCCGCTACTGGGTGGCTGAACACCATGCTATGCCCGCCGTTTCTACTTCATCTCCTGCTATGTTGCTTTCCAGACTTATCAGTGAAACAAAACAAATCCGATTGGGATCTGGTGGAATGATGCTGTCTAATTTTCCTCCTTTAGTGATTGCTGAGCAATTCGGTATGCTTCAAGCAATGGCGCCTGGTCGCATAGACCTAGGAATAGGTCGCGCTCCCGGTACAAATGGATTAACAGCACATGCACTCCGCCGTGATCTTGTTGGAGCTGAAGATTTTCCTGCACAAGTAACGGAACTAATGCATTTTCTTGAAGATGATTTTCCAGAAGCGCATCCCTATAAGGATAAAGTATTTGCGGTTCCAGGACTGGGACAAGATCGGGAAAATGGAATACCAAGATCTTTCAATAGTCCGTCTTTATGGCTACTAGGCTCTTCAGGATATTCCGCACAATTGGCTGGCAAACTTGGATTACCTTTTGCTTTCGCAGCACAATTAGCTCCCGAAAATTTAATAGCTGCATTTGAACTTTATAGAAAAAACTTCAAGCCATCAGATGTTCTTGATAAACCACATACCATAGCTTGCTTCTCTGTATTTGCAGCAGACAATGAAGAAGAAGCGAAGATTCAAACACGTTCTTTTTCACATAGTATGCTACGAATGATGAGCAGTCAGTCCTACGTTATCCCATCTCCGGAAGAATTGAAAAATTATGTTTACACTGATTCTGAAAAATATGTATTGGAAAGCTGGAACGAAAAAATAATAAAGGGAACAGCCGACCAAGTAGTAACTAGATTGAATCAATTTCAAAAGGCTTCAGGAGCAGATGAAATTATGATAGCCAGCTTGGGGCATTCTCTCAATGGTATGCTACATTCCACAAAATTGATAGCAGATGCTTATGATATGCCTACTAATTAAGAGTAAAAAGCATTGGAACTAATACTAATGAAACTCTTATGGTTATCAAAATGGTAGTTAATGACAATCATTTGGTATTCTTTACGTCTTAATTACTTTGTAATTTTGGTGTGTTAATTTTAAAAAATAAATAAATTATGAGCAAAGCATTAATAATAATAGACATTCAAAATGATTATTTTGAAAATGGAGCAATGGAATTGGTAGGCGCTTTAGAAGCCAGTGAAAAAGCCAATCAGATTTTAACAAAATTCAGAAATGAAAACCTACCGATAGTACACATTCAACATCTTTCAGTAGCGCCAGGATCTACCTTCTTTTTGCCAGAAACAGAAGGGCAAGATATTCACACAAATGTGAAACCTATTGAAGGGGAGAAAGTAATTACTAAATACTATCCAAACAGCTTTAGAGAAACAGAACTTTTGGATCACCTAAAAGCAAAAGGCATTACTGAATTAGTATTTGTAGGTATGATGACTCAAATGTGTATCGATGCTACCGTAAGAGCTGCAAAAGATCTTGATTTTGAATGCACCGTAATTGAGGATGCTTGTGCAACAAGAGATTTAGAAGTCAATGGAGTTCAGGTAAAGGCATTGGATGTACAAACTGCATTTTTGGCAGGGTTAAATTTCTTTTATGCTGATGTTATAAATACAGAAAATTACCTTTCTGTTTAAATTAAGAATAATGTGTCTTTAGGACGGGACATGGTGTATAGCAAAGCCCAGTCAAAGGCATGGATAGTGTATGAGGAGTGCATGAAAATTGTATGAAGGATAGATAAAAAACTCCAAAAAAAGACCTAATTAAATGAGTTATTTGGTTTAAACTTTTGTTCATGATTCATCTTTATTCTGAAACAGAAAATACAAGGCATAAAAAAAACTCCTTAATTTCTTAAGGAGTTTCTTGGTGGGCGATGAGGGGTTCGAACCCCCGACCCCCTCGGTGTAAACGAGGTGCTCTGAACCAGCTGAGCTAATCGCCCTATTTTACTAGGTTGCTATCATTTTGTGATTGCGAGTGCAAATATACAACTAGAACTCGTATTTGCAAGCAAAATTTTAAAAAAATCAAATAAAAAATAATGATTTATTCTTTAATAACTCAGTGACAGTGTTTTATTAAAGAATCAAACCCAATGTTTTTTTTGGTAATCAGCTTCATATAGCCTTACATTTGTATAATAAAACAAATATAATGGCACGATTCCAAGAAAATGATTTACCAAAATCAAAAATTACTGCAAGTTCATTGCAAAAAGCAATTCTAATTTTCAAATATGCTGATAATCACAAATGGAAATTTTATTTAGGGTTAATTTTTCTTCTTCTTACTAGTGTCACTGCGCTAGCCTTTCCTAAGTTTATGGGAATGCTTGTGGATTGTGTTAACAAAAAAGATGCTCACTTAGCCAATCAAATTGCTCTGGGTTTAGGAGGTGTTTTATTGCTGCAATCATTATTTTCTTTTTTTAGACTTTCATTGTTTGTGAATTTTACTGAAAACACTCTGGCAAATGTCCGATTGGCATTATACACCAATTTAGTAAAATTACCAATGTCTTTCTTTTCACAAAAACGCGTTGGAGAATTAAATAGCCGAATCAGTAATGATATTACTCAAATTCAGGATACGCTGACTTCTACAATTGCGGAATTTTTAAGACAATTTATATTGATTATTGGGAGTTTTGCAATGTTAGCCAGTATTAATATAAAATTGACAATTATGATGGTTTCGGTTGTGCCATTAGTTGGTGTAATTGCTGTAGTTTTTGGAAGGTTTATTCGAAAATATTCTAAGAAAGTACAAGATCAGGTTGCCGAAAGTCAAGTAGTGGTTGAAGAAACGATGCAGGGAATTAGTATTGTTAAAGCTTTTGCTAATGAATGGTACGAGATTGCGCGTTATAAAGAGCGTATTAGAGAGGTTGTTAAAATCGGTATAAAAGGCGGGCAGTTTAGAGGATATTTTGCGTCTTTTATTATTATTTGTTTGTTTGGAACAATTGTTGGTGTCGTTTGGTATGGTGTGCAATTGAGTATTGCTGGCGAAATTACAGTTGGCGAATTATTTACTTTTATATTGTACTCCAGTTATGTTGGTGCATCTTCAGGAGGTATTGCCGAATTGTATGCTCAAATGCAAAAAGCGATTGGTGCTACCGAAAGAGTATTTGAATTATTGGATGAAGTACCAGAAAAAATCAATTCAAATCTTCATATTCCATCTATAGAGAAAATCAGAGGAGAAGTTACCTTTAATAACGTTGCTTTTAGCTATCCTTCCAGAAAAGAGGTTAAGGTTTTGAAAGACATTAATTTTACAGCTAATTTTGGTCAAAAAATAGCACTCGTTGGACCAAGCGGTATGGGAAAATCAACAATCGCTTCTTTATTATTGCGTTTTTATGATATTGAAGGTGGTGAAATCTTAATTGATGGAAAAAATATCTACGATTATGATTTAGAAAATCTTCGTGGTAATATGAGTATTGTACCGCAGGATGTAATTCTTTTTGGAGGAACTATAAAAGAAAACATTGCTTATGGGAAACCAAATGCTACCGAAGAAGAAATTATCATGGCTTCTAAACAAGCGAATGCCTATAACTTTATAGAAAGTTTTCCTGAAAAATTCGATACTGTAGTCGGTGAAAGAGGAATTAAACTTTCTGGTGGTCAAAGGCAACGAATTGCTATTGCACGTGCTTTATTAAAAAATCCATCAATATTAATTTTAGATGAAGCTACTTCTTCATTAGATAGTGAAAGCGAAAAATTAGTTCAAGAAGCTTTGGAAATTTTAATGGAGGGAAGAACCAGTATTATTATTGCTCACCGTCTTTCTACTATTCGCAGTGCCGACCAAATTTTAGTACTTGATAACGGGAAAATTAGCGAACAAGGAACTCATCAGGAATTAATAAATCTGGAAAATGGATTATATAAAAACTTAAGTAATTTACAGTTTAGTAATTCTTAATCAGTTAATTAAATAAAAAAAAGTCCATTTGTATACAAATGGACTTTTTTATTATGCCTTCTGCCTTCTAAACCTTCCCTTTTCTTCTATTGCGTTCCGCTTTTATCATAGATAATTCACGGCTTGTTTGTCCAGCAACAGAAGTATTTTCTTCTGCACGGCGGATTAAATACGGCATAACATCTTTTACAGGGCCAAAAGGCAGGTATTTAGCAATATTATATCCATTTGCAGCTAGGTTGTAACTAATATTATCGCTCATTCCGTACAATTGACCGAACCAAATTCTGTCATCACTAGATGAAATTCCTTTGGTTTTCATTAATTCCATCAATTTATAAGTACTCAATTCATTATGAGTACCAGCAAATATAGACATGGTTTCTAAATGTTCTGCCATATATAGAACAGCAGCATCGTAGTTTAAGTCCGAAGCTTCTTTAGAAGAGCATATTGGTGTAGGATATCCTTTTTCTTCAGCACGAAGATTTTCTTTTTCCATATAAGCACCACGAACCAATTTCATTCCAATGAAGAAACCTTCTGCTTTAGCTTTTTCATGCAATTGTTTTAAATAGTCCAATCGATCCCAGCGGTACATTTGAAGTGTGTTGAATACAATAACTTTTTCTTTGTTGTATTTGCGCATCATTTCGGTAACTAAATCATCGGCTGCATCTTGCATCCAACTTTCTTCAGCATCAATCAATAATGCTACATTTTTTTTATGTGCTTCACTACATACTTGGTCAAAACGCACTACTACTCTATCCCATTCAGCTTGTTCCTCTGAAGTTAGTGTTTGCTTCTCTCCTACTTTTTCATATAAATCCAATCTGCCTAAACCTGTAGGTTTAAAAACCGCAAAAGGAATTGCTTTACGCTCTTTAGCAAATTCAATGGTTTTTAAAGTCATTTGAAGAGCTGCATCAAATTGATTTTCCTCTTCTTTACCTTCAACAGAATAATCTAGTACAGATGAAACTCCTTTGGTAAACATTTTATCAACTACCGATAGACAGTCATCCTCGTTTACACCTCCGCAAAAATGATCAAATACGGTAGCACGAATTAAGCTTTCAACTGGAAGATTAGCCTTAATTGCAAAATTGGTAACCGCTGTGCCAATACGAACTAAAGGTTGACTATTGATTAATTTGAAAAGAAAATAGGCTCTGTCAAGCTCGGTATCGCTTTTCAATGCAAATGCAATTTGTGAGTTATTGAAAATATTATCCATATTTTGTTATATTTTTTCTGCAAATATAAAGAGAGTAAGTCATTATTATTTGCAAAATTTCCCTTATTTTGCGGTTTCAATTAAAATAAAATGATGCAATCTATTCAAGCCAATAATTATCCTGTTCATTTTAATGAAACTGGATACGAAAAACTAAATCAACACTTAAAAGAGAATAAATATTCTAATCTATTTATAATTGTAGATGCTAATACAAATGAATATTGTTTACCTAAATTACTACCATTATTAGAGACAGATTTAACGATAGAAATTATTGAATTTGAAGCGGGTGAAATAAATAAAAACATTGAAACCTGCATTGAAATTTGGAATGTTTTAACAGAACTTGGAGCTGACAGAAAAACGTTAGTTATTAATATCGGTGGTGGAGTTGTAACAGATTTAGGTGGTTTTGTGGCTTCTACTTTTAAAAGAGGTGTTGATTTTATTCACATTCCAACTACTTTATTATCTATGGTAGATGCTTCTGTTGGTGGGAAAAATGGAGTTGATTTAGGGAATCTAAAAAATCAGATAGGTGTAATTAATACTCCAAAAATGGTTTTAGTGGATACAGCCTATCTTGCAACCGTTCCTCAAAACGAAATGCGTTCTGGTCTTGCAGAAATGTTAAAACACGGATTAATATATGATAAAGCCTATTGGGAATTATTTTTGGATATAAAAGCAATTGATTTTGATCAATTGGATTCTTTAATTCATCGTTCGGTTGAAATCAAGAATATAATAGTGATGCAGGATCCTACTGAGAAAAACATTAGAAAATCACTGAATTTTGGTCATACATTAGGGCATGCAATCGAAAGTTATTTTTTAGAAAATGAAAATAAAACTACATTGCTACATGGTGAAGCAATTGCTGTAGGTATGATATTGGAAAGTTATATATCATTGCATAAAAATTTAATTACTAAAGAGGAATATCAACAGATAAAAACGACTCTTAAATCAATATATGATGATGTTATTTTCGCTGAAATTGATATAGATCCGATCATTGAATTGCTAATTCACGACAAGAAAAATGAATATGGTACCATACAATTTGCATTAATTGAAGGTATCGGGAAAATAAAAATTAATCAATCTGTTGAAAACGAATTAATTCTAAACGCTTTTCAAGATTATAAATCTTAGTGATTTTTTAATAAAAAAGGATTGCTTTACGTTTATATTATTTTTTACATTTGTGCCAATGAATAAAAGTAAAAACACCAAAATGTTCTCAAATAAAAGAAACAGAAACAATAGAGCTTTTTTAAGCATATTGAAACGTTTCTATGGTATAAAGGGAAATTTTAGTTTTGATGTATTTCAATATTTTAAGGCCGATTATGAAAAACTTCAGATCATTTATGCCAACATTAGGGTTTGAATTCAAATTAATTCTGTTTTTTAAATACAATTAATTCACAAAAAATCCCAAAAACAAATGAATACAAAATATTCAGATTTAATAAATCAAACATATTATTTTCCACAAGAAGAATTTAAGTTAAATAAAGATAATCTTCAATTTCATAATATCGATTTAATGAAATTGGTAGAAACATACGGTACGCCTTTAAAGTTTACCTATTTGCCACAAATTTCAAATAACATCAACAAAGCCAAAAGTTGGTTTCGTAAATCGATGGAAAAAAACAAATATGAGGCAAAATATTTTTATTGCTATTGCACTAAAAGCTCTCATTTTGAATATATTATGAATGAAGCTTTCAAGAATAATATTCATATAGAAACTTCATCTGCCTTTGATATTAATATTGTTGAAAATTTATTAGACAAAGGGAAAATAAACAAAAGCACTTATATTATATGTAATGGTTTTAAAAGAGATCAATACATTGAAAATATTGCCCGATTAGTTAATAATGGCCATAAAAATACAATTCCAATTATAGATAACTATGAGGAATTGGACTTGTTACAAGCACAAATCAATGGTAAATTTAAAATAGGAATTAGAATTGCTGCTGAAGAAGAACCTAAATTTGAATTTTATACTTCAAGATTAGGAATTGGATATAAAAATATTGTTCCGTTTTATAAAAAAGAGATTAAAGAGAATAAAAATCTGGAACTTAAAATGTTGCACTTTTTTATTAATACAGGTATCAATGACAATGCTTATTATTGGAATGAGCTTGTAAAATGTATTAAGGTATATGTAGCATTGAAAAAAGAATGTCCTACTCTTGATGGATTAAATATTGGTGGAGGTTTTCCTATCAAAAATTCATTGGCATTCGAATATGATTACCAATATATGATTGACGAAATTATCAATCAAATTAAAATTGCTTGTGACGAAGCCGAAGTTGATGTTCCAAATATTTTTACCGAATTTGGTTCTTTTACAGTTGGTGAAAGTGGAGGTGCAATCTATCAAGTATTGTATCAAAAACAACAAAATGATAGAGAAAAATGGAACATGATTGATTCCTCTTTTATTACAACTCTTCCTGATACTTGGGCAATTAATAAACGTTTTATTATGTTGGCTATTAATAGATGGAATGAAACCTACGAAAGAGTTTTATTAGGCGGAATGACTTGTGATAGTGATGATTATTATAACTCTGAGCAAAATATGAATGCAATCTATTTGCCTAAATACAATAAAGAAAAGCCATTATATTTAGGATTTTTCAACACAGGAGCTTATCAGGAAACTATTGGAGGATATGGCGGATTACACCACTGTTTGATACCGCAGCCTAAACACATTTTGATTGATCGTGATGAGAATGGAATACTGGCAACTGAAGTGTTTTCTGAGCAACAAACTGCTGAGGATGTACTAAAAATACTAGGTTACAATAAATAATAAAATATTCGGTTATAATAAATAAAAATTGAGATCTAGGTAATTTGATATTTATAAATTTCTTTTATTTGTAAAGCCAAATCTCAAATAACCTTTTGAACATTAAATAAAAAAGAAAAAGAAAATGAGTAAAGGACCAATCAGTCAATTTATTGAAAAGCATTATTTGCATTTCAATTCTGCATCCTTAGTTGACGCCGCAAAAGCTTATGAGCAGCAATTAGCCAATGGTGCAAAAATGATGGTAAGTATGGCTGGTGCGATGAGTACCGCTGAAATTGGAAAGATTTTTGCCGAAATAATTCGTCAGGATAAAGTTCAAATTATTTCTTGTACAGGAGCAAATCTAGAAGAAGACATTATGAATTTGGTCGCACATTCTCACTATGAGAGAGTTCCAAATTATCGTGATCTAACACCTCAAGATGAATGGGCTTTGCTAGAAAGAGGTTTGAACAGAGTTACTGATACTTGTATACCAGAGCACGAAGCATTTCGTCGTCTTCAGAAACATATTTATAAAATTTGGAAAGATGCCGATGATAAAGGAGAGAGATATTTTCCTCATGAATTCATGTATAAAATGTTACTTTCGGGTGTCTTAGAAGAATATTACGAAATTGATTTAAAAGACAGTTGGATGTATGCTGCTGCTGAGAAAAATTTGCCTATTATTGTACCAGGCTGGGAAGATAGTACTATGGGGAATATTTTCGCATCGTATGTTATAAAAGGAGATTTGAAAGCTTCTACCATGAAATCTGGTATTGAATATATGGTTTTCTTATCTGACTGGTATCCAAAAAATAGTTCAAAGGGAATTGGTTTCTTTCAAATTGGTGGTGGTATTGCTGGAGATTTTCCAATTTGCGTAGTACCAATGTTGTATCAGGATATGGAAATGCATGATATTCCTTTTTGGAGTTATTTCTGCCAAATTTCAGATTCAACAACCAGTTACGGATCCTATTCAGGAGCAGTTCCTAATGAAAAAATTACTTGGGGAAAATTAGATATTAATACTCCAAAATTCATTATTGAATCGGATGCTACGATTGTAGCTCCACTAATTTTCGCCTATTTGTTAGATTTATAATAATTATTTATGAAAAGAGTAATAGTTGATTACGCCAAATTGACCAACGAAATTTTAAATCTTTTGGTTGATAAATTTCCTGATGGTTATGATGATTCGGACATCATTAGATTTAGAAATGCCAAAAATGAGTTAATTGAAGCTGTTGAAGTTAAGACTGAAGATACTATTTATTTAGTAAAAGTAAGTACTAAACTTGCTGATAGAATTGGGAATTACGATGAAGATGATGAAATTGATGATGTAGTTGAACCAATTAGCGGTTTAGAATTAGATGTTGATGATGCAGATGATGATGATGACGATGAAGATGACAATGTTGATAAACCAGATTTAGATGGAGATGAAGATGATGAGGACTCTGATGGCAAAAATGTTGCAGATGACGATGATGATGAAGACGATGAAGATTAATTAGTTTTTAAATTTTATCAAATATAGAAAAGGAACTCAAATTCGAGTTCCTTTTTTTATTATATTTATTTTTCAAAATATAAGCCAAAATGACTACAGAAATTTTACACGCCAAACTTAAAGAGAATTTTGGGTTTGAAAAATTCAGACCTAATCAAGAAGAAATTATTAATAGCATTCTTTCAGGAAAAGATACTCTAGCAATTATGCCAACAGGAGGAGGTAAATCTATTTGTTTTCAACTTCCAGCTTTAGTGTTTTCAGGAATTACTATTGTTATTTCGCCACTAATTGCATTAATGAAAGATCAGGTAGATAGTTTGAAAGCCAATGGAATAGCCGCATGTTTCATTAATAGTAGTCAGTCCAGTGATGAACAAGAATTTCATATTCAAAATTTAAAAGATAACAAAGTCAAGCTCGTTTATGTTGCGCCTGAAAGTTTATCGTTTTTGGAAAATGCATTTAGTCAGATAACTGTAAGCTTAATTGCTATTGATGAAGCTCATTGCATTTCGGCATGGGGTCATGATTTTCGACCAGCTTATACTAATCTTGGATATTTAAAAAATCGCTTCCCTTCTACTCCAATCTTAGGATTGACAGCAACTGCAGACAAAGCAACCCGCACAGATATATCTGAACAATTAAATTTAATTAATCCTGAGATTTTTATATCTTCTTTCGATAGAAAAAATTTAAGTTTAGAAGTTAGACCTGCATTAGATCGTGTAAAACAAATTATTGATTTTATTAATACCAAACCAAATGAGTCGGGTATTATATATTGCTTAAGTCGTAAAACTACTGAAGAACTTGCACAAAAATTACAAAAAATTGGTATCAAAGCAAAAGCGTATCACGCAGGTTTAGAAAATAAAATTCGTTCTACAACTCAAGATGAATTTATAAACGATGATTGCCAAGTGGTTTGTGCCACAATTGCTTTTGGAATGGGGATCGATAAATCGAATGTTCGTTGGGTTATTCATTATAATTTACCAAAAAATATTGAGGGCTATTATCAAGAAATTGGAAGAGCTGGTCGTGATGGATTGCGATCTGAAACTATTTTATTCAAAAGTTATGGTGATTTAGTTCAATTACAAAAATTTGCTTCTGGAGGTTTGAATGCTGAAGTACAACTTGCCAAACTAGAACGGATGAAGCAATATTCAGACGCATTAAGTTGTCGTAGAAAAATTTTACTGTCCTATTTTGGCGAATTAGTATCTGATAATTGTGGTAATTGTGATATTTGTAAAAATCCTCCAGCATTTTTTGATGGAACAATAATTGCTCAAAAAGCTTTGTCAGCTGTAATGCGCTTACAAGAATCCGAAGCGTTACCAATGATTGTGGATTTTCTAAGAGGTTCCAAAAATGCAGCAATCTATGATAAAGGATACCAAAATTTAAAAACCTATGCAGTTGGTTCTGATATTTCTTGGTATGACTGGAATCAATATATTATTCAATTAATAAATTTAGGATATTGTGAAATCGCCTTTCATCAACAGAATAGAATTAAATTAACACCTTTTGCAAAAAAAGTTTTGTTTGATGGTGAAAAAGTAAAATTGACAAATGTTCTGAAAAAAGTAAATCAATCTGAAGAAGAAAAAATTGTAAAGACGAAATCAACTGAGAATTCTCTTTTTGAATTTTTGAGAAAACTTCGTGCAGAAATTGCTAAAGAAGAAAATGTTCCAGCTTATGTTATTTTTAATGATGCTACTCTTAAACAATTAGAAATTCAAAGACCAATGAGTGACGAAGAATTTCTAAGTATCGATGGAGTTGGAAAAGCAAAACTTGAAAAATATGGTCATGTTTTTATAAAGGCAATAATTGAATTTCAAAAAATAAAAAAAGTTAAAGCAAAAAAAGAGAGCAGTACTTATAAGGAAACTTTGGAGTTATTTAATATTGGATTATTAGTTGAAGAAATTGCAATAAAAAGAAAATTAGGAGTTACAACAATATTTTCTCATTTAGCTAAATTGTACAGCGACGGACATCCAATAAATTTGAGTGTTTATATTTCTGATCAAGAAATTTCAAAAATTGCTCAAGCAAAAATAAGATTAGAAAATCCACCTGCATTAAAATCTTATTTTGATTTTTTTGAGGAAACCATATCGTATGATAAAATTAGAATTGGCTTGACAATTCTTGAAAAAGAAAACGATGCTAAAATAAAAACCTATTCTGTAGACAATATTAGATTAGAACATTCTGAGGCTTACAAGAAATGGAATATCGAAGAAGATGTAAAACTTGAAAAAATGTACAAAGAAGGAAAAAAAATAAAAGAGTTAACTTCTATATTTGGAAGAAATGAAGGTTCGATTAATTCTAGGTTAAAAAAAATAGGATTAAAATAAAAAAACTTAATTCAAGTAGTATTAACACTCGATTCTTCTTCATAAAATTTATGAAGTTGTAGCCTCAAATTTTATAATTTTCATGCAAATAAAATCATTTCCTTATTTTATAGATTCGAATACAGAAATAATAATTTTGGGAACTATGCCTGGAGCAATATCCCTTGAAAAACAAGAATATTATGCTAACCCAAGAAATCATTTTTGGAAAATTATATATTCTATTTTTGATGATTTACCCATTTCAGATTCTTTTGAAGAAAAAAAAGAAGTTTTATTATCTAATAAAATTGGGATTTGGGATGTTTTAGAAAATTGCGAAAGAAAAGGAAGTTTGGATATTCATATCAAAAATCATAAAGAAAATGATTTTGAAAATTTATTTAAAGAGCTTCCTAAAATCACAAAAATTATTTTTAATGGAAAAAAGAGTTATGACTTTTTTTTTAAGAGATATGGAAAAATTGAAGGCATCACTTATTTTGTGATGCCTTCAACTAGTCCTGCAAATACAATGACTTTTGAGAATAAATTGAAAATTTGGTCAAGTTGTTTTATTTAAAACAACTTGTTAAACTTTATAGATATCTTTCTGCAAAAACTTTTTGATGATGTTTAAGATGTCCCAAAATTAAAAAACCTAGAGCTCTTACTGAAACTTCATTATCTGATGCAATTCCTATTCTTCTTAATTGTTCATCAGAAAAACTTTTGAACATCAATAAGTTTGAATGTCTTACTGCAGAAAATTCTGTTAATAAATCTTGTATACTTCTGCTTTTAGCGTTGGTATTATCTACATAAGCATTTTCCTCAAAACCTGGCAAAGGTGTTTTATCATTTCTGGAAATTCTCAGAGCTCGGTAACTAAAAATTCTTTCAGTATCAATAATGTGCTGAATAATTTCTTTAATAGTCCATTTTCCTTCGGCATAACTATAATCAAATTTGTCCAAGGGAATATTTTGGACAAATTTGATAAAGTCATGTAAACTAATTTCTAATTCTTCAAATAATTCAACATTTTCTAATGCTTGTATGTAGGTAGCATTAAATTTTGAATATTCATTTACTGGTAATTGATTTGAATTCATAACGCCAATTTTTTAGAAATTTAGAATTTATTTTTGTATTCTATACTTTAAGCAGAGTTTCTACTTGCATTAGTATTTCCAAAAAGCGAACGAGTCACAATTTTCTCATATACTTTAATCAAGTTCAAATCTGGGTTTTCAGCTTTATTAAGTTCACTGATTTTTAGCAAAGCATATTGTTGTATTGTCAACAATGGCAACACAATACGTTCTCTCATTTGAATTGAAGCTATACCATCAGGATAATTTTCCATTAATTCAGTATGACCAGCAATTTTCAATAATAACCTTTTTGTTTCCAAAAATTCATCATAAATAATTTGCCAAAAAGCACCAAATTCGGGATCCTTGCTCATGTAAGCTGTCAAAGGGAAAAAAGATTTAGCCAATGACATCATACTATTTTCAAGTAAGGTTTTAAAAAATAATGAATCATTATATAGCCCTTGAACTTTATCCCATTGATTGTTATTTTCAAAATGTTTTAAAGCTGTACCTACTCCAAAAAATCCAGGAACATTTTGTTTTAATTGACTCCAAGAACCCACAAAAGGAATCGCTCTTAAGTCTGCAAAATCTAGACTTTCAGATTTGCTTCTTTTTGATGGACGACTTCCAATATTAGTTTTCGCATAATATTTTAAAGTACTCATCTGTTCTAAATATGGAATGAATTTAGGATGATTTTTAAAACTCAAGTATTTATCATATCCTAATTCAGCCATTTGATCCAAAATAGCTTTTTCATCTTGACTCAATTCGTTTTGTCCTTGATTGAATACTTGATTAGCAACACCAGCACTTAATAGATTTTCTAAATTATAACGACAAGAATCTAAAGTTCCAAAATTTGAACTAATAGTTTGTCCTTGAATAGTAATTTGAATTTCATTGTTTTCAATATTCGGTCCTAGTGATGCATAAAATTTATGTGTTTTTCCACCACCACGTGCTGGAGGTCCACCACGTCCGTCAAAAAAGATAGCGTGAATACCGTATTTTCTTGATATTTCGGTTAAAGCCTCTTTTGCTTTATATATACTCCAATTTGCCATCAAATAACCACCATCTTTTGTACCGTCAGAAAAACCTAACATTAT
Source organism: Flavobacterium sp. 5 (assembly GCF_002813295.1). Taxonomy (NCBI): domain Bacteria; kingdom Pseudomonadati; phylum Bacteroidota; class Flavobacteriia; order Flavobacteriales; family Flavobacteriaceae; genus Flavobacterium; species Flavobacterium sp. 5. Next base: position 4,759,276 of record NZ_PHUE01000001.1, read on the forward strand.
TGTTTGCTTGTTATTTCTGTTTAACAAATGTTGAGCATACTCAGTATTGGTATATAATTTTTCCATTACTAAATGTGCATTATGTAAATCATCAACAGATTCAAAAAGAGGAATTATATCTACAGTAGCATTTTCCCAATTGCATAATTTAAATAATGCAAAAGTTTCCATTACATTAAGTGCGCTTTCATTATTACTAATGATATAACGATTTGCACCAAATTCACCATTGTTTTCCTGAATTGTTTTTATGGCTTGAATTGATTCAATAGTTGATCTTGTCATTTCATTTTCAAAATCAGCTGAATCTAAATCACCTTTTAATGTTGATAAAACTTCCATTTTATCATTCTCAGTCAATTGAAAATAATTATCTGGAAAGATATTTTCTTTTGATTTTGAATAATAATCTACAATGTCATAAAAAACACTTTGGTGAATTTTGCTATTTTGTCTAATATCTAGAGTAGCAAAATGGAAACCAAATAAATTTAAACGAATAAGTAATGCATCAATTTGGTCAACGTAAAGTGATTGATGTTGCTCAATTATTATCGTTTTTATTTTTATAAGTTGCAATTTAAATTCTTCAAGCGTAATAAATATTTCACCTTTAGAATAAAAAACAGAACGATACAATTTTTGTTCTAGTTCCATTACCAATGAATCAACAACAGGAAAAGTTAACTTTCGTTTTAAATTTCTTATTTCAACATAATAACATTTTAATATAGAAGTTCTCAAACGTTCAGCTACTTTTAAAGTAATTTCAGTAGTAACAAAAGGATTTCCATCACGGTCACCACCTGGCCAAAAACCAAGTTTTATTAATGGATTTTTTATAGATTCTCCTTCAAAAACATTTTTTTGAAGATAATGAACCATTTCTCCAGAAGTATCATAAAAAACATTTTCTAGATACCAAATTAAGCTTACTGCTTCATCAAAAGGATTCGGCTTTTCATTTTGAATAAAAGGTGTCTTACCTAGCTGAGCTAATAATTGCTTGATTTCTAATAGATCATTACTTCTAATAGCTTCTGTCAAATCATTTATAATACCTAAAACTGGTCCAGGATAGAATTGAGTCGGATGAGCAGTTAAAACTGTACGAACATTAAAGTTTTCAAGAAAATGAATCAGTTCTTCCTTGTTATTTTTGACATCTGATTTTTCTTTAATATCACGAAGAGAACCTCTTCCTTCCATATTGTTGACAACGGGAAAAGCAGCATCTTCAATAGCATCAAATAAAACAATCTGGCGTTCAATATATTGTATAAAATGAAACATCAAATTAATTTTGTCTTTTTCAGAATCACTATGCATGTATTTATCTGAAAAAAAATCAAAAATTTCTGTAGGAGTCTTTTGTTTTTTGAAACCATTATCACAAAGTTCTGTGAATATAGGTAATAAAACACCTGTATTATCAACAGAATCAAAAGGTAATGTTATAAATACACTATTGTAAATATGATATTTTGATAAAACATTTTCATTAAAACGTTCTATTTTTGGTAACGTGTACATAAATTATACTATTAATTGGTTGGTTAATCTAGCATAAAAAAACCCCAAGATTACACTTGAGGTTATATTTATATATAAGCATTCAAGGAATTATTACATTTCTTTGAAGATGGTATGCATCAAGCGCTTTTTATCATTAATACTCTCCTCAAGAGAAATCATAGTTTCTGTTCTATAAACCCCCTCAATATCGTCAATCATAAAAATAACATCCTTTGCATGCTTAGTATCTTTTGCTCTAATTTTGCAAAAAATATTGAATTTACCTGTAGTTACAGAGGCTACAGTTACAAATGGAATTTCATTAATACGCTCTAAAACAAATTTAGTTTGAGAAGTATTATTAAGAAAAACTCCAACATAAGCAATAAATGAATATCCTAATTTATCATAATCAAGGACCAAAGAAGATCCCATGATAATACCTGCATCCTCCATTTTTTTAACTCTAACATGAACCGTTCCAGCTGAAATCAATAATTTTTTTGCAATGTCAGTAAACGGAACTCTTGTGTTGTCTATCAACATATCTAAAATCTGGTGATCTACTTCATCTAAACGAAACTTACTCATAATTCTTTTATTATATGGTTATTTGATACTAAAAAAGTTAAAATTATAAATAAAAATTAAATAAACGGCACAAAAATCATTTTTTTATCTTTCCGTTAAGAAAAAAGACTTTTTTATCTAAATTAAAATCGGCAATTTGTCCTTCTTTTGGAAAATTAACGAAATTATCTTGATATAAAGCTCCTTTAGCATCGTACTCGAAATGGCCAAAATATCCCTTTAAATCTCCTACTTCAACTATGTAAGCATTAAAATTTAATTTGTTATCGATTAACTCTTCTTTATATTGAGCGACAAAATTCGTGATTATTTCATTACCATCATAATTTATTTTGACATTTTTGTACATAAAATCAAAAAAAACTACATTATTCTGAGGAATGTTTAAATATTTATCATTTCTATTGTCAACTACATCGTTTTCGCTCAGAATAATGAAACTGGAAACCAAGGACATAAATACGAATTTTCTTGTTTTTTCTCTTTCATAATCATTTGAAAAGTGTCCTGCTTCAAATAATAATGTAGGGACGCCTAGGTATTGAAAAGTGTCACCTATGCAATTAATGTTAAATGAATCATCAAATCGTCCAATTTGTCCAGGTATATATTTTTGTAAAACATCATTTATACCTGCTATTAAATTGATTGCTTTCAATCTAGACTCATTAACCTCTCTTTCTTCATTATAAGATGGCGCTAAAAAAGAAAGAGTTGCTGGTTTACCCGTATTTGCAACACCAAAAATAGTACGTTGATCATGAAGATTAAAACAATAATCTGGCTTAAACTCGTCAAAAGTAGCTCTTAAAATTTTGCTTTCTGGCTGAGTGAGATTTTGAGAATCTCTGTTTAAATCAATGCTATTTGCGTTAGCACGTGTGTATAATTCTGCACCATCTGGATTTAACATTGGAATGCTGTAAAAAGTAAAGGTCTCCAATAGTTGTTTTGCTAAATCCGAACCATTATTTAAAAGGTTTATAAAATCAAATAACGCTTTGGTTGTGGTACTTTCATTTCCATGCATTTGTGACCAAAGGTAAATTTTTAATTTCCCGTGTCCTTTTTGGTAACTATAAATAGGTTTGCCTAAAACTGATTCTCCTATTATTTTGACATCATTTTTAATAAAATGTTTTTTCAATAAAGGCTCAATAGATTCCAAAGTTATGTATCGCCCTTCAATAGTATTTTCTTTATTCTGATTGAATAATTGTTCTAAATCCATGTTATATTATTTGATTTACAAAAGTAAACATCTTTATATTTACAATTGTAAATAGATTAATTATTAGAAAAATTAGATTTGTAAACAACCTTATTCCTCCTGAATGTATAAAAGTAAAACAATTATAATGTGTCTAATTTTATTTTAAATAAACATTTATTATTTACTATAAATTAATTAGTTGTGATATATTATATAATTTAAAACTTTAAACTATTAATCAATAGTTTTGTATTTTAACATTGTAAATTAGCCGAATTGATTACTATTAATTACATTTGTAAATACATCGATTTGAAATTAAATTTACAATGGTAAACACAGACGATTTTATAAAAAGACTGGAGATCATACTCGATTATTATAGTCTGAGCGCCTCATCATTTGCAGATAAAATAGGTGTACAGCGTTCAAGTATGTCTCACCTCCTTTCGGGAAGAAATAAACCAAGCTTGGATTTTATCTTAAAAATTATAGATATTTTTCAGGATGTAGATTTGTATTGGATATTAAATGGGACAGGATCATTTCCGAAAAATTCTGAACTAATTCAAAATTCGAATCTAGTTGTACAAAATTTAGACACTCCTACCCCAATTGATTTATTTTCTCAAATTTCATTATCTGAAGAAAAAGTGTCTGTTTCAGAAAAAATGAAACAAGTGACAAGAACTTCAGAAAATGAAAATTCTGATGAAATTGAAAAAATTGTTTTTTTTTATAAAAATGGAACTTTTAAATCCTATAAACCAAATTCGTGAGAATTTAATATTTCGTACAAAGGATCAGAAAAAAATAAATACGCAATTCTCAGGCGTTTTAATTTAAAGGTTCAATATATCCGTTTTCGGGTATTTTTCCTTTAACACCTGCGAAATGTTTATTCAATAAATTTAAATCTGATTCTATATTACCTGTGGGGTAAAAAGCATCTCCAAAATTGAACGCTTTTTTTTCAAAGTTCATAGCAATTGGAATTATAGGTACATTTGCTTTAAGAGCAATATAGTAAAAACCCGTTTTAAGTACTTCAACTTTTTTACGAGTTCCTTCTGGTGACAAACCTAGTCGAAAGGTTTCTTTAGATTCAAATAATTTCGCAATGGATTCTACTTTGTTTAATCCTCCTGCTCTATCTAGTGGCGCTCCGCCTAAAGATTTAAAAAAATAACCAAATGGGAACCGAAATAATTCCTTCTTTCCTATCCAATTAATCTCAACTCCTATTGCTCCTCGACAAATAATAGCTACATAGAAATCATGCCAACTAGTATGCGGCATTACCATTAAAATGCTTTTTTTTATTTGCTCATTGAAGACACCTTCTATTTTCCATCCCATTAAATTGCAAAAGATCCACTTATAGATTTGTTTCTTCATTTATCTTTTTTTTGTACAAATAAAACAATTAATATCTTATTTTTGAAAAAAACATGAATTAATGCTTCGTAAATTATTAAGTTATATTATTCCAATTAAAATATTTAAAATCAATTCACCTCTAAGTAAAACTATAGAAGTAACCTGGGCAAATGGAGAATTAGTACTGGATTCTGAAAACACTAATTATTCCTATGGAAGTCTGCAGCGCATTTTAAGAAGAGGTCTAAAGCATTTTGGATTTAAAAAAATTGTAAAAATGCAGCACATCTTGGTTTTAGGAGTTGCCGGCGGAAGTGTTATTAAAACTTTGGTAGATGAAATCCATTACGAAGGTAAAATCACTGGTGTTGATATCGATTCAAAAATCATTGAAATTGCCAACGAATACTTTGAGCTCGACAAAATTAAAAATCTGGACATTATTATTGAAGATGCTTTTGAATTTGTTTTAAAAACTAAAGATAAATATGGTTTAATTATTATTGATATATTTCAGGATACTAAAATGCCAAATTTTTTGTTCGAAAAATTCTTTATAGATAGAATTTGTTTTTTGCTTAATAGTAAAGGAATTGTATTGTTTAATACAATGTGTCTGACAGCTGCTGATAACTTCCGAAATCAAAATTTTATTAAAGATTTTAATGATGTTAATTTCAACATTCAATCTATTCCTAGGGTTGAAGTACACAACGAATTAATTATAATTGAAAAATTGAATTAGAAGAAAGAATTAAAATAATAATAAAAATTCTAAAATTACCTTAAATGCCTTCTGCTTTTCAACATATAAGGCATTTAAGATTATATAAGGAGAAACAAATATTAAATTTAGATTAGTTTCTTGATTCTAGAGCAGCTAACATTTTTTTAGCTTTCTCTAAATCTTCTTGAGTATCGATTCCGATTCCAACGTGAGTAGTTTCTATCATTTTGATGCGTTTTCCAAATTCTAAATAACGCAATTGTTCCAGTTTTTCGGATGCTTCCAATGATTTCATTGGCAAACTATAGAAATCCAGTAAAGCTTGTTTTCTAAAAGCGTAAATACCGATGTGCTGCATGTAGCGAACACCTACATTTTTCTCTCTCGGATATGGAATTACAGAACGTGAAAAGTACAATGCAAATTCATTTTGATCTACAACTACTTTTACATTGTTTGGATTATTGATTTCTTCTTCGTTTTTTATTTCTCGCATTAACGAAGCTAAATCAACTTGTTTGGCTGTATCATTTTTAAAAACTTCAATCACTTCTCGCAAAGGCTCAGTGTCTATAAATGGTTCGTCACCTTGCACATTTATTACGATATCTACATCTAGATTTTCAACAGCTTCGGCAATCCTATCACTCCCCGATTCGTGTTCTTTAATACTCATAATGGCTTTTCCACCATTAGTAATAATTTCATTATAAATCAAATCTGAATCGGTTACCACAAAAACATCATCGAATAATTTTGTATTAATTGCTGATTCATAGGTTCTAAGAATTATTGTTTTTCCTCCTAAATCCTGCATTAATTTTGCTGGAAATCGTGTTGATGCGTAACGTGCCGGTATAACTGCTATTATTTTCATTTTATTTATTCTATTTCAATTCTCAAATTTATGTTTTTATAATCTAAAATTAATTCGAAATCCTTACCGAAGTCATACTCAATGACCCTGCGACTAATTTATCATTAAACAGGCTCAATTCCTCTTGTTTTCCTTTCAGTCCCAAAGTATAAATTAGTGGTAAATAATGTTCAGGAGTTGGAATTGATAACTGAAATGCTTTGCTCTGTTTTTCAAAATCAATAAGCGGTTGAAAATTACCATCAAGTAAATAATCATTTATATTCGCTCTGGCTTCAACAGCCCAATCATAACCATAATTATCAGTATTAATGTTTCTAAAATCGACCATCCGCAAGTTATGAATGATATTTCCACTGCCTACGATTAGGATACCTTTGGTACGTAGAGCGCTTAATTTTTGAGCTAATTCAAAATGATATTGACCTGATTTTGTATAATCGATACTCATCTGAATTACAGGAATATCAGCATCTGGATATAAATGTTTAATTACACTCCAAGCACCGTGATCCAAACCCCAATGATGGTCTAATTCTACAACCGTTGGTAATAATAAATCTTGTGTTAATGTAGCTAATTCTGGACTTCCTTCTGGAGAATATTGTACATCAAATAATTCTTGTGGAAATCCTCCAAAATCGTGAATTGTTCTAGGTTTTTCCATAGCCGTCACTTTGGTGCCATTTGTAAACCAATGTGCTGAAATACATAGAATAGCATTTGGCTTGGGCAATGTTTTTGCTATATTTCGAAAACCAGTTACAAACTGATTTTCTTCAATAGCGTTCATTGGACTTCCGTGTCCTAAAAACAAAACAGGCATTTTATCTGTATTCGAAAAAGTGCTTGAAATAGTATGTAAATCGTTTAGTGTATTCATAGGAGTCTTTTTTAGCACGAATTACACAAATTTAAACAAATTAAATCTGTAGTCGCCATTATTAATCTCATTGGGAAGTATATTATTCCACAAAACTATCATCTTTAAATCCTATCAAATATAACTTATTTTTTGCTCTTGTCATAGCCGTGTATAGCCACCTAATATAATCTCTGTCAATACCGTTGGGTAAATAGGGTTGTTCTATAAAGACAGTATTCCATTGCCCTCCTTGCGATTTATGACAGGTAATAGCATAAGAGAACTTAACTTGTAATGCGTTGAAATACTCATTTTCCTTTACTTTCTGAAACTTTTTATATTTGGTTGTTTCGCTTTCATAGTCTTTCATCACTTCTTGGTACAATCTGTTGGACTCTTCGAAAGTTAAAGACGGAGATTCACTTTTTATTGTATCCATCAAAAGTACAGTTTCAAAAGGCTTTTGATCTGGATAATCAATCATTCGGATTTTTACTTTGGCAAATTTAAAACCATATAATTCTTTAATTCCAAACATTTCTAAAACTTCAATTATATCTCCATTGGCAATAAATCCGGCTTCATCTGAGTCTTTTAGCCAAAAATAATTATTCTTAACCACCATCAAGAAATCGCCTGTAGATAACTCACTTTCTTTATCAAGGATTTTGGTTCTAATTTGCTCATTGTATTGATTAGCTCTTTTATTGGAACGAACAATGAAGGCTGTGTCTTCGATACTAAAATTACTATAAGCAGAATGAATAGCATCCTGAATATCGTAGCCATCTACTAATCGCACAATGTCTTTAAATTTTCGAACATTGAACTTGAATTCTGATATAAAACTGTCTTTTAATAATTCTCTCAATTCTGTAGCATTATGTAAAATACCTGAGTTTTCTTCTTGACGCATTACTTCATCGAGTTCGATATATTCGACTTCTTTGTTGTAATTCAATCCCAAAGTGTGAATATCAAGAGCTGGACTTATATCCAAATTTACCGGCGGTAATTGTGCGGTATCTCCCAAAAGAATCATTTTGCAATTGGTTCCTGAATATACATAAGAGATCAAATCATCGAGTAGCGAACCGTTTTCGTATAATTTGGAATCTGAAATAGTATCAGAAATCATCGAGGCTTCATCGACTATAAAAATGGTGTTTTTATGTTTGTTTTGTTGTAAAGTAAATGAAACGCCTCCACCAGAGTTTTTCTTTGGAAAGTATATTTTTTTATGAATGGTAAAAGCCGGTTTGTTCGAATAATTGGCAATTACTTTGGCTGCACGCCCGGTTGGAGCGAGTAAAACATACTTTTTATTAATATCTAATAAACTGTTTACAATTGTCGAAATAACGGTAGTTTTTCCTGTACCTGCATATCCTTTCAAGACAAAAATGGTGTCATCATGAGCATCTGTCAAAAAAATGGCGATTTTTTGAAAAAAAATATCCTGATTATATGTCGGTGCAAAGGGAAATTTTTTCTGTAAAAGGCTATAAAAAGAGGAGGAATTCATTGAGGAATAATTTGATTACAAAGTAAGGCTTTTTCAATATCAATTTCAATGAGAAAGGCAAAAATCAATATTAGGGACAATTTACATTATTATTGATATTGATGTTTAAATTCGTAAGTTTGCATTGTTGAAAAAAATACTATGAATACTAATATAACCGATAAAAAATACAAAAAACTTTCGCTTCAAGTTTCCTTGACGGGACTTTCTTTTTGTAGTTTTGACACGCTTCATAACCGAATTGTGTCCATAAATGAAATTCAGTTTGATACGTTTCATAAATCAACTAAGATTGAGGAATTGTTTTCGGATGCTTTTAAAAATTATCCAGAGTTGAGTGATAGTTATGATGAGATCCAGGTGATTCACAATAATAATCTTTCAACATTTGTGCCTACTGCCCTATTTGATGAAAATTTCCTTGGAAGTTATTTACAGTACAATACCAAAGTTTTTGAAACCGATTTTTTTGCATTTGATGAAATCAATAACTATCAAATGAATGCGGTTTATATTCCTTACGTAAACATCAATAATTTTTTCATAGACCAATTTGGGGCTTTTGATTACAAGCATGCCAATACCATTTTGGTTTCCAAGCTTTTGGATGCTTCTAAAAACAATGATACTAAAAAAATGATTGTTCATTTTAATCCTGGACATTTTGAGATTATTGTCATTCAGAATCAAAAACTGCTTTTATTCAATTCATTCGAATACAAAACTCCAGAGGATTTTATTTATTACTTGCTTTTTACAGCAGAACAATTGAATATGAATCCCGAAAGTTTTAGACTTGAATTATTAGGAGCAATTTCTGAAGAAGATGATTTTTATAACATCGCTTTCAAATACATTCGAAATGTATCCTTTCTTGATGTAACTGATTTACAAAAAAATAACGCCTTTTCAGCAGGGCAAAATCTGCAACATTTTATACTTTTTAACTCATGAGAATCATATCTGGAAAATACAAAGGAAGACGCATTTTTCCGCCAAAAGGCTTACCCGTTCGACCTACAACCGATATGAGTAAAGAAGCATTGTTTAATGTTTTGAACAACCATTTTAGTTTTGAAGGTTTGAAAGTACTGGATTTGTTTTCTGGAACAGGAAATATAAGTTATGAGTTTGCTTCAAGAGGAAGTTCTCCAATAACCTCTGTCGATGGAGATTTTGGTTGTGTGAAATTCATCAAACAAGTCGCTGCTGAATATGATTTTAATATTGCAGCTACCAAAAGTGATGTGTTTGCTTTTATAGAAAAAAGTAAAACAACTTACGATATTATTTTTGCGGATCCTCCTTATGGTTTAGATCAAAAAATATTTGAAAAGATTGTTCTGTCTATTTTCGAAAAAGGATTACTCAATGAGGAAGGTATGATGATTATAGAACATTCTAAATATACCAAACTAGATCACTTGATAAATTTCTCTTTCCAGAAAAGTTATGGGGGATCTATTTTTAGCTTCTTTGAATTGGATGGAGCAATTGAGGAAGAAATAGATGATGAATCAAATAAAAAAAGTACTGAAGACGACGAAGATTAATACAAAAGAAACCTGAACTTAAATATTTATTTTAAAGGATCAGGTTTTGTTATTTTTACAGGTTCTGGATTTGTTTTGATTCCAAAATAATAGTTAAAACCTAGCCCAAGAACATTATTTGTATTGACAATTTCTCCATTGTGACTTAATTGATTCAAAGCTTTCCCCATATCAACATTTTGATAATAAATATTTACACAAAATGAATCTGTATTATTGCTAGAAATACTAAAATCAACTCCAATTCCAATTCCTAATGAATGTTGCCAATCAGTAATTGTTTCTTTGGTAGTAGTTTTTACATCTTTTGAATTTATAGTTGTAAATTCTCCAACGGCGGTAACTTTAGAAAAGGTATATTTTGGCAATATAACTAAAAAACTATTGCGTTGTCCATCATTACCAATACAAATCTTAGGACAGAAATTAAAATTTAAAGCTGAAGCAGTACTACTAAAAACACTTATTAATTGTCCTTGACTACCATAGTTAGTTTTATTCTGATTTGTTCCATAAAAGTAACTAATATCTATTTCGGGTTTAATAAATCTATTAATTTTAAATTCAGTTCCGCCATCAACACCAACAAAAAGTGATTTCTCAAATCCACTGTATAAATACCCTGCGGCACCAATATAAGGTCTAACGATTTGTGCTTTTGCATTCAATGAAATCGCAAGAAATATAATAAAAACTATTTTTTTCATAATTTATTTTCCAATTACCCAACCTAATGAAAAACCAAGAACTGGTACAAAACCGCTATCATTAGAATTACTACTTACGTTATATCCAGCTCCCATATTAAGCCCGAGATTAAAATTACTTCTATAAGTTCGTTCAAATCCCCATACAGTACCTATAGTAAATGAACTTTCTAAAGAAGAAAGAGCATCATTTGTTGAAATAGCTTTGAATCTATAATCTGAATGTAAAGCAACAAATCCTCCAGAATTGTGAACTGTAACTTTTCCTTTCGAAGTTCTTCTATCTAAATTATAATAATGACGAAATTGTTCTGTGATTGTTGGGTAAAAAGACCATTCCGAACCATAATAATCATTATTTCTGTAACCTATTCCAAAACTAATTTCTGAATAAAGTGTGTTTTTTGTTGTAAAACCATGTTCATAAACGAAACCTGGTAATAAGATGTTTATTTTAAATTGATTTTTTTCAACAGATGGAGAGTCTTGAGAATACAAATTCGAAAATATTATCAAGTTTAATAAAACATATGCATATTTTTTCATAGAAAAATTTTTAAAATTTTCTTGCCAAATTAATTTGGCAAGAAAATAAAGTTTATTTGATTTTATCAGTTACTAATCTGCGTCCTTTCCATTGTCCATTGTGCAAAGCTGCTGCATAAATATCTGCTGTAACATTAGAATATGCCGTTGACCCCTTTAATCCTTTGAGATAATCAGCCGTATCCTTATAATCTGATTTCCATGTCAAAAGAAAATTACTGTCAAAATAATGAGTTATGGCATTATCGTCATTATTTGTCCATTTTACACCCATTGTAGCAAAAGTTACTTTATTACTAAATGGAACAGCCTTTAAAATATTATATTTTAAATTTTCAGAATCCAAACTTTTTTGTAATTCTGCTTTAGCAGGATTAAGGTTCGATAAAGAATTAGCTATTACTCTAAGTCCTTGATCGAAAAGCTTATTTGCTTGTGGATCAGATATTGTAAAATCATTATTAAATATATAAATATCAACAACATTTTGATTACTATCTGTACTAAATGGCCAACCAGGATTATCTGTGGGTAGCGTTGGTATAACTTGCCCAGTTTGATTATATTTTACTCCTTTATATTCATAATAAACAGTTGGACCACTTACATATAAAACATTATTAAACATAGGTACATTAAATTTATAATCATATTGTATGTTGTTGATACCAAGTTCAATTTGTTCCGCATAAGATTTTTGCCAACCAGAGATCCCTAAAATTTTGACTCTTTTTTGAAAACGAACACTACAACCAATTGAACTAAATATATAATAATTTTGATTCCAAAAACTTGTTTTCACTCTTTTATTATCATCGTAATAATCTTCATCGGATTCTGTTTCTCCAAATATTTTTTCAAAAAATCCTTGTTTTTGTATTGTACAAATTTCTAAGTTTTGCTTAATCAATCTTGGAGAAGGTGGTGTTGGAAAAGTTAGTCTTGGGACTGGAGGAATAGGGATACCACTATCATCATTTCCACCTCCACAATTTCCTGCTGGGATAAATAGCATTATTCCAGTACTAACTTCTGTTAATTCAGAAATTACTTTATTGGTAGTAGATTTCATAAATATTTCAGGGCAAGGTACTGGTCTATTGGTAATTTGAATTTTCCTTGAAGTTGAACTTAATTTATTTAAATAATTATTTAATTTTTGTTGATCTTTAATTAGACAAAAATACATTCCCATTTCAGTATATTTATATAAACTATCACCAACATATATTTCTCTATCTTCATTTAAAAGAGCTGCAAATGAAGGATCAGGAATTAGTTCATCATCAAATTCAATTTCAGCATCGGACTCTGAAGATTTAGAGGCAAGACCAAACTCTAAATTCCTTTTCTGAATTCTATCCTTTTTTCGTGCTAAAAACTGCTGAATATTTTCTGTGTCATTTTCATCAAAAATCGGCGTTAATGGTTTAAAACCTTCACTTTGAATTTTTCGTATTTTATTATTAAATTCATTTTGATTTTCAATATTAACTTTGTATGAATTTAAAATATTCTTTAAAGCAGTTTTATTTTGTAATTTAATTGTCCCATCTTGTATTTCTAGATCTGAAAGATTGTTATTTTGATTCTTAATTTCTAGATCTGTAGTATTTTCACAACTTGACAATATTGTCAAAAAAATTGTTGCAATTAAAATTGTATGTAATTTTATGTAATTCATCATTTTTTTTAAAATTATTTATAAATTATTTTATTATATGATGTGGTATTTTTTATTTCGAATATTTAGAAGTGCTGTTTTGGAACACTTCAAAATTCTCAAAAATTAACTTAGGTTTACCTCTATTGATTAAATATTTCATTTATTTTTTTAACAAGAATTTTGCCAAAAATAAGAATTAAAATGAATAATATTACAATAATTATATGTTTAAAAAAAACATAATAGTTCTATACGTTTTTTTAAACATATGTATATATACAAATGTATTAACAATGGGACAAGAATTATATTATCAAAAAAGGATTTTTTAAGAAAAAGCAGACCTATAAGCCGGATTCTGTTCTCGTTATTACTAACGATACCTTATCATTTATCTAGACTTATAATTACTCATAAGCTCAAGCTATCTACCCTTCAACAACGGACGAGAAGCCCTTAAATGCTGATATACTTGATATTTCACCGCATAGAGTTTACCTGGTTTCACTACAGCATTACCTGTACATACTTTCTGTTGCACTTGTCCTAATTTCGATTGCTCGAAACCGACGGGGGTTACCCGCTATGCTTCTCTATGGTGTCCGGACTTTCCTCCCTCCCGTCCATAAAGACGAGACGACGATAAGGCGGTCTGCGGTGCAAATCTACAATATTAATTAGGGCTTGACAAGAATTACACTTTTACTTTAACAATACTTTTACAACAGTTTAGAAATAAAACAGTTACCTTTAATTAAAACTATTTATTCTTTATTTATCATGAAACCAACCTATCATTATACCACTGTTTTAGAAGCTCTAGAAGATTTAAAAGAAAAAGGTTTTCTTCATGATTTTAATCTTCATTATGAAATTATTATCGCCAATCCTCAGGATTATGCAGTAGAACATGTATATCGTTATGAAGGGGATTCCGACCCAGATGAAGAATCGGTAGTTTATGGTATAGTTTCTATTGCAGGAGTAAAAGGAGTATTTGTTTCTGGTTTTTCGGCAAATTCAGATAATGAAGCTTCACAAGTTTTAGAGAATTTATACATACAAAGCAACAGAAAATCATAGTTTTAGAAATAAAGTAATACTAATAATCACTCTTGAGCCAGCCAGTAATACTCATTCTTGTATTTTGAGTGACCAAAACCTCATGTACAAGTTCATCACTTTTAAAAAAAACTGTTTTACCTTGAGTTGGACTTATTTTTTGATTGTTATTCAATTGATGAATGAGCAACTCTCCTCCATCACTTTCTTGCCAATCACTATTTAAATAACTAATCATAGAGTATTTTCGGCTTGGGTTATTTTTGAATTGATCCAAATGCTTTAAATAAAAATCTCCAGTTTCATATAGTGAATAATGAAATTCATAACCAGTGATTCCAGCATAACAACTTTCATTGAGATAGCTTATAAATGCTTCTATTTGCAGAAAAAATTCATTTTCGAATTGATTGTTGTGTTTTTTATCCAGCCAATAAATTGAATCACTGCGAATGGCGCCATTAAATGCAAGCTTTTCAGAATTTCCAATTCCAGCCATAGCTAATTTGCTATTATCATTTAATGTTTTTAAGTTCTGTTTTAGGTTATTAGCCAAATCATTACTTAAAAAATGTTCCGATATTCCTACTCTATTTTCTATATAAGTCGAAATTAAAGTCTCAAAATTATTTATCATATCCTATTGTGAAGGAATGAAAATTGTTCCAACGGGACAAGGTAGACTAATTAAAATCGGTAACGCGATTTCTTAAATTTAAAATTAAGGAATGTTTTTTATACTCAATTTTTTAATAATACATCGAAACAGTAAATAACAGGGATTAAAACCACAATTTCGACGTTTAAAAGCATTACATAATCAATTGAAAATCAGTTAATTTTAATTAAATTTATTTGATTTTTAACTAAAAATATAAATAAACATGAAAAAAGAAATTACTATTGT
This sequence comes from Flavobacterium sp. 5, assembly GCF_002813295.1. Taxonomy (NCBI): domain Bacteria; kingdom Pseudomonadati; phylum Bacteroidota; class Flavobacteriia; order Flavobacteriales; family Flavobacteriaceae; genus Flavobacterium; species Flavobacterium sp. 5. The sequence goes on from NZ_PHUE01000001.1 coordinate 4,774,410, forward strand.
ATTGATGATTGCAACCTGCATCACTTACTCTCAAAAAAAGTCAAATGGAACTATATATGTTGAACATCCCGCAATAACAACTGTAGAGGCTTTTACACAAGCATTTGTTAGTGGTGATGCTGATAAAGTAGCCAGTTATTTAACTGATGATTTTAAATACTATAGTGGCACTTCGACAAACAAGGATGATAAAGGAATGGATAAAGCAGCTTTTTTAAAAAATGTTAAATCATGGAAAGATTATATTGATTATTTGAGTATTAAACGTTCTAAAGGTGCTTATCCTGATGCACTCGAATATAAAGATGATAATCAAAAAGATGTGGTTTGGGTTCAGACATGGGAAGATGTAAAAGGTGTTGATAAAGAAACAGGTGTAAAAATTGACAGACCTCTTCATCGTTTATATACTGTAGATAAAAATAATAAAATCAAAATGTTGATTAACTATTCTACTAGTACTGTAAATGATGAAATTAATCAAAGTTTAACTGAAAGAACCAATGGTCAAATCTTCAATCATCATGAATATATAAATTCTGTTAGAAAAAGTGTTCATGCTTTTGAAAATAAAGATTTTGATAAAGCATATAGTTTTTTTGATGACAAAGCTATTTTCTATGATATTAATTCGCCCGATAATGATAAAGGAGCAACTTTGGCTGAACAGAAAGAAATGGATAAAAAAATGTTCGAATCTTTTGATTTAATTAGTATTGATCAAGTTGGGTATCCAGATTATCTACATTATGAATTAGAAGACGCAAGAGTGGTTCAATCTTGGTGGAAGATTAGATTAATTCGAAAATCAGATAAAAAAAATATAACATTACCAATGATGTTCATTGATACTTTTAATGATAAAGGAAAAATAACATCGGAAATAGCCTATTATAGCCAAAAAGTATTGGAAGTAAAATAATATAGTATGGTAAGGTCCCCAAAAATAGATAAGCTAAAAAAAGGGATTAACCTTTTTAAATAAAGTTAATCCCTTTTTATTATTGACTATAGATTAAAATATTTTTATAATCTGCTTATATAACTACCGAATGTATCTTTAAATTGATAACCTTCAGAAAATCTATCTTTGCTCAGTTTCTTGTATTCTACCAATCCCCAAAGAACAAATTCTTTCATAAAATAAGTGTCTTCTTTTGGTAAATCGGGCTGATATTTTTTTATTAATTTATCCAAAGGAGTTATACTGTCCAGAATAGATTTATAATCGGCATCGGTACAATCGTCTAATAATTCAAAACCACTTTCTGTAAAAAACCAATCTAATAAATCAGAATAAGCTGTTTTTTGATCTTGCTTTTCTAATTTTTCAATTTTAGGGAAATAAGCTGGGAAAAAAGTACGGATTGCATCTCCAATTAAGTGTTGTGCTACAACTGCAGCTCCTTCCTGTTCTCCCTCATAAACTAATTCTACTTTACCAGTAATCGATGGAATGATTCCCATAAAATCTGACAAACGTAATGTTGTATGTTCTGATCCCAATCGTAAAGCACGTCGTTCCGCAGTACTCAATAAATTTTCGTAAGCAGTTATGCTTAAACGAGCACTCACTCCACTTTTATTATCAATAAATTCACTTTCTCTAGCTTCAAAACTGATTTGTTCTAATAAATCCTTGGCCAAAGAAGGAATATGTACTAAATCGACCTGGTTTGAATCCAACTTAGCTTCTTGAGTCGTAATAGTTCGCGCATTTTTGATGGTTTCCGGATAATGTGTCAGGATTTGTGAGCCAATTCTATCTTTAAGCGGTGTTACTATACTGCCTCTATTAGTATAATCTTCGGGATTTGCAGTAAACACAAACTGCATATCAAGAGGCATTCTTAATTTAAACCCTCTAATTTGTATATCACCTTCTTGCAGGATATTAAATAAAGCTACTTGAATACGAGCTTGAAGATCGGGCAATTCATTAATGACAAAAATACAACGGTTGGCTCTTGGAATCATTCCAAAATGAATCACTCGGTCATCGGCGTAAGACAACTTTAAATTTGCTGCTTTTATAGGATCTACATCACCAATTAAATCGGCGACAGTTACATCTGGAGTTGCAAGTTTCTCGAAAAATCGATCGCTTCGGTGTAACCATGAAATTGGAGTATCATCGCCTTTATCTGTAATGATATCTTTTGCAAAACGGGATAACGGCTGAAATGGATCATCATTTATTTCGGAACCAGTTACAAATGGGATATACTCATCCAATAACTCAACCATTTTACGTGCTAATCTTGTTTTTGCCTGACCACGAAGTCCTAATAAATTAATATTATGGCGAGATAATATAGCTCGCTCCAACTCAGGAATAACAGTGTTTTCAAAACCATGTATTCCTTCAAAAGTGGGTAATCCTGATTTAATTTTCTCTCTTAAATTATGACGTAATTCGTCTTTGATTCCTTTAGTTTCATATCCAGATTTTCTTAATTCTCCTAATGTCTTTATATTTTCAATTTCCATTAACTATAGTGTTTAAATTGTCGAAGGTTATTTAATTCGTTTCATAATCTTGAAAAATCATTTCACCCAAACCTTTTAAGCCAGTATAAAAAGCCTTTCCTTGATTTGCTTCTGTAAAATGGTCTACAAATTTTTGCAAATAAGGATCATTAGCGATCATAAAAGTGGTTATCGGGATATGTAGTTTTCTTGCTTGTTGAGCCTGAGTATAGCATTTATCTACGATGTATTGATCCAAGCCATTACTGTTCATGTAATATGAGCCATCTTTCTCTATTACACAGCTGGGTTTTCCATCGGTAATCATGAAAATTTGCTTATTAGTATTTTTTTTTCGTCTCAGCAAATCCATTGCCAATTGTAAACCAGCAACGGTATTGGTGTGATAAGGACCAACTTTTAAATATGGTAAATCCTGAATAGTAATCTTCCAGGCATCATTTCCAAAAACTAATATGTCCAGTGTATCTTTGGGATAACGAGTAGTTATTAATTCGGCCAAGGCCATAGCTACTTTTTTTGCTGGAGTAATTCGATCTTCACCATAAAGGATCATACTGTGACTTATATCAATCATCAGAACTGTACTCATTTGAGATTTATACTGAGTTTCTTCAACAACTAAATCATTTTCGGTAAGAATAAAATCGGCTACACCATTATTTATTTGGGCATTTCGTAAACTTTCTGTAAGCGAAATACGTTCTAAACCATCTCCAAAATGAAACTCCCGAAACTCTCCTGTATGTTCGTCACCATTACCTACGTGCTTTGTTTTGTGATTACCTGTCCCTGATTTTTTTAAATTTCCAAAAATAGTATCCAAAGCTTGTTGTCTAATGGCACGCTCTGTTTTTGCAGTTATTCCGGTCCCAGATGTTCCGTCATCTTTGAGTTCTTCTCGGATGTATCCTTTTTTCTTTAAATCCTCAATAAAGTCATCGATAGTATAGGATGAATCAGTTAGTTTGTATTCTTTGTCCAATTCGCGTAACCAATTGATAGCTTCATCAAAATCACCAGAAGTGTGCGTGATAAGTTCCTTGAAAATAGCAAAGAGTTTATCAAATGGTGATTGAAATGGAGCTTCGTAAGTCTTAAAATAAAATCCTTTTTTAACTGTATCGTTCATAAATATAAATTTAGATTATTTTTAAATGAACGAGCAACAAACAATTTATAATTTTAAGTTAAAAGGTAGTGTGAAAAATGAACTATTAATCTACTTTTCTGAAAACCAATTCACTTCCAGATGGGTTAGCAAGTGTTAATCGTAAATTTTCAACTTTATAATTAGTAGTACTTTGCAAAGCTTTTAGAAAAATAGCTTCTTTGTTATTTTCTCTACAAGCCATTTCAGTAGTTACAACATTAGTAAATCGAAGTAATCCTTTTTCGAAAAAAATACTCCCTCCCATTTTATTGCAACCTGAAAATCCCATAAATGTATTGGTAGTACTGTTTATTTCAAGATTGGGTAATTCTTTTGTGAAGTTCTCTACAGTAACATTTTCTCCATTAAGTTTTTCTAAAACCCAAATATCATGCAAACGAGGATCGGTAATATAATTTCCGCACCCTAATAAATGTATTGATTGATTTTTTTTTAGAATTTCTATTTGAACTGAATAAGAAGATTTATCACCTGACATCTTATTTACGCATTCTTGTTGCATGATTTGGATTGTCATAGTGCCTGCTTCTGTAGAAACTTGATACATTTTGACATTAGCATCTATACCACGAATTGGTTCAACATGGTTACCATTCAAAGCTTCATAACCTTGTTTCGAAGAAGCAAATTCAATAGTTTTTTCAGATATTTTTAAACTCCAATCGGGTTCATTTCCATTTGCCCTAAAATAAATTCCCTTTTCTAAATTTTCTATTTGCTGTTTATATGCAAAAGTAGGTTCATTATTTTCAACTATTTTTGGAGCTGATGAATTTGTTTTACAACAAATGAAAAACAAAGCGATTACTAGTAATTGAATTGCTTTTTTCATAATCTTTTGTATTTACATTTATTTAAACTTTCCATCTACATAAAACCAAATGTCATTTTCCTTTTTAAAGTTAGAAAATTCATAATGTACTTGACTTACATTATTCTCGTCTTTAAAATAAGCTTTAAATTCTACTGTATTTTCGGTAGCCGAAATAATTTCAAGTTTTTGCCATTGATTGGAAGTAGCCCATTTTAAAATTTCCTCTCGGGAATAATGTTTTCTTTCAGAACTGTGTGTAGTTGCTAATAAATAATCTGCCTGATGTGTTGCATAGGCGGAATATCTAGATTTCATTAAAGCTAAAGCTGTTGGAACTTTTTGAATTCCATTGATATAAAGATTACAACACACATCAAAAGGTTTAGCAGCACCACAATAGCAATTTTCAGAAGCCATAATTGTATAAAATTAATTTTGAAATTTACTGAAGTGAAACAATTTTTTGTTGTAGTTGATTTAATAACACTTGAAATTTACTAATTTCTCTTAGTTCTTCATCTTCATCAGTATGATCTAAAATTTCGTCTAATTCCTCGCTAACTTCCACCAATTTATTATTAGCTTCTTTTGCATTTTTAACTGCAATCAAGTCAATTATTTCTTGAACTCCGTTTTTTAATTCGTCAAATTTAGTTACATCCATTATAAAAATAATTAGTCATTTTCTGAAGCTTTATCTTCATTAAATTTTTTAGTAATCTGTTTTAATTTTTCTTTACGATCCCTTTCTGCTTGTTTGGCTTTATTCTGAGCCTTATGCAGTTTATCGTTGTGTTTTTTTATATTTCCTTCGTTATTTCTACTCATAATGTTTATGTATTATATTTCAATTTAAAATAAAAAAGATATTAGAAAATGCAAATTTCGACTTTATTATTGAAAGGATTGCTATTTTACTTTAACAAACAAAAGTCTTCATATCTACTACCAATCAAAATTTCGGTTATTTTTTTTCGTTTAAATGCTATAAATGCTATCTTTATGATTGAAAATTCCGAGCTTACCTAGAATTGCAATCTTTTTTTACATTTATTTATAAAACATATGAAATACAAAAATAAATGGCCTAAATATTTTCGATGGTTTTTGAATAAACCTAAAACTGTAGGACTTTTGTTTTTTTTTATTCTAAGCTTAGTAGTTTCGTTTGTTATCTTTCAACGTATTCATATCCTCAATGAAAATAAGAACTATGAGATGCAAACTGTTCTCGAAAATTTACATCAAAATATTGATCAAAATTTAAAAAGTTGTTATACATCTACTCTTACGTTAGCCTTAACAATTAATGACAATGGAATTCCTGAGAATTTTGAATCTATAAGTTCACAACTCTTGGCTTCTAACAAGTGTATTAGTGCTGTTCAATTGGTACCAAATGGAATTATTAAATACGTTTTCCCTTTCCAAGAAAATCAATTTGCTTTAAATCTAAATATTTTAAAAAATCCAAGTCTTAAAAAAGAAGCTTTAAAATCTATTATTAATAAAAGAATGTATTTTGCTGGACCTTTATATTTAAAACAAGGAGGCATTGGAATTGTTGGACGATTACCTGTTTACAAAAAAAATAAATTTTGGGGATTCTCAGCTGTCATTATTAAATTAGAAAATTTATTAAAAATATCTGGAATCAATACAATTGACACTAGTAAATACTATTTTCAGTTTTCAAAAGTAAATCCGAATACCAATAAAGAAGATTTTTTTCTTCCTTTTCGAAGAGAAAATTTTAATAACAAACAAATTTCTATAAGAATCCCTGATGGAAATTGGAAGTTATATCTTATTGCTAAAAAACAAACTAATAATTATTCGGTTCTATATCTTCCTTCTATTCTAGGTTTTACTTTATCATTACTATTTGGAACTTTGATAACGATTTTATTAGATAGACCAAGAAGATTACAACAATTAGTTGATATTCAAGAAGAAATGATTTTAAATAGTCAAATAAAATTTAAAACTATTTTTGATCAAGCACCAGTAGGAATTGCTCTAATAAGAAAAGATACAGGGGGTTTTATAGAGGTTAATAAGAAATTTTGTGCATTGATTGGCTATTCTGAACAAGAAATGAAATTAAAAAATTATAAATCTATAACACATCCCAAAGACTTAATAATAAATAAATCAGTTTCTGGAGAATTAATAGATAAAAATGATACTGATTATTCTTTAAAAAAACGATACATAACTAAAAATGGAAATACTGTTTGGGCAAATTTAATTGTATCATCTCTTTTTAGTGTAAATGAAAATTTAAATACTAACATTGCAATTATTGAGGATATAACATTGCAAAAGCAAATTCTTGATAATCTTAAAGATAGTGAGAAACAATTTAAAAGTTTATTTAAAAACTCTCCTATTCCACTATGGGAGGTTGATATGTCTTTGGTAAAAAATCATCTTAATGATTTAAATTTAATTGCTAAAGAGCCAATATTTGTTGCTAACTATCTAAAAGAACACCCAGAAGTAACAAATGAATGTTTTTCTCTTATTAAAATTATTTCAGTAAATTATAAATGTTTACAGTTGCTTAATATAAAAACAAAGCGAATGCTGGCTTATAATTTAAAAATGGTAGTTGATAATGATACACTTATAGATTTTAACAAACAACTAATTGCTATTACACAAAGCAATAATCAGCTAACCTATGATTCTAAAATAAAAAACAGCAATGGAGAGTCTATAGATATTAATTTTAGATGGAATGCAGTTTTAGGGCATGAAAAAACAATGGATAGAATAATTATATCTACGGAGGATATTACTTTTAGAAAAAATAATGAAAAAATGATTATTGATTCACAGCAAAAAGTTGAGTCTCTTATCAATGCAATAGATGGAATCGTTTGGGAATGCAATATTGAAACCTTTTCATTTACTTTTGTCAGTAAAAAAGTTGAACAAATCTTAGGTTATACTTCAGAAGAATGGATTAGTGATCCCAATTTTTGGGGTAATCATATTCATCCCGAAGATAGAACATGGGCATTAGAATATTGTGAAACAAAAACCAAAGAAAATCTAAATCACGATTTTGAATATAGAATGATTTGTAAAGATGGGTCTGTAATTTGGATGCGTGATATGGTAAATCTTGTTTTTCAAGAAGGAAAAGCCGTCGGTCTTCATGGAATAATGATTGATATTACAAAATCTAAGAATATAGAAAATGATTTAAATAACTCATTCAATTTGGTCTCTAGACAAAATGAAAGGCTTTTAAATTTTTCTTATATAATTTCTCATAATTTAAGATCCCACACCAGTAATATTGCTTCAATTGTAACCTTGATTAAAGAAGCTGAAACAGAGCAAGAAAAAAAAGAATTAATGGATTTATTGGTGTCCGTTTCAGACTTACTTAACGAAACAATGGTTCATTTAAATGAGGTGATTAATATACGAACCAACATAAGCCTCGTAATAGAATCTTTGAATTTAAAAGAATGTGTAGACAATGTGATGAAAATATTTTCCAAACAAATTTTATTGAGAGAAGTTTCAATCATCAATTTGATACCAGAAGATTTAATAATCAATTATAATCCAGCTTATCTAGAAAGTACTCTATATAACCTTATTTCAAATGCAATTCGCTATAGTCATCCAGACAGAAAACCTAATATCATTTTAGAGTGGATCACAAAAAAGAATAAAAATTTCCTTCAAATTTCAGATAATGGTATAGGCATAGATTTAGAAAAATATGGAAATAAGATTTTTGGATTATACAAAACTTTTACTAATGATAGAACATCAAAAGGAGTTGGATTATTTATTACAAAAAATCAAATAGAAGCAATGGGAGGAACAATATCTGTTGAAAGCAAACTTAATCATGGCGCAACCTTTAAAATAGAAATTATATGAAACACATGACCATTTGGGTTATTGATGATGATCCAATATATCAAATTATTGTTAATAAAATGATCAAAAAATCAGAATTATTTTTAAATGTTTTGAGTTTTAAAAACGGAAAAGAAGCTATCGATGATTTCAAAAAGAAACTAGAAGAAAAAGAAACTCTTCCTAATATAATACTTTTGGATATAAATATGCCTGTTATGGATGGTTGGGAGTTTATGGCTGAGATGGTAGTCTTAAAAGAACAAATCAATGAAACAATTCAAATATATATTGTGAGCTCATCAATTGCAGTTGAAGACAAAAACAAAGCAAAACATTATCCTGAAATAGTTGCCTATTTGGTAAAACCTATTAATAATAATGACTTAACATTAATAACAGCTAACTATTAGCCAATTTCTCTTTTTATTTCTTCCAATGTTTTATTTGTAAAAATGAGCTCATCGATAATTTCTTTGCGTAACTCATCAATATCATTATAATCAAAATACTTAGCCCATGACGTAAGTTCAAATAAATTTCTAATTTGCTTAATTTTTTTTCCTGTCTCGAAACTTGTTCTAAGTATAGCTTTTCCATCATATACAGGGTTATTTCGGTGCTGATAATTCACCTTTTTCTTTGTGAAATTAGCCTCCAAATAGTACAATTCTTCTTCTGCATTATCGGGATAAAACTCATTCCAAGAAGCAAAACCAATTTTAAACTTAGACTCTGTTTCGGGTTCCATAGGCTCTAAACGCCATTTACTATTAGCCAAACGTCCCCAATGATTTGAAAGACGATACATTCCATTTTTTGTATAATAATATTTACTCCCCGACTGACTATCATATTGCACCTGCATTCCCGCTATCTTTTCAGGCAGCACTTCATGAAAAACACAAAACGTATTTTTAAAAGATTTTGGACTCGGACGAAACAATTTTTTCATGTAACAAAGGTAGTCACAAACTGTAATATCAAGCAAATCATTTAAAAAACAACCAAAATTAATACCTATTAGGCATGTCACCATTTACCTTTTTCGAAAAAGTAATTACAACTTCTATTTAGCTATCTTCATCAATAATTGTGTAACTTTGTCACAGAAATTGAAATAAAACATAAAGAATATGACCAAATCAGCAGAAGATAAAATGCCTCAAAAAGGTGTTTTTACAGGAATAATGGAGCAAGACGAAAACAAAAATTATTTTTGTGGAGAATATCTTTTAGACTTTAAAATGGCTCAAAGACACGAACTTGGAGATTGGATCACCATAAAAAGTATCATTGAAAACCCAAGTGACATTAGTTATAATAGATACCCTAAGAAATCTAAAAACTTCGATAAAGCAAACAGGAAATCTGAATAACAGCTATTTATGGTTTTAAATTATTAAAAAAAATCAAAGACACTTTTTTTGATTTTTTTTTTGCACTAAACTAAAAAGTTAAAAAAAAGTGTACCTTTGCAAAAAATTGTCGATTTTTAACCAGTTTAGTTTGGTTGAATAGTAAAAGACAAGTAGTTACCTTATTTATGAAAAAAATAGTTGAATACCGCAAACTACTTAATGTAGAAAAAACAGTAGAGCTTAAAGAATTGAAAACCATCTATCGTAATGCGATGAAAGATGCACATCCTGATAAATTTCAAGGTGATGAAGCTGGTTTAAAAGAAGCTGAAGAAAACAGTAAAAGAATAATTGAAGCTTACCATTTCTTAGTAAGTATCAACGCAGAGACAATCAAACAACTTTTACCTGAATATACTGAAACAACGACTACAGCAACTATAACAGACTACAAGTTTGTTGAAGGTAGATTGATCGTTAATTTCTCAAACGGTAGTGTTTATGAATACATTAGTGTACCTAAAGCTACTTATGTAAAAATGGTTAACGCAGATTCTCCTGGAAGATTTGCAAAAAGACATATATTTAATGCTTTTCCTTGGAGAAAAACGATCAACCAAGAATAGTTTTAAATTTAAAATAAAAAAAGCACTCTTAATAGGGTAGTCATGGTCGGAAGAAAATCTTCCGACTTTTTTTTGTTTTTAATTATTTATTTAACGAGATTTTTCTTGTTTATAGTATTAATTTTACGTATATTTATTACTGGTAAATCAGTAATCTATGGCAAATTTTAAAGACCACAAAGTATCCGTTAAAGAATTATTAGGCTTCATTCCAGAGGCTCTCTTATCCCATCTTTCCACCAGTACTAAAGTAGATCATTATTCAAAAGTTCTTCATGGCAAAAAAGTATTTTATCTGCTTTTATATTCTATAATGGATAACGAAAAGCTCAGCCAACGAACATTGGAAGACACCTTTAACTATTCAGGTTTTAAATCTATATTTAACTTGGATGAATCAGAAACTATCCGAAGAAGTTCAATTTCAGAGAGACTCTCGAAGATTGATGCGAGTTATTTCAAAGAAATTTTTGAATGTATGTATGATCGTTTTTCTGAGAGTTACAATCAGTTAGAAAGAGGCAAGTATAATTTAATTCGGGTAGATAGTACCATTGTTGCAGAAGCTGCTGGAAAACTCAAAGAAGGTATTGATCAAAAAAGCGGTAAAAAACTTATAAAATATAGTGTTTCCTTTGACGGAATTCTTCCTTCTGGTGTTGAGATATTTAATGCTCAAAGATATTCAGCAGAAGATAATGCTCTTCCCGAAGCTATTTTAAATCAAGTAAAAAAAGATACTGAACATAGCAATATTTACATTATCGACAGAGGTATTCAATCCATCCGAACTATGAAAGACTTTGATAAAAAGAATATCAAATTTGTTATCAGGTCTAAGGAAAACCGAAAACATCAAGAAATACGGTCTTTGATTCAGGAAAATCAGGATTTAGATATTGGAGAAAATATCTTAATTCAAGACAGTATTGTCAACCTTTACACAGGTGTTCCAATAAAAAACAAGCGAGGGAACACACATCATCGCCAAGAAAAAGTCGATAATCAATTCAGGCTAGTGGTTGTGAAAAACAAACAAAATCCCGAAAAAGCTTTTTGGTTTATTACTAATGATTTTCAACTTACTGCTAAAGAAGTTGCTGATTATTACAGGAAAAGATGGGATATTGAAGTTTTTTTAGATTTATCAAACAAGAACTCAATTTTAGTCATCTTGTTTCACTCAGCAAAAATGGAATAGAAGTAATGGTTTATATGACTTTAATTGTAGCAATGCTTATCCTTATATATAAAAAAGCAAATAATATTGGTTATAAAACCGCTAAAAGAAGATTTGTTTTGGAACTTAGAGAACTTATTACTGCAATAATGATAACGTTGGCAGGTGGAGATCCTTCAAAAGTCTTTAAAACATAAGTGGCCGGAATTTCTTCCGACCACTACTACTCTTAATAGGGTGCTTTTTTTATTTTAAAATGTAAATATTTGATAGCAAATAGATAAAACTTAAATTAGATTTTACTTAACATTTTTTTAACAAGTTTTTTAATAAATTAGCAAACCCAATAGACATTAACTTAACCGAAAAAAATGGATGCTAAAATTAACAACTATCAAAAACAGTACAAAAATGCTTTAAAAACAATTGAAAAGCTGCAAGAGGTCAAAGCTGATATTGATTTAAAATTAAAAGATAATCCTGTTTGTTCTTATTTACACAAAGACTTAAGGGGTGTAAATTTAGATATTACAATTACTCAAAATGAAATTGAACATATTGAGTCTTATTTACATGAATATAACAACTAAATTGTTTATTAATCATTAAAAATCAAAAACTGCCTATTAAACAAAAATACTTTTATCTTCAAAAAAGATTAAGAATGCTCACTTCTTAAACGAGAAATTCTTATCATTTATTAATAAAATAAAATTATAAACACTGTATTTTCTTATTTTTAACAACTTGAAATACTAGAAAATTATAACATAAATTTAGGGACTAAAGTTATTGTTAATTTATAATTTTAAATACTTTTGTAATCTTAAAAACAATTAACTAATAAAAATGAAAAAAATTATTTTATTTCTTACCGCTACAGCTTTACTTACTTCTTGTAGCAAAGACAAATACACTATCTCAGGAACTGCTACTGGATTTGAAAATGGAAAAACTGTTATCCTAGAGACTCAAGACGAGAAAGGAATGGGATTGATTGCTGTTGATACAGTAAAAATTGAAAACGGAAAATTTGAAATCAAAGGAAAAGTAACTGAACCATCTTTCCATACTTTACAAATCGAAGGAGCACAAGGTAAAATTCCATTTATCTTAGAAAATGGAGATATTACAGTTCTTGTAAATAAAGATACTATTCAAAAATCTAAAATTTCTGGTACTTATAATAATGATGAGTATGTGAAATTTAATGAAGAAATAACTAAAATACAAAAACCTTTAATGGCTTTTCAAACAGCTAATATGCAAAAAATGCAAATGGCTCAACAAGCTAAGGATACAGCAACTATTAATGGTTTGATGAAAGAATATACTAAAATTCAAACTGAAATTGGTGCAACTTCAAAAGCTAAATATGTTGATTATGCAAATACACATCCTAAAGCTTTTATTAGTGTACTAATTATTGAAGGAATGAGTAATGACCCTGCTGTAGATTCTAAAAAAATTGAAACTATGTACAATAGCTTAGATGAGTCATTGAAAAACTCTAAACACGGTAAAGCTGTAAAAACAAAAATTGCTTCATTAAAAACGCCTTCAGTTGGTGCTACAGCAGCTCCAGTTGCTCCAGCAGCTAAATGAAGAACAGATTTTTCTGCTCCTAATCCAGAAGGCAAGACAATTAGCCTTAAAGAAAGTTTAGGAAAAGTTACGATCGTTGATTTTTGGGCCTCTTGGTGTGGTCCATGCCGAAAAGAAAATCCAAATGTAGTTGCTATTTATAATGAATTACATTCAAAAGGTCTTAATATAATTGGTGTTTCTTTAGATGAAGATCCAGTAAAATGGAAAGATGCTATCGCAAAAGACAAATTAATTTGGACACAGGTTTCAAATCTTAAAGGTTGGGAAGAACCAATTGCCAAGCAATACAAAGTAGAATCTATTCCAGCAACTTTTATTCTTGATCAATCAGGAAATGTAGTTGCACAAGATTTAAGAGGCGATGAACTTAAAACAAAAATCATAGAATTATTAGGTAAATAAACCAATTTAGTAGTTCAAAATAAAAAATCTCCCTCGTGGAGATTTTTTATTTTATTCAATACCAATACATTAAAAATAATACTAAAATAAAGTGCTAAAAAAGTTTGTAGAACTAAAAAGTGTGTCTATATTTGCACCCGGATAACGAAATAAACGTTACCAAATAAGGTCTGGGGAGATACTCAAGCGGCCAACGAGGGCAGACTGTAAATCTGCTGTGTGAACTTCGCAGGTTCGAATCCTGCTCTCCCCACAAAAACGTTTCAAGCAATTGAAACGTTTTTTTTTGCTTTAAATTCAAAAAAAAAAAAAAAAAAAAATCATCTCTTTTGGATCAAATTTAAAAGTTACAGACTATGTAAATAATTTGATTAACCTAAAGAGGACTTGGTTACGACTTTTTATGTGGTTGGCAATTGGCTTTATAATCTATTTCATTTATGGTAAAAAAAGAAGCAAACTTAGAAATGAAATTAAATCATAAAAAAAAGCGCTTGAAATTCAAGCACTTTTTTGTAAAATTGGATTATTTCAATTTTTGATTGATTCAAAAATACTAAACTCTACTCTAGTTTAAAACTAACACTTACATTAGCTACTATCTCAATCTCTCCCACAGCCATTGTTTCTCTTGGCGCAGCACTATCAGATTTCATTGCCATAGTTCTCATTTCGCCATACACAGGTTGTGGATAATAGTTTTGTGAGTTATCTGTAACAACAGTTGCTAAGCCAACTTTTTGCCCTAAAACAGACACATAGTCTTCAGCTTTCATTTTTGCGTCCTTCATAGCTTGTTTTCGTGCTTCAGATTGGTATTGGGCTAATTTTGAAGATTGAAAAGTAACATTATCAATTCTATTGATTCCTTGATCTACTAATCCTTCCATTAATTCATCATACTTTGACAAATCTTTCAATAGAATTTCGATAGTTTGTGTTGCATTATAAGTATGCTTCTTTTTCTCAGGATCATACTGCGGATTCAAAGAGACTCTTTTTGTTTTGTAATCAGCAGGAGCTAAATTCATAGTTTTAATCAATTTTATAACAGCTTCCATTTGCTGGTCATTTTGTTTTTTTACATCTTTAGCATTTGTTCCTTTAGTTTCTACTGTAGCTAATATCATAACTTGATCGGGAACTACTTTAATCTTTCCCTCTCCAGAAACATTTATTTGAGGAACCAGTTTTACTTCTTGACTATAAGCAAGCACAGTAAATAAACAAACTAAGAATACAATTGATTTTTTCATACTTTTTAAAATTTAAATTATTATTTATAGTTTACCCATCTTTGCCATTCCAAAGAGAATAACAATAGGGATTGCTAACAAAACGGTCATTAAGGTGTGTTCTTGTATTAATTCAGGATTTCTTAATAGCGTAATCATATATCCGCCTATCGCTCCTCCAAAATGAGCTGTATGCCCAATATTATCATTTTTTGCTCTCATACCATAAATTGAATATAATAAATACAAAATACCAAATAAATAGGCAGGAATTGGAATTACAAAATACAATCCCAACATCATATCTGGATTCAATAAAATTGCAGAATATAATACTCCAGTTACTGCACCCGAAGCTCCAACTGCCCTATAGCCATAATCATCCTTATGAAAAGACATAGTCAATAAACTTCCAAAGATTAGGCTTCCAAAATAAACGAGAACGAATGAAAAGCTTCCCAAAAAACTAAATACGACTGGTGCAAAAAAATAAAGTGTTAACATATTAAAAAATAAATGCCCTATATCTGCATGTAGAAATCCAGACGATAGCATTCGAATTTGCTCTCCGGCACGAATACTTCCAACATGAAATTCATATTTTCTAAAAAAATAAAGATCATTAAAGCCTTTATAACTAATTAATACATTGGCCACAATAATTACAATCAAAATGATATTCATAAATAAGCAGGTTTTTAAAAATTTACTGTAAAGCTAACTAATATTTAATTTACAAATAGTACTACTACGACTGAATTCAAAGTAATTCTTTTTTTTCAAAAGTATTTAAAATTGATTATAATTAAATAAATCTTAAAGCACATTCAAAAACAGATTAATATCCTATATTTGGCGAAAAACAAAAAAATGAAATTCATTATTTATCTAATTGTTTACCCCTTTTTATGGTGTATTTCAATACTTCCCTTTCCGATATTATATTTATTTTCTGATTTTGTATATTTTATTCTTTATCGAATTATTGGTTATAGAAAAAAAACGGTACGAACAAATCTAAAGTTGACTCTACCCCATTTATCGGATAAGGAACGTTTGATTATTGAGAAAAAATTCTATCATCATCTTTGTGATTTGTTTCTTGAAATGATTAAAACAATGTCTATTTCCAAAGAAGAAATATGTAAAAGATATGTCTTTAAAAATTTCGAATTATATGCCGAACTAGAAAAGCAGGATAAAAGTATTGCTATTATGTGCGCACATTATGCCAGTTACGAATGGGTTGTATCTATGAACTATTACACAAAATTTAAAGGATATGGTATTTACAAAAAAATTAAAAACCCATATTTTGATAAATTAGTTCATTCTATTCGTTCCAAATATAACGCAACCTTAATTACCACTAAAGAAACAATCCCAATAATTGCAAATAACTACCGAAATAAAAACTTATCAACGTATGGATTTGCAAGCGACCAGTCTCCAAAAGAGAACCCTTCCAACTATTTTGCAAAGTTCATGGGTATTGAAGTACCAGTATATACTGGTGCTGAAATGTTATCAAAAAAATACGATATGAACGTAATTTTCTTAAGAACAAAAAAAATAAAACGTGGTTATTATGAAGGAACTATGGAGATTATAACTGAAAATGCAAAAGAATTACCTAATTATCAAATAACAGATCAGTTCTTAAAACTTGTTGAACAACAAATTTATGAAGCTCCAGAGTATTATTTATGGACTCATAAAAGATGGAAACATAAAAAATAGCATTTTAAAACAATCCTTATGTTCTAGTAGTGACAGATTTCTTAGTCTTGAAAGAACATAAAAAAAGCTATTATTTATTTAGATTTACAAAATTTTGATTACATGCAATATCTCATATATTTGCTTGCTTATCCTCTAATTTGGGGAATATCAATGCTTCCTTTTCGTTTATTATATTTGTTTTCTGATTTAGTCTATTTCGTTGCTTACCGAATAATTGGGTATCGTAAAAAAACGGTTCGAGAGAACTTAACCTTGGCACTTCCTAATTTATCAAATAAAGAGCGTTTAATTATTGAAAAAAAGTTTTATCAGCACTTGTGTGATATATTTCTTGAAATGGTTAAAACAATGAATATTTCAAAAAAAGAAATTTGTAAAAGATATGTCATTAAAAATTTTGAAATCTTTGCTGAGTTAGAAAAACAAGATAAAAGCATTGCTTTAATGTGTGCTCATTACGCTAGTTACGAATGGGCTATATCAATGAATTATTATATAAAATTTAAAGGTTTTGGAATTTATAAGCAAATTAAAAATCCATATTTTGATAAATTAATACATTCTATTCGATCAAAATTTAATGCACATTTAATAACTACAAAAGAAACAATCCCTACAATAGAAGTGAATTGCAAAAACAAAAACCTATCCGTTTATGGATTTGCAAGCGACCAATCACCAAGAGAAAGTTGTGCCTACCATTGGGCAAAATTCATGGGTATTGAAGTTCCTGTGCATACCGGAGCCGAAATGTTATCAAAAAAATATGATATGAATGTTGTTTTTCTAAAAACAAAAAAGATAAAACGTGGTTATTATGAAGCTACTATTGAAATTCTTTCTAAAAACGCCACTGAAGTGCCTAACTATGAGATTACAGACAATTTTCTAAAGCTTGTAGAACAACAAATCCATGAAGCTCCAGAATACTATTTATGGACTCATAAAAGATGGAAACATAGACGATAATACTTCACAATAATCATTTATCATAACAGGAATAGCATTTCTGAATTTTCAAAGAATAAAGAAAATAATTATTTTTTATCTTTGCATAAATTTAGAATTAATGCAATATCTTATATATCTACTTGCCTACCCTTTTATTTGGGTGATATCGATGCTTCCTTTTCGATTATTATACATAACCTCAGATTTGGTTTATTTCGTCAGTTACAGAATAATTGGTTATCGTAAAAAAACAGTTCGTGACAATTTAGCCTTGGCCCTTCCAAAATTATCTAACAAAGAACGATTGATTATAGAAAAAAAATTCTATCATCATATGTGTGATATGTTTCTTGAAATGATTAAAACAATGAACATTTCAAAAGAAGAAATCTGTAAAAGATTTGTTTTTAAAAACATAGAAGTATATAAAGAAATCGAAAAACAA
Organism: Flavobacterium sp. 5; assembly: GCF_002813295.1. Lineage (NCBI taxonomy): Bacteria > Pseudomonadati > Bacteroidota > Flavobacteriia > Flavobacteriales > Flavobacteriaceae > Flavobacterium > Flavobacterium sp. 5. The sequence continues at coordinate 4,792,327 of NZ_PHUE01000001.1, forward strand.
GGAAAAAGTGTCGCGATTATATGTTCGCACTATGCTAGTTATGAATGGATTATTTCTATGAACTATTATTCTGATTTTGTTGCTTATGGTATTTATAAACAAATTAAAAATCCATATTTTGATAAATTAGTGCATAAAATACGTTCAAGATTCAATGCCAAATTAATAACAACAAAACAAACTGTGCCAACAATAATTAATAATAACAAAAATCATGTTTTGGCATTGTATGGTTTTGCAAGTGATCAAACTCCTAAAGCAAAAGCTGCAGTACATTGGTCTACATTTATGGGAATTGAAGTGCCAGTTCATGTGGGTGCCGAAATGCTTTCAAAGAGGTATAATATGAATTTGCTTTATCTTAATACTAAGAAAGTAAAAAGAGGTTATTATGAAGCAACTCTAGAACTGCTTTCTGACAATCCAAAAGATGTTCCAGATTTTGAACTAACAAACCAATATTTACATCTTTTAGAAAAACAGATTTACGAAGCTCCGGAATTTTATTTGTGGACACATAAAAGATGGAAATATAAGAGATAGTTTTGCTTATATATTTTATATAAAAAACACCTTTTCAGAAATTATATTTTGAAAAGGTGTTTTTTTTGAATTAGCAAATTTACTCTTATAATGAAAACCAATTTTTAACTAATGTATCTTCTAAAGCTTTAGCATTTTTATGAACAAACTCATTGGTTTCTTTATTATAATCATAATCTAATGACCAATTTTTGTGATTTTTAGCTAACGATTTTATACTCTCGCATACAAACTCAATTTCGGCTGTTGTTGTAGTCGGATGTATTGACATTCTAATCCATCCTGGCTTTCTAATTAGATCCCCTAAGCTAATTTCATCAATTAATTTATTGGAAGCTTCTTGATCTACATGCAATAAAAAATGACCATAAGTTCCGGCGCAACTGCATCCACCACGTGTTTGTATACCAAACTTATCGTTCAGTAATTTTACACCTAAATTAAAATGCAAATCTTCGATAAAAAAAGAAATTACCCCCAAACGATCGTGATGCTGACTGGCAAGGATTTTTATATTTGAATTAGAATTAAAGGAATCAAAAACATATTCGACAATTTCGTGTTCACGATTAAGAATATTATCTATTCCCATTTGCTCTTTCAACTGAATAGCCAAAGCTGTTTTTATAACTTGCAGAAAACCCGGGGTACCTCCATCTTCCCTATCTTCTATATTATCTAAATATTTATGTTCACCCCATGGATTTGTCCAGGAAACAGTTCCACCACCAGGACAATCAGGAATCATATTATGGTATAATTTTTTATTAAAAACCAAAACACCAGAAGTCCCTGGACCTCCCAAAAATTTATGAGGAGAAAAGAAAATGGCATCTAAATAAGATTCAGGATCTTCGGGATGCATATCAATTTTGACATAAGGACCAGAGCAGGCAAAATCTACAAAACATACCCCGTTGTGTTGATGCATCAATTTTGCCACTTCATGATATGGTGTTTTAATGCCAGTGACATTTGAACAAGAAGTTATTGAAGCAATTTTATATGCTCTATCCTTATATTTTTCTAATAAAGCAGTAAAATTGTCAAGACTAAAAAGACCTTCTTCACAGGACGGAATCACTTCAACATCTGCAATAGTTTCCAGCCAGGACGTTTGATTAGAATGATGTTCCATATGTGAAATAAAAACAATTGGTTTCTTTTCGGATGGAACATTGAAATATTCTTTTAGGTTCTCAGGAACTTTTAAGCCCAGAATACGTTGAAATTTATTTACAACACCTGTCATTCCGGTTCCATCAGTTATTAAAACATCATCGGAACTAGCATTAACATGATGCTTAATAATATGGCGAGCCTGATGATAGGATTTAGTCATAGCCGTTCCTGAAACAGTAGTCTCGGTATGGGTATTGGCTACAAAAGGGCCAAACTCATTCATCAATTTTTCTTCTATGGGGCGATACAAACGACCACTCGCTGTCCAGTCTGTATATATGATTTTTTGAAAGCCATAAGGCGACTCAAATTCTTGGTTAATTCCTATGATATTATTACGAAATTGTTCAAAATATTGCTCTAATGATGTGGGAACTTTTGTTGTAGACATAGCATTTAAATTTGACTTCAAATATATTGTTTTTTGATTAAATTAAATTGTCAGTCTTTGCGTTTTTATAAATTTAACCATTAAAAACAATAATTATCCTCAAATTAAGCCTTTTAATATTTATATTTCTGATAAAATACTCAACAAAAAGCAATTAATTCAATTCTCTATTTAACCCATTTAATCTATAGATTATAAATGAAAAATTTTAGATTCTCAAATTGTTTAAATGTTCGATTTTGGTCTTGTCTGCAGTAACACTAAAATTACAATACTTGTATTTCAAAAACACTAAACATAAAAAAAACCGACTCTCGTCGGTTTCTTTTTTTTAAATTCCTGCTACTGCTTTTATTTCATCAATGATTCGAAGAGCTAAATCATCTGCCAATTTTTGAGAAGAGGCTTCTGTATAAATTCTAATAATTGGCTCCGTATTTGATTTTCTTAAATGTACCCAATTTTCAGCAAAGTCAATTTTTACTCCATCAATTGTAGTGATATTTTCATTTTTATACTTTTCGGTCATAGCCACAAGAATCGCATCAACATCAATTTGTGGTGTCAATTCAATTTTATTTTTACTCATATAATATTCAGGATACGAAGCACGTAAAGCCGAAACTGAGATTTTTTTATTTGCCAAATGTGTCAAAAATAAAGCTATCCCTACCATACTATCACGACCATAATGTGATTCTGGGTAAATAATTCCGCCATTTCCTTCGCCACCAATGATCGCGTTATTCTTTTTCATCAATTCAACAACATTTACTTCACCTACAGCACTCGCTTCATAAGTTCCGTTATGGCTATTTGTTACATCACGCAGCGCACGAGATGATGACATATTGGACACTGTATTTCCAGAAGTTTTACTTAAAACATAGTCAGCGCAAGCCACCAAAGTATATTCTTCGCCAAACATTTCTCCATCTTCACTAATAAAAGCTAAACGATCTACGTCTGGATCAACTACAATTCCTAAATGTGCTTTTTCTTTAACAACTAACTCAGAAATATCAGTTAAATGTTCTTTTAAAGGTTCTGGATTATGAGGGAAATGACCGTTTGGTTCGCAGTATAATTTAACCACTTCAACGCCCATCAATTCTAATAATCTTGGAACAATAATTCCTCCCGATGAATTTACACCATCAACAACAACTTTAAATTTAGCTGCTTTTACTGCATCAACATCTACCAATGATAAGTTCAACACTTCATCAATATGGATATCCATATAAGCATCATTTTGAGTAATAGTACCCAAATTATCTACATCAGAAAAATCAAAAGCTTCGTCTTCGGCAATTTGAAGAATTTTTTCACCTTCAGCTCCATTTAAAAATTCCCCTTTTTCATTCAGCAATTTCAATGCATTCCATTGTTTTGGATTGTGAGAAGCAGTCAAAATGATTCCACCATCTGCTTTTTCCAAAGGAACAGCAACTTCAACAGTTGGAGTCGTTGACAGCCCTAAATCAATTACGTCAATTCCTAAACCGATAAGAGTATTGATAACTAAGTTATGAATCATAGGTCCTGAAATACGTGCATCACGACCCACTACTACAGTCAATTTATCTTTTTTTGAATAGTTTTTCAGCCAAGTTCCATACGCCGAAGCAAATTTTACTGCATCTACAGGAGTTAAATTATCTCCCACTTTACCTCCTATCGTTCCTCGGATTCCGGATATTGATTTTATTAAAGTCATTTTTTATTATTAAATGGTTATTTGTTACAAATATAAAAAAGTTGCTGAGTAACTAAGTGACTATGTAGCTAAGTTTTTGAATAAAGTTTCTTATTTTTACTAAATACAATGCCTTGGAAACTTATAAGCTTATTAACTTAGTTACTAAAAAAAATGAATTTTCTAGCCCATATTTATTTATCTGAAGACCATGAGTTGGTGAAAATTGGGAATTTTATGGCCGATGGAATTCGTGGTAAACAATTTGAAAATTATCACTCAGAAATCCAAAAAGGAATTATTTTACATCGATTCATAGATACTTATACAGATGCTCATACTATTTTTAGAAACAGCACCAAGCGTTTACATACCGAATATCATCATTATGCAGGAGTTATTGTTGATATTTTTTATGACCATTTTTTAGCCAAAAATTGGAATCAATATTCAGACGAAAAATTAGAACTTTATGTTGCTCGCTTTTATAATTCCTTAAAAGATAATTACGATTTACTTTCGGAAAGAGCCAGAGGGATGATGCCCTATATGATTGAACAAAATTGGTTAGTAAGCTATCAAACAATTGAAGGTATCCATCAAATTCTCACTCAGATGGATCGTCGCACCAAAAATGAATCAAAAATGCGATTTGCTTCCAATCAACTCAAAGAACATTACGCAGATTTTGAAGTAGAATTCACAACTTTTTTTGAAGAATTGAGGATGCAATCTCATCAAAAATTACTTTCAATATGAAATAAGTACTTCCGTAAATTGCTAGTAATAACAGATAACCTATACCAATTCCATGTCATGTTAAAAAAATAAACATTATCTACGTATGAAAAAAATAATATTCCTATTTATTGCAATATCTATAAACTGTTTTGCTCAAAATGAAACTAAATCTAGTACTGGACTCATTGTAAGCAAAGCAATGGTAGTTTCGGCACGTGAAGAAGCTTCTAAAGTTGGAGTGGAAATTATGCAAAAAGGTGGAAATGCATTTGATGCCATGGTTGCCACAGAATTAGCTTTGGCGGTTGCTTATCCATTTGCAGGAAATATTGGCGGAGGTGGATTCATGGTATTTCGCAAAGCAAATGGCGAAGTTGGATGTCTTGATTATAGAGAAAAAGCTCCTCTGGCTGCTTCCAAAAATATGTTTTTAGACAAAGATGGAAAAGTTATTAAAGGAAAAAGTACCGATACTCCACTTGCCATTGGTATACCAGGAACTATTGCTGGTATGTTTGCTGTTAATAAAAAATATGGTTCTATGCCTATGTCAGAGATTTTGAAACCTGTAATTGCATTAGCAGAGAAAGGAGTTATAGTTACCAAAAAACAAGAACGCACTCTCGCCAATTACAAAGATGCAATCATTAAAATCAACGGGGAAAATTCTAAATTTAACACTAATTATAAAGAAAACGATAGTGTTAAGTATCCAGTTTTGGCAGAGACTTTTAAACGCATTGCTAAAAATGGGAAAGATGAATTTTACAAAGGACAAACAGCTAAAAGTTTAGTAAAATATCTTCAAGAAAAAGGAGCTATTATCAGCATGAAAGATTTAGCCAAATATGAAGCAAAATGGAGAACTCCTCTTTCTTTTAATTATAAAGATTTAAAAGTAATTTCAATGTCACCTCCAAGCAGTGGCGGTATTTGCTTAGCACAAATTCTAAAAATGATTGCTCCTTATGATCTATCTAAAATGGGACATAACTCAGCAGAAGTAATACAGGTAATTGTAGAAGCTGAACGTAGAGCTTACGCCGATAGAAGTTATTTTTTGGGAGATCCAGATTTTGTAAAAATACCTTTAAAAGGACTTTTAGCAGACGATTATCTAACACAAAGAATGTCTAGTTTTAATTTAGATAAAGCCACATTATCATCTGAAATTAAAGAAGGTAAAGTTATTTATAATGAAAGTACTGAAACTACTCATTATTCCATAGTAGATCAATTTGGGAATGCGATAGCAGCGACAACAACTTTAAACGATGGCTATGGCTCAAAATATTATTGCGAAGAATTAGGCTTTTTCCTCAATAATGAAATGGACGATTTTAGCGTAAAACCTGGAGAACCCAATATGTTTGGTTTAGTAGGTAATGAAGCTAATAGTATCGCCCCACAAAAAAGAATGCTAAGTTCTATGACTCCTACAATAGTAGAAAAAAATGGAAAGCTTTTTATGGTTGTAGGATCTCCAGGGGGATCTACGATTATTACTTCTGTATTGCAAACAATACTGAATGTTTATGAATATAATTTAAGCATGCAAGAAGCTGTAAATGCCCCAAGATTTCACCATCAATGGCTACCTGATATAATTACATTTGAACCAGGTACTTTTGATACTCAGACATTCGATAAATTAAAATCTAAAGGCTACATTATCAATGAAAAAACGACTCCGGTTATTGGAAAAGTCGATGCGATATTGGCACTCCCTGATGGAAAATTAGAAGGTGGAGCTGATTTTAGAGGAGATGATAAGGCATCAGGGTTTTGATATTTATATTTTTAAATATTTAAACAACTACAAATCAGCTAATTATTTATTTATAATAAAAAAATTCAATTAAAATATAACTCTTTAAAATAAGTACGTTTTGTTTTACTAAATTTGCTTTCAAAATTTAGTAAAAATGACTGATAGCAACACTCCAGAAGAAAAAAATAACACAAACTCTTTAGCAGCCAATACGAAAGCCAGGAATAAAAAAATAGCATTGATAGTTGGAGTGGTAATTGTTTTAGGTGTAATTGTAGTTCCTCGTGTTTGGGCAAAATTTCATAAAAAAGAAACCATTTGCCTAAATAACCAAACTCAGATTTACGAAAAATACAAAGATGCTGTCGTACTTGTTAAACATACTTACGCTCTACAAATTTCAATTAAGGGTTCTGAACCTTTTCAAATAAAAGTTGACGATAGTTCATTTGATGAAAAAACTATTTCAGGAACTGGTTTTTTTGTTTCTGAAGATGGAAAAATTGTAACCAACCATCATGTTGCGGAGCCATGGAAATATATGGACCCAAAAACTGATGATTTCAGTGAGTTAAAAAGCCATATTGCAGCTATACTACCCGATTCAATTGATAAAAAAGAATATAAAACCTATCTTGAGTCACATTGGAATGATTATTATAGTGAAGGAGAAGAAGAAGGAGATTATTCTGAAGAAGAAGCTGCTACAGAAAACAAGGTAGCCGTCGCTAATGTTGATTCATCTATTGTAAACAGTGAAGTGAATGAATTAATATCCGACAATAAATCTGAAGAAACTGCAGTTACAAGCCAAATTATTTACACCAATTTAGATGATATTAATATTGTTCCCAATACAGTTGAAATTTGTGTAGCCTTACACGGTTCAAAAGATGATTGGTTGCAATGTAAAGTTTTTAAAATCGCAGATGGAGATGAAGTTGATGTAGCAATTTTGCAACTTAACAGTGAAAAATTACCAGCATCTGTAAATGATATAGTGGATTTGGACAATGCTGTAAAAGATGATTCTAGTTTAAAACCAGGGACTAATGCTATTTTAATTGGTTACCCTATGGGAATGCAGCTAGCAAATACTCGTAAAGGCATAAAAGTTCAAGTATATGAAGGACAAATAAATAAAGAATCTGATGGTGTAAGTGTTCAATATAATGTTACTTCTACACATGGTGCCAGTGGTTCACCAGTGTTTAATGAATGCGGTCAATTAATAGCAATTAATTATGCAGGATATGATCAGGCACAAGGTTATAATTTTGGAATTGTGGCTAAACATGCCATGTTATTAATGGAATAGTTTGCCATGTTTTTGAATTTAAAGTCATATTTTTGTCATAAATCAAGTAATAAGATATAATGTTGAAAGCTTTTTTTTCTAGACTCGAACAAATAATTGCTTTAGCACAATCGGCTTTAAGTCCAAAGAATTTTATTTTTTTATCAAGTGTATTAGTTGGAATTTCTTCTGCTTTAGCAGTAATTGTTCTAAAAACATTTGCTCACTGGGTTTTTAGGTTCGCAACTTATGTGACTGTTCATACCAATTTATTTAACGTAGGACTCATTAAGATAATGTTACCAGTTATTGGTATTATGCTTACTGTGTTTGTAATTAATCGATTTTTAGGAGGTTCCATAGAAAAAGGAACCTCACAAATTTTATATGCTGTTGCAAAAAAAGCAAGTATCATACCAAAAAAGCAAATGTATGCACAGATTGCTACCAGCTCGCTTACTGTAGGCTTAGGAGGTTCGGCTGGATTGGAAAGTCCAATCGTTATTACGGGAGCTGCATTTGGTTCCAACTATGCTCAAAAGTATAAATTACAATACAAAGACAGAACATTGCTTATTGGTTGTGGAGTTGCAGCAGGAATTGCCGCCGCTTTTAACGCTCCAATCGCAGGAGTTTTGTTTGCTGTCGAAGTTTTATTAGTAGATGTTAGTATTTCTGCATTTACACCTATAATGATTGCGGCAGCAACTGGAGCTTTGGTTTCTGCTGTCGCATTAGACGAAAGTATTTTATTGAATTTTCCAACAAGACAAACTTTCAATTTTCACAATATTCCCTACTATATACTTTTAGGAGTATGTACTGGTTTCATCGGAGTATATTATGCCCGTAATTTTCAAAAAGCGGAACATTATTTTGCTCATTTGCGCCTTTCTCCATATAAAAAAGCTTTTTTTGGAGCCTCCATTTTAGCACTTTTAATATTCGTTTTTCCAACTCTTTTTGGCGAAGGATATGAAAGTATCAGAACATTAGCAGAAAGCGATCCGGGTCAATTATTAGAAAACACTCTTTTTAAAGATTTTCGAGATAATAATTGGGCATTATTAGTTTTTGTAGGCTGCTCTTTTATGTTAAAAGCTTTTGCCACCGGAATAACTTTAGGAAGCGGTGGAAACGGTGGTAGCTTTGCTCCTGCCCTTTTCTTAGGTTCATATGTTGGTTTTTTCTTTTCAAAACTTTTGAATATGACAGGTCTGACTAATTTACCTGTTAGCAATTTTACAATGGTTGGAATGTCGGGAATCTTGAGTGGTTTATTCCATGCTCCCCTGACAGGGATATTCCTAATTGCAGAAATTACTGGAGGCTATGGCTTAATGATTCCTCTTATGATAGTTGCTTCTATCAGCTTTGCCATTTCTAAGCGTTTTGAAATTCATTCATTAGATGTTAAAAATCTAGCCAAAAAAGGTCATGCATTTACTAGTAATAAAGATTCGAATGTACTTTCTACTTTGGAAACAAATTCTATTATTCAGACCGATTATTTAACCGTTTCTCCAGATGAAAACCTTGAAAAATTAGTTGATTTAATCTCTCATTCCAATCAAGTAATTTTTGCTGTGGTTTCTAAAGAGAATAATCTATTAGGAATTGTGCATTTTAATGATATTCGAGAAATTATTTTCAATACGTACCGAGTAAAATACACACTAATCAAAGAAGTAATGGTTCAGCCGGTTGCTATTATTCATCCTAGCAATAGCATGGAAATTGTAATGAATAAATTTGAGTCAAGCCAAAAAACTTATCTTCCGGTAATCAGGGATGATAAATATTATGGTTTTATATCAAAATATGCAGCACTTGAAGCTTATAGAACCAAGTTAAAATCCATGATAATAGAATAATTGGTATCAATATTGAAGCTATGAACTAGCTTATTTATAAAAAATATCTTCAAGCAAGAAAGTGAAAACGCTAACTTCGGTTGGCGTTTTTTATTTCCCTTTTTAACACAATCTTCTAGACTGTTACAGTAAAAGAATCAATCAAAATGGTAACTTTGCTTTTTTCCAAAAAATTATGTTAGACACAGACAATACGATAGAAGTTCAAGGTGCGCGCGTACACAACCTAAAAAACATAGACGTTTCCATCCCTCGTGAAAAATTGGTGGTTATTACAGGGCTTTCGGGTTCTGGTAAATCCTCATTGGCTTTTGACACAATCTATGCCGAAGGTCAGCGCCGTTATGTAGAAACTTTTTCGGCTTATGCAAGACAATTTTTAGGTGGTTTAGAGCGTCCTGATGTTGATAAAATTGATGGGCTTTCGCCAGTAATTGCTATCGAACAAAAAACAACCAGCAAAAGCCCCCGTTCTACTGTGGGAACTATAACTGAGATTTATGATTTCCTGCGTTTGCTTTATGCTCGTGGTGCTGATGCATATAGTTATAACACTGGAGAAAAAATGGTTTCTTATTCGGATGACCAGATCAAGGAACTAATCATTCAGAATTTTACTGGAAAGAGAATTAACATTTTGGCTCCCGTAATTCGTGCTAGAAAAGGGCATTATGCAGAATTATTTCAACAAATAACTAAACAAGGTTTTTTGAAGGTTCGCGTAAATGGTGACATCTTAGATTTAGTTTCGGGAATGAAATTAGATCGCTATAAAACCCATGATATTGAAATTATTGTAGATCGAATGGTGATCGAAGATAATCCTGAGAATGATAAACGTTTATCCGAAAGTATAAACACAGCTATGCATCATGGTGAAAATGTTTTGATGGTTTTGGATCAAGATACGAATGAAGTACGTTATTTCAGTAGAAATTTAATGTGTCCTACAACTGGAATATCCTATCAAAATCCTGAGCCTAATTTATTCTCTTTCAACTCACCAAAAGGTGCTTGTGCGCATTGTAACGGATTGGGAACAGTTAATGAAATTAATGTTGGGAAAATCATTCCGAACTCTAAATTATCTATTAAAGCTGGAGGATTTGCTCCTTTAGGCGAATATAAATCATCTTGGATTTTCAAACAATTGGAAATCATCGGTGAAAAATATGGTTTTAAATTGACGGATGCTGTTGAAACCATTTCTGAAGAAGCAATGGAAATGATTCTGAATGGTGGAAAAGAAAAATTTTCAATCGAATCAAAAGTTTTGGGTATAACCAAAGAATATAAAATTGAGTTTGAGGGTATTTCACATTTCATTAAAAACCAACACGATGAAAGCGGTTCTACAACGATAAAACGTTGGGCAAAGGAATTCATGGACGAAATAAAATGTCCTGTTTGCGAAGGTTCCCGTTTGAAAAAAGAAGCTAATTATTTTAAAATATACGAGAAAAACATATCCGAGTTATGTGATATGGACATTTCGGATTTGACTACCTGGTTTTTGGATTTGGACAATCATTTATCAGATAAACAAAAACTAATTGCAACTGAAGTTATTAAGGAAATAAAAGACCGATTGGCTTTTTTGATGAATGTAGGTTTGAATTATTTGGCTCTAAGCCGAAGTTCCAAATCGCTGTCGGGAGGCGAAGCTCAACGTATTCGCTTGGCAACGCAAATTGGTTCACAGTTGGTCGGAGTTTTATATATTTTGGATGAGCCAAGTATTGGTTTACACCAAAGAGATAATGAAAAGCTGATTCATTCTTTGGAGCAGTTACGTGATATTGGAAACTCAGTTATTGTTGTAGAACACGACAAAGATATGATTGAACAAGCCGATTATGTTATTGATATTGGTCCAAAAGCCGGAAAATATGGTGGTAAAATTATTAGCATTGGAACTCCAGCAGAAACTTTAGCTTCAGATACTATCACAGCACAGTATTTGAATGGAAAAATGAAACTGAATATTCCTGAAAAGCGCAGAGAAGGAAATGGAAAATTCTTGAAGCTGACTGGTGCAACAGGTAATAATTTAAAAAATGTTACAATTGATTTGCCGTTAGGAAAAATGATTTGTGTTACAGGGGTTTCAGGGAGTGGAAAATCAACATTGATTAATGAAACCCTCTACCCTATTTTGAATGCATATTATTTTAATGGAGTTAAAATACCGAAGCCATATAAAAAAATAGAAGGTTTAGAACATATTGATAAAGTAATTGATATTGACCAAAGTCCAATTGGTAGAACACCACGTTCTAATCCTGCCACATATACCGAAGTTTTTACTGAAATTAGAAATTTATACACCATGACATCCGAAAGTATGATTCGTGGCTATAAAGCTGGACGTTTTAGTTTTAATGTCAAAGGTGGGCGCTGTGAAACATGCGAAGGTTCTGGTGTTCGTACTATTGAAATGAACTTTTTACCTGATGTTTATGTTGAATGTGAAACATGTCAGGGGAAACGTTTTAACAGAGAAACATTGGAGATTCGATACAAAGGAAAATCTATTTCGGATGTATTGAATATGACGGTTGATGAAGCGGTTCCTTTCTTTGAAAATATTCCTAAAATTTATCGAAAAATAAAAACGATTCAGGATGTTGGTTTGGGTTACATTACGCTCGGACAACAAAGTACCACACTTTCGGGTGGTGAAGCACAACGTATTAAACTGGCTGGTGAATTATCTAAAAAAGATACTGGAAATACCTTTTATATTCTGGACGAACCTACAACAGGATTGCATTTCGAAGACATTAGAGTATTAATGGATGTAATTAATAAATTGGTAGACAAAGGAAATACGATTTTGATTATCGAACATAATATGGATGTAATTAAACTAGCTGATTATATCATAGATATTGGCCCTGAAGGTGGAAAAGGTGGAGGAGAATTGGTAGCCAAAGGAACTCCAGAAGAAATTATAAAAAATAAGAAAAGCTATACAGCTCAATTTTTGAAAAAAGAATTATCTTAGTTTTAGAAATAACTCCTTTTGAAAACAGATGCCCTAGCCCCGATAGAAGTGAAAATCCTTTTATTTTGTTCCTTTAACAAAATAAAAGATTGTAACGAATAGCGGGAATAGCTTCTAAAAATTAACACTAAAACATATGAAACTAGAAGATTTTGATAATGACGAAGACAAAGTAATTCAAGATAGTTTTAAACAAAAAACTTGGAATGAGATTAGATCCAATGATAGTTGGGGAATTTTCAAAATCATGTCGGAGTTTGTAAATGGTTATGATACAATGGGTCGTATTGGTCCTTGTGTTACTATTTTTGGTTCGGCAAGAATAAAACCAGAAGATCATTACTATTTATTAGCTGAAAAAATTGCTTTTAAAATCAGTAAAGCTGGTTATGGCGTAATTACTGGTGGTGGCCCTGGTATTATGGAAGCTGGGAATAAAGGAGCACATTTAGGTGGCGGAACTTCGGTTGGACTGAATATTGAATTGCCTTTTGAACAACATTTTAATCCCTATATTGACAGAGATAAAAATTTGAATTTTGATTATTTCTTTGTTAGAAAAGTAATGTTTGTAAAATATTCGCAAGGATTTGTAGTGATGCCGGGCGGATTTGGAACTCTTGACGAATTATTTGAAGCTATTACTTTAATTCAGACCAAAAAGATTGGTAAATTTCCAATTATATTGGTTGGAACAAAATTTTGGGCCGGTTTAATTGATTGGATAAAAACGGTATTAGTTGAACAAGAACATACGATAAGTCCTGATGATTTGAATTTATTTAAGATTGTAGACACTGAAGATGAAGTAGTTGAAGTTTTGAATAAGTTCTATAAAAAATACGATTTGAGTCCTAATTTCTAATATAAAGAGCCGTTTTTAAAACGGCTCTTTTATTTCAACGTATTTAAATGCATTTTATAGCATTTAATACTGAACTTTTCTTAATATTTTGTAACTTGGATTAGCTTTATACGATTAGTAAACTAATACATCCCCAAATTGAAATCTATCGGTAAAATTATCCTGTTACTTATTGTTTTGTTGGTAACTCAAAAACAATATGCTCAGCATCAATCAAAGATGACTGCAGTTGTGAATATGGGTTCTAAAACGGTTGCTATTGATCAAGAAATTACTTTTTACAATCAATCCAATGACACTTTAACCTCGATTGTATTAAATGATTGGAATAATGCTTTTTCGGATAAAGAAAGTCCAATGGGAAAACGATTTTCTGATGAATTTTATAATAAGTTTCACATGGCATCTACAGAAGAGCTTGGTGGGACTATCAATTTAAAAATTGAAGATGCTCAAAAGTTTTTTACTTGGGAAAGAACTAAAAAAGATCCTGATTACATCACAATTACACTAAATAAAACGTTGCTTCCCAACCAAAAAGTAAAACTCCATCTCACATACACAGAAAAAATACCTAGCAATAAATTTACTGAATATGGTTATTTTGAAAAATATGGTATGCATCTTAAAAATTGGTTTCTAACGCCAGCGCGATATGAAAACAAAGAATTTATAAAATATAATAACGAGAATCTTGATGACATTGCAAATGCAATTTCTGATTTTTATATTGATTTAAAAATTACTGGCAAAAATGCAATTACTACCAACCTGACAATTGATCAATTAACACAAGCTGATCAAGAAACTAATGTCAATTTAATTGGAAAGAATAGAAATGATGTTGACCTTATTATAGAAAAGGAATCTAGCTATACCAGTTACAAAGTTAATAACTTAGAAATCTTTACAAATATTAGATCAGGGAGATTTAATGACTCTTTAAAAACTGAAATAATAAAAAGAGTTGTTGATTATAGTAAAAATCAAATTGGTGAATATCCATTTGAAAAAATAGTCATATCTGAGGCTGATTATGAAAAAAATCCTTTTTATGGTTTGAATCAATTACCTAAATTCATGCGCCCTTTCCATGAAGATTTTCTATTTGAAATAAAATTTTTAAAAACCTATTTGAATAATTATCTTAAAAGCAGCATGCAATTGGATTCCAGAAAAGATAATTGGATTTATGATGGAATTCAAATCTATACTATGATGGACTATATAGATGAATATCATCCGGGTAGTAAAATGCTGGGGTCTGCTTCAAAATTTTATCTACTTCGAAATTTTAAAATGGCTCAAACTGATTTCAATGAGCAGTATAGCTACTATTATATGCTGATGGCCAGAAAAAATTTAGATCAACCGCTAAATGCTCCTAAAAATGCATTGATAAAATACAACGTTCAAATTGCTAACAAATACAAAGCTGGATTGAGTTTACATTATCTTGATGATTATCTTGGAAATGAAATAGTTTTGGCTGGAATTAAGCAATTTTATGATCTAAACAAGCAAAAACAAACTAATCGAAGTGATTTTGAAGAGCTTTTGAAATTAAAAGCTCCTAAAAATATTGATTGGTTTTTTAATTATATTATTGATAGCCGGGAAACGATTGACTATAAATTTGATGCTGTTTCTAAAACAAAAGACAGCGTAACATTTATAGTGAAAAATAAAGGAGTCCCATTAGTTCCAATGCCTGTCTTTGGAATTAGAGAGAAACAAGTTGTTTTTAAAAAATGGCTAGAAACTAATGAAATTGATAAGGAACTTACATTTGAAAGAAAAAGTATAGACAAATTGACCTTAAATTATGCAAATGAAGTTCCAGAATTCAATTTAAGAAACAATTCAAAATCACTGCGCCCTTTTTCATTAAATCGTCCCTTAAAGATGACTTTTTTCGAAGATTTAGAAGACCCACATTATTCTCAATTATTTTATGTACCTACTCTATTTTTTAACAAATATGATGGTTTTTCACCTGGAATAAATTTTTATAATTACAGTTTTTTTAATAAACCATTCACGTTCTCTTTAAATCCAATGTATTCTATCAATACTAAATCAGTGGTAGGTAGTTACAACTTGGCATACAATCAGTTTTTAAGAGAAGGCAGATTATATAATATTAGATACGCATTAAATGGTTCTTATTACCATTATGCCCCGGATGCTGCCTATTTAAAATTATATCCTAGTGTATCTTTATCATTAAGAGAACCTAATTACAGAGATAATAGAAGACAATCTATAACTTTAAAATATAATATTATAAACAAAGAACCTTCGGCAATTGTTATTGATAGTACCGATAACTATTCTATCTTAAATCTTAAATATTTCAATATTAAAACTGAAGTAACAAGTCATGTCAAATTCTTGACAGATGTCCAATTTTCGGGTTATTTTGGTAAAGTATCAGCTGAAATGGAATACCGTAAGTTATTCAAAGATAACCGTTATTTTAACGCGAGAGTTTTTATAGGTACGTTTTTATATAATAGTAATAATACTCAAAACTATAATTTTGGAGTTTCTCGAGTGAATGATTATTTGTTTGATTATGCCGTTTATGCTCGATCAGATACTACAGGAATCTTAAGTCAGCAATATTTCTTTGCACAAGGAGGTTTTAAATCTTTTGTAAATCCTGAAGACTCAAATAGATGGTTAGCAACAACTAATTTAAGTTATTCTTTACTTTGGAATTGGTTCGATGCTTATGCAGATTTTGGTTTAGTTAAAAACAAAGGCTTTCAAAATTCGTTTATTTATGATAGTGGTTTACGGTTAAATTTAGTTCAAGATTACTTCGAATTGTACTTTCCTGTATATTCTTCAAATGGATTTGAGCCGTCAGAAAAAAATTATGGAGAAAAAATTCGTTTTATCTTCGTTTTTAGCCCAAAATCATTAATTAATCTTTTTACCCGAAAATGGTTTTAATTCAAAACAAAAACTTTAAAATATTGAGTTATTGTTATAAAAATTTAAACAAAATTATTTATTTGATAAAAATACATTCGTTTTACTAGAAATTATTTCATAAAAAATTATAAAAATACAGAATTGCATAATGTTATATAGATAGTTTTAATTAAATTTGCAGCATTAAAGCTATACTTTTAAATTATGATTAAAGAGAAAGTCAATACTGGTTTAACATTCGAAGATTTCAAAACTGAAGTTTTAAATGATTACAAAATCGCCATAATAAGCCGAGAATGTAGCTTATTAGGCCGTAAAGAAGTATTAACTGGAAAAGCCAAATTTGGTATTTTTGGAGATGGTAAAGAAGTTCCTCAGCTTGCCATGGCCAAATGCTTTAAAAACGGAGACTTTCGTTCAGGTTACTATCGCGATCAAACTTTTATGATGGCTATTGGTGAATTAACCATTCAACAATTTTTTGCAGGTTTGTATGGTCATACAGACATTGATTTAGAACCAATGTCAGCAGGAAGGCAAATGGGCGGTCATTTCGTAACTCATAGTCTGAATGAAGATGGATCATGGAAAAACCTGACACAACAAAAAAATTCTAGTGCAGATATTTCTCCAACTGCTGGTCAAATGCCAAGATTACTTGGATTAGCTCAAGCATCAAAAATATACAGAAACGTTACAGATATCCCAAATTCAGAACAATTTTCTATTGAGGGTAATGAAATTGCTTGGGGAACTATTGGTAATGCCAGTACCTCTGAAGGATTATTTTTTGAAACTATGAATGCTGCGGGAGTTTTACAAGTCCCGATGGTAATGAGTGTCTGGGATGATGAATATGGTATTTCTGTACATGCGAGACATCAAACAACCAAAGAAAACATTTCTGAAATATTAAAAGGATACCAAAGAGAAGAAGGCACTAATGGTTTTGAAATATTAAAAGTAAAAGGTTGGGATTATGTTGATTTGATTGCAACTTATGAAAAAGCTGCTGAAATAGCGCGTGAAAACCACACTCCTGTTTTAATTCATGTAAATCAATTAACACAACCTCAAGGGCATTCTAGTTCAGGTTCGCACGAAAGATATAAAAATGCAGCTCGATTAGCTTGGGAAAAAGAATTTGATTGTATTCGTCAAATGAAATTATGGATGATTGCTATCAATATTGCTTCTCCTGAAGAAATTGAAACAATAGATTTGGATGCCAAAAAAGAAGTTTTTGAAGGTAAAAAAGCGGCATGGAATGCTTTTATCAACCCTATCGTTGAGGAACAAAATGAATTAATTGCCATTTTAGAAAGAATTGCAGTTTCTAGTACTAAAAAAGAAGAAATTCTAAAAAATATTTCTAGTTTAAAAAGCATTAAATCTCCTTTGAAGAAGGAAATAATGGTAGTTGCTAGAAAATCACTTCGTTTAATTATAAATGAAATTGACAAAGTAGAATTATCTGCTTGGATTACTAATTATATTAAAAAAACGCAACCAAAGTTTAGCAGTAATTTATTTTCTGAATCAGATAAAAATGTATTTTCGGTTAAAGAGGTTTTGCCAGAATATCCAAGTAATGCTATAGCAGATACTGATGGGAGAATGATTCTGAGAGATAATTTTGACGCTATTTTTTCAAAATATCCTGAAACTTTAATATTTGGTGAAGATGCAGGTAATATTGGTGATGTAAACCAAGGTCTTGAAGGAATGCAGGAAAAATACGGAGAGTTGCGTGTTGCCGATGTAGGAATTCGTGAAGCTACCATATTAGGACAAGGAATTGGAATGGCATTAAGAGGATTACGTCCAATTGCTGAAATACAATATTTGGATTATCTATTGTATGCTATTCAAATCATGAGTGATGATTTAGCAACGTTGCAATATAGAACAGTTGGAAAACAAAAAGCTCCACTAATAATTCGTACTCGTGGACATCGTTTGGAAGGTATTTGGCATTCTGGTTCTCCAATGGGAATGATTATTAATGCCATTCGAGGAATTCATGTATTAGTTCCAAGAAACATGACACAAGCTGCTGGTTTCTATAATTCTCTATTAGAATGTGACGAACCAGCTTTAGTTATTGAGTGTCTGAATGGTTACCGATTAAAAGAAAAAATGCCTTTGAATTATGGCGAGTTCAAAACACCAATAGGTGTTGTTGAGACATTGAGAAAAGGAACTGATATAACACTTGTCTCTTATGGTTCAACCTTGAGATTAGTTGAACAAGCTGCCAAAGAATTATTTGAAATTGGCATTGATTGTGAAATTATTGATTTACAATCCTTACTTCCATTTGATATTCGCCAAGACATTGTAAAAAGTATTGAAAAAACCAATAGATTATTAGTAATTGATGAGGATCTTCCTGGTGGTGCTTCGGCTTATATTTTACAGCAAATTGTAGAACAACAAAATGCTTACATTCATCTGGACAGTAAACCACAAACTCTGTCTGCTAAAGCCCACAGACCTGCATACGGGACAGACGGTGATTATTTCTCAAAACCATCTGCAGAAGATATTTATGAAAAAATATACGAAATGATGCATGAGGTGAATCCATCAAAATTCCCTTCTTTGTATTAGTCAGATAAAACAATACCTAAAATCCCAATTTAAAAATTGGGATTTTTTTTATATTTATACCAACTCTTAATCTTGATTCTCAATGATATCCTTAGAAACTTTATTTTTAAACTTAAAAGACATCAAAGTTATTGACAATACTATCCCTTATTCACAATATACTCCTTTTGATTTATCTGTTGCTAATCTGGAATTAAGTCAACTAAACATTTCAAATGCTACTGAATTTGAAACTTATATTGAACAATTTTTAGCTAAGAATAAATCATCAGTGGCATATGGAGGTTATAATGAAGTTCGTAACTTATATAAAAGAAGTACTGTTTTTAATGATCTGAATACCGAAGAGCGTAATATTCATATTGGTTTGGACTTATGGATTAAATCTGGTACACCTGTTTTGGCTGCATTGGATGGAATAGTCCATAGTTTTCAATACAACAATAGCCTTGGTGATTATGGACCAACAATTATACTAAAACATCAATTAGAGAATCATACTTTTTATACTTTATACGGTCACTTATCGTTGCAGAGTATTACTACAATCAAAATAGGTGATTTTTTTTCCAAAGGGCAACAATTGGCTACATTAGGAAATGCAGCTGTAAATGGTGATTACTCTCCTCATTTACATTTTCAAATTATAAAAAATATAGAAAATAACTTTGGAGATTATCCAGGGGTATGTAGCAAAAATAAACTGCCCTATTATTTACAGAACTGCCCTGATCCAAATTTTTTATTAAAAATTTATTGATCAATCTTAAATTTTATTCTCACTAAGATTGAGATACAATAATCTTTTTTAAAAATCTTTACAATATCCATCTAGTATTAACTAATAACAAGTTCAATATCTTAAAAGAGACTGTGTAACTAATATTCTTAGGCACTCAGTCTCTTTTTTGTTTGATAATCCAAAATATAATTGATGTTCAAATTAAAAAGGTGTGAATAATGCAATTATGAGCAAAAGTTATGTAACAAATAAAATCAGCTTATGAATGAACTTTGTATAAACAAATTAAAAAAACATAAAATGAAAAAATTACTATTGTTATGTACGTGCTTAGCATTTGCATGTATAGTCACTGCAGCATCAAAAAACAGTGAAAGGAATATTAGAATGTATGAGGATAACTTAAACCATAGTGTAGATTTAAGAAATGAAGTTTACAAAACCGATGTGAAGATTTATCGAGTTGAAAATTTAATAGCTCCTTTCTTTGATAAAAAAGATTCGGATAATGATGGTGTTGCTGATAAAGATGATAAGTGCCCGGATACTCCAGTTGGTGTAGCTGTTAACAAAACGGGTTGCCCCCTTGATAAAGATATTGATGGTGTTGCCGACTATTTAGACAAATGCCCAGATTTAGCAGGGTTATCAGCTTTGAATGGTTGTCCTGATAGAGATATTGATGGTGTTTCAGATGCTGAAGACCGTTGTCCCGATGTAGCTGGCTTATTAATATTGAAAGGTTGTCCTGATGTGGATAAAGATGGCGTAGCAGATATCGATGATAAATGTGCAAATACAATCGTTGGCTACAAAGTAGATGCATCTGGATGTCCTTTGGATAACGATAAAGATGGTGTGGCCAACGAAGTTGATCTTTGCCCTGATGCAGCTGGCCCTTTAGCACTAAAAGGTTGTCCAGATACTGATGGAGATGGTGTCACTGATAATATTGACCGTTGTCCTACTGAAAAAGGTAATATTATTGACAAAGGTTGCCCTAAAATAGCTCCAGCAGATGTTAAAAAAATTGCGGATATAGGTGGTAAAATTTTCTTTGAAAATGCAAGTGCTGAACTAAAAGTATCTTCTTTTACACAACTTGATTATTTAGTTGAAATATTAAAACATTATAATGCTACAGATTTACAAATTGGTGGACATACAGATAATGTAGGTGGAGATAAATACAATATAGATTTATCTCAACAACGTGCGGAATCCGTAAAAATCTATTTAATAAGTAAAGGTATACCAGATACAAGACTGACTGCTTTAGGATTTGGAGATGGTAAACCTATTGCCAGTAACACTACATCTTCAGGAAGAGCAAAAAACCGAAGAGTTGAATTGATTACGTATTATAAGGAATAATTAATTGAATTTTTGAATTTTAAAAAACGAGATTGTTGCAAAACAGTCTCGTTTTTTTTGTTATCAACCGAACAATCATGTTACTAAATATATTATTGTTAATAGCTTTTTTTAATATCTCGTTTTTTTTAATTGTAGAATTTATTTTAACAGTTATTAAAATGCAGAAAGAGTAACAATTAACAAGACGCAATCAAATTATTTATAGAGATCAAAAAAACCGTGAATTATGAAATCTTTACAGTAAATAGTGTAATATAATAGAGCAGTTAACTTTTGATCTTTGTAATATAAAAGGTAGAGGATAATATATACTCCTTTTATTTTATAATAAAGAAAATTGAAACATTAAAACAAAAAAAATGAAAACAGTAAAACTAATTGCCGTCGCCCTATTCTTGTTTGCATCAACTGCAAATCACGCACAAGTTTCTATAAATGTGAATTTTGGAACACCTCCACAATGGGGACCTGTTGGCTATTCTCAGGTATCTTATTATTATTTACCAGATGTACAATCCTACTATGACATAAGTGCTCAACAGTTTATTTTTCTAAACAATGGAGTATGGATTAGATCTCGCAGTTTACCTAATCGCTATAGAAATTATGATTTATATGGCGGGTATAAAGTAGTACTAAATGATTACCATGGTTCAAGACCTTATACACATTATAACGAGCACAAAGTAAAATATTACAAAGGATATAACAAAGGTCATCAGCAAAATTATAAAATGGCAGCTAATCACGACAATGGACACCATGACAATGGGAATCATGATAATGGAAATCATGGAAATAAAGGCCATAAAAATGGTAAACATTAATATTCCTAATTAAATAAAAACTCTAAAAGAACTGAATGCACTAATCTTGAAGAATAACAATATTAATCTAAAAAAACATCAGAATTCCTTAAAATGAATTTTAGATAAATACATCCCAAATCATAAGGATTGACATTCTAAAAACTTAAAAGAAAGAAAATGAAAAATGAAAAAAAATTAGGTATTTGGATGGATCATTCAATAGCATATATCATAGAGTTTTCTGATCAATGGAATGAATTAAAAATAATAGAATCTAATTTCAAACATCTAGACAAAGTTATCAGTCTTGCAAAAATCAAATCTTTATTAAATAATAAAGAACAACAGATACAAGCTGAATTCTATAAAAAACTGGAAATTATTATTTTCAATTATGATACTGTATTACTCTTTGGTCCTACGAATGCAAAAAAAGAATTATTGAATAAAATGAAAATAAATCATCGATTTTCTGATATAAAATTAGAGGTAAAAGAGGCTGATAAAATGAATAAAATTGAAAAAATACATTTTCTTTTAAAGCATTTTGACGCAGTAAAAGTTTGAAATTCTTATTTAATAATCTAATCATAAGACAGCTTAATTGCTTGTTAAAATTTATAATAAGCTCTGCTATTAGATTGGCAGGGCTTTTATAATTGTTTCTAAATAAAATATCATGAATAAAATATATAACCATACCGAAAATCTTTTCGAAAAACTGGTCTCTATTGGAACCACAATTTTAGGTAATTCTATTTCATTTCTTATAGCATTATGTTTGGTACTATTTTGGTGGATCAACAGTTTATTCATAAACAATGACATACACCTTATTATTGGTGACATCATTTTTGGAATTACTTTCTTGAGTTTATTTATTATCCAAAAATCATTCAATCGATTCTCGGCTTCTTTACATCTAAAAATAAACGAATTGATTTCATCACATGAACATGCCAGCAATACTGTATTGAATGCTGAAATTAAAACAGAAAGAGAAATCACAGAGCTGTCCAAAGAGTATTCTGAACTGGCTGAACAAATTAAAGATTTAAATGAAGATGTAAAAGAAGAACTCACTAAAGAACTTAAAAAAACTTTGGCTGATTAAAAAAATCATATCGAAAAGTGATTTTATTTATATTCAAATATTTACTTTTTATAAGTCGTAAATAATGTAATTCTTTACTAAAATTTTATAACACCTTTTTGCACTATTACTCCCATCTTTGTATTGTTGTAGAAATAAATTTACAATTAATTTTAAAAATAAATGAACACAACAACAGAAATAAACGAAAACTTGGAAATCCAAAATATAACTTTAAATATAATCAATATGAAAAAATTAAATTTCGCCCTTGCAATAGTCACTATCATGACTGGATTGATGCTTACTAGTTGTAAGCCAAACACAGAAAAAGTGCAAGATGCTCAAGAAAATGTTGATAGTACAAAAACAGCCTTAACAAAAGCTGAAGACAATTTAAATCAAGCCAAAAGAGCTGCTACAACAGAAGAATGGCAACAATTTAAAGAGGATACTAACGCTAAAATTGAAGAGAACAATGCTAAAATAGCGGAGTTAAAATTGAAAATTAAAAATGCGGGTAAGGATATTGATAAAGCATATCAAAGAAATATTGATACAATAGAACAAAAAAACAAAGATCTTAAAATCAAAATTGACTCATATAAAAATGATGTCAATAGCGATTGGAATTCTTTTAAAAGAGAATTAAACCATGATGTAGATGAACTTGGAAAAAGCTTAAAAGACTTTACGGTCGATAACAAAAAATAAACACTCTATATTGTTGTAATAGTCAATGATTACAACAAATTATTAATTTTTAATAAAACAGAAATCATGAGCAATCTACTTTACACAGTCGCAGTAATACTTGTCCTTTTTTGGGCAATTGGATTCTTTGCCTACAGTGCTGGATCAATAATACATATACTACTTGTAATTGCATTAATTGCAGTAATTTTAAGAATAATACAAGGCAGAAAAATATAGTAATTAAATCAAATAAGAAGTTTTAGATGGAGTTACAACTGAGCTGTTTTAGGAATAGTATTATTATATCTAAGGCTTAACAATTTATAGATTTAAAATCTTGTAGTTATAAAGTAACACTGAATACTAAAAGATAGGCATTTTAATTGCCTATCTTTTTTTGTAAAAAAATCACTATTTTTACTTTCAAACTTTATAAAATGAATGAGAACGAACAATTAATACATAAATTCTACACTGCTTTCGCTAAAGCTGATGCAAAAACGATGTGCGAATGTTATCACAATGCGATTCAATTTCAAGATCCTGCCTTTGGAAAGCTCAATGGAAACGATGCTTGTCAGATGTGGAATATGTTGATGGAAAAAAGTAAAGGAAACATCAAAATTGAATTTTCTGACATCACAGCTGATAATTTTTCAGGTTCAGCCAAATGGATTGCTACATATAATTTTAGTAAAACTAATAGAAAAGTTATCAATGAAATTCATGCTCAATTTCAGTTTCGAGATGGTTTAATTGTAAATCATATTGATTATTTTGATATTTGGAAGTGGTCTAAACAAGCATTAGGTTTTAAAGGTTTGCTATTAGGATGGACTGGTTTTATGCAAAAGCAAATTCAGAAACAAGCTATGACTTCATTACAAAATTATATTAAAACTCACTCTTAATGTCTTTAGAAGTTTTAAAAGTCTTATTTAATAGAGATTTAAATAAGTTAAAATTAGAAATTGAATCCTACCACAATGAAAGTACGATTTGGTGCATAGAAAAATCAATAGTAAATTCAGCTGGAAATTTATGTTTACATTTAATAGGTAACCTAAACACCTATATAGGAGCACAAATTGGAAATACAAATTATATAAGAAATCGACAACTTGAGTTTTCGAATAAATTTGTTCCAAGAGCTCTACTTATTGCTGACATAGAAGCTACAATACTAATGATTAACAGTACTCTCGATCAACTTATAGATGAAGATTTAAAACAAGAACACTCCTATTTAGTTTTTGAGAGTAAAACTTCCTTAGAATATTTATTGATGCATCTCACAACACATTTGACTTATCATTTGGGTCAAATTAATTATCATAGGAGATTGTTAGATAATTAGCATTACTTAATCAATCTCATCTATAATCAGCAGATTTGCTTTTTATTATTTACAAATTGGATTGTGCAGCTTAATTAAATAGCCATATACTCTTCAACAAAGGATATTTTTTTGCTAGAAACACTACATATTACAATAAATTATTTTAAAATATAAATTTTTAACACAATTAAACTGATTAAAATAAATAACTATAAGTTTTACCTATAACGTAATAGATATAAAAAATAATCATCAAAACAAAGAAAAGATCAAATAAACAACTACTTAATTATAAATACTTTAATTATTATTTAAAAATAAATAGCAACATCAATCAAGCCTTTAAATTCCTTAAATTTACTAGTATAAATTAGTTTTTATTAAAGAAAACATGTTAACTAAATAATTTTATTAAAATGAAAAGTACGACAGAAATATTATATTTTAAAACAGGGAATTGGAATAATGCAATTGATGTTTATGATTTTGTATTGCAGAATATATCTCCTTATGAAGGTGATCAAAGTTTTTTAGCAGGTCCATCAGAGAAAACAAATAAACTATGGAATGTTTGCAAAGAAAATTTACTTGAAGAAAGAAAGAAAAATGGTTGCTTAGCAATAGATACGACTACCATATCAAATCTTACCTCATTTGGACCAGGCTATATTGATAGAGAAAATGAAGTTATTGTAGGTTTACAAACCGATATGCTCTTAAAAAGAGCGATGAAGCCATTCGGAGGTATCAAATTGGTAGAATCTGCTGTAGCAGAAAGAGGATTGAAAGTTTCGGATGAAGTAGTAAAAATATTTAATTACGCTAAAGATCACAATCAAGCCGTTTTTAGTGCTTATGATAGTGAGATTAGAGCCTATCGCTCTAAACATCTGCTAACTGGTTTACCAGACAATTATGCAAGAGGAAGAATCATAGGTGACTTTAGAAGAGTTGCACTTTATGGAATAGACAAACTTATAGAAGCAAAAAAAGAAGATTTTGCTTCTATTTCTGGTGAAATGACTGATCACAAAGTACGTCTTAGAGAAGAAATTTCAGAACAGATCAAAGCTTTACAGGATATGAAAATCATGGCCAATTCTTATGGCATTGATATTTCTGTTCCTGCAACCAATGCAAAAGAAGCTGTTCAGTTTACTTATTTAGCTTATTTAAGTGCCGTAAAAGAACAAGATGGAGCTGCAATGTCTCTAGGGAATGTTTCGTCATTTTTGGATATTTATATTGAAAATGATTTAAAATCAGGTTTAATAAACGAATCAGAAGCACAAGAATTTATTGATCAATTTGTTATGAAACTTCGTTTGGTACGTCATTTACGCCCAGGTGCTTATGAT
Source organism: Flavobacterium sp. 5 (assembly GCF_002813295.1). Classification (NCBI taxonomy): domain Bacteria; kingdom Pseudomonadati; phylum Bacteroidota; class Flavobacteriia; order Flavobacteriales; family Flavobacteriaceae; genus Flavobacterium; species Flavobacterium sp. 5. The sequence goes on from NZ_PHUE01000001.1 coordinate 4,818,667, forward strand.
GAAATTTTTGGAGGAGACCCAACTTGGGTGACCGAAGCTATTGGAGGACAGCTTAACGACGGAAGAACTAAAGTGACTAAAACTTCATTTAGATTTTTACAGACATTATACAATTTAGGAGCTTCTCCGGAACCAAACTTGACTATTCTATGGTCACAAAGTTTGCCTCAAGGATTTAAAGATTTCTGTGCAAAAGTTTCTATTGATACTTCTTCGCTTCAGTATGAAAATGATGATTTAATGCGTATAAACAGAGGATCTGATGATTACGGAATCGCTTGCTGTGTTTCTTATCAAAAAATTGGTAAAACTATTCAGCACTTTGGAGCTCGTGCTAATTTGCCTAAAGCTTTATTGATGGCTTTAAATGGCGGTCGTGAAGAAGACAAAGGATCTGTTGTTATTAAAAACATTCCTCAGATGGCTGATGGTACTTTGGATTATGATTCAGTAATGAATATCTTCAAAACTACTTTAGCTGAAGTTGCAAGAGTGTATGCAAAATCAATGTATATTATTCATTACATGCATGACAAATACTATTATGAAAGAGCTCAAATGTCTCTGATTGATAGTGATCCAAATATTGATATTGCTTATGGTGCAGCAGGGATTTCAATTATTGCCGATTCATTATCAGCAATAAAATACGCAAAAGTTACACCAGTTAGAAATGACATTGGATTAACCGTAGATTTCAATATAGAAGGAGAATTTCCAAAATTCGGAAATGACGATGACAGAGTAGATAGTATCGCTCAGGAAATCACTACTATATTTATTGATGAGTTAAGAAAACACAAAGCATATAAAAATGCTACTCCTACTCTATCTTTATTAACCATTACTTCAAATGTAATGTACGGTTCTAACACAGGTTCAACACCTGATGGACGCAAAGGTGGTGAAGCTTTTGCACCTGGAGCAAATCCTATGCACGGCAGAGATACACATGGAGCTATTGCTTCTTTAAATTCTGTTAGTAAATTGAAATATGAAGATGCTCAGGATGGTATATCCTATACTTTTACGATGGTACCAAAATCGTTAGGATCTGATAAGGAAGAGCAAGTTTCAAATTTAATAACTATTTTGGATAGTTACTTTGGAAGAAATGCACACCACTTAAATGTGAATGTTTTGGATAAAGAAACACTATTAGATGCTTATAATCATCCTGAAAATTATCCTCAGTTAACGATAAGAGTTTCAGGATATGCTGTAAATTTTGTTCGATTGTCTAAAGCACATCAGCTTGAAGTTATCAACAGAACTTTCCATGAAAATTTGTAAACTAACACAACTAATAAATTTTGAATTAAACCACATTAACCTGTCTAGAAAAAACAAATCAAGTTTAATTTAGACAGGTTTTTTTAAATCTTTTTATTGAATGTATTTTCCACAGCAACACTATACAGATGATTCGATAGACTCTCACAACACTGATTTATTACGAATCCATTCTATTGAAACATTAGGAACTCATGATGGTCCGGGAATCAGAATGGTAATCTTTGCTCAGGGATGCCAATTTCGATGTTTGTACTGTCAAAATCCCGATACTTTAGATATTCATGGCGGAACATTTATACCTATTGAAGAACTTTTAGAAAAGGCATTACATCAAAAATCTTATTTTGGTAAAAATGGAGGTATTACTGTTTCTGGTGGTGAACCTTTATTGCAACGAGAAAAGTTAATTCATTTTTTTGATCGTTTACACGAAAATGGCATTCATACTTGTTTGGATTCAAATGGAAGAGTATTAGATTCTAAAACTGAACAATTACTAGAAAGAACCGATTTATTGTTATTGGATGTCAAACACATCAATAAAGAGTGGCATAAAAAGCTTACTGGTGTTAAAAACAAAACAACGCTTCGATTAGCTGAATATAGAGAAAGTACTGGCAAACCAATGTGGTTGCGATATGTGCTAGTACCTGGCTGGAGTGATCAAGAAGAATATCTTCATGAGTGGGGGAAATATTTCACTTTCTATAAAACAATAGAGAGAGTTGAAATTATTCCTTTCCATCAAATGGGGAAACACAAATGGGAAATGTTAGGCTTAGAATATCAATTGGCTGATACCATTCCGCACACAGCTGAAGAAGTAAATAAAGCTGCTGAGATATTCAAGTTATACTTCAAAAATGTAAAAATCAAATAAAATACATTTTAAAATATTTTATTACAATAATTATAATTATGTCAAAAAACAAGTATTTGATAGTAGTGGCCGGAATGGTCATGCAGCTATCAATAGGATCTATTTATGCTTATAGCAAATGGATTGAACCTTTATCCAAAGAATTAAACTGGGATGCTCATGATACCAAAACTGGATTTAGTTTAGCCATTTGCTTCCTAGGACTAACAGCTGCTTTTATGGGGAAATTTGCTCAAAAAATTGGACCTACAAAAGGAGGACTTATTGCAGCTGCATTTTTAACAATAGGATTATTAGGCAGCGCTTTGTCTGTCAAATTAAATTCAATGTATTTATTCTATTTAACTTTTGGGGTAATACAAGGTATTGGCTTAGGATTTGGATATATTGTCCCCGTCTATACCGTTGTGAAGTGGTTTCCTGATCGTCCAGGACTAGCGTCTGGCATCATTATCATGTCATTTGCCTTAGGCTCTTTATTAACATCATTTTTAATTGGCCCATTATATACATCTATAGGACTAACTGGTGCATTTACTGCTTTAGGAATTGTTTATGGATTTTGTATGCTATTAAGTTCATTATATTTGGCTAATCCAATTAGTACTTCTGAAGTTCACCATACACATATAGATTTGACTCCAAAAGAAATTATAACTGACAAACGTTTTATCGCGTTATGGATATTATTATTTTTAAATGTATGCGGAGGTATCGCCATAATCTCAAAAGCAGCAGTTCTTGGAGAAGAAGTTGTTGGAATGAATTCTGTTCAAGCCACCATGTTCGTAGCAATCATTGGTTTATTTAACGGAATTGGACGTTTGTTTTGGTCCAGTATTTCAGATAAAATTGGCTGTTGGACTACTTTTATGATTTTTATAGGAATCAACGCAGCTTGTTTTGCACTAATCCCTACATTTTCAACAAATCAAATTTCATTTCAAGTTTTAACTTTTATTATAATTGCTGGTTATGGCGCAGGATTTGCTACAATGCCTTCGTTTGTAAAAGAAATTTTTGGAATCGAAAAATATGGTCCTGTACTTGGCTACACTTTGACAGCATGGTCAGCCGCTGCATTTGTTGGCCCACTATTATTAGGTCTAACCACTGATATTACTATTTTCTATTTATTTGCCATATTATTACTCATTGCCTTGTTTGTTGGTTTATGGCTCAAAACATTGTTGCTAAAACCAGTTATGGATAATAAAAAAAAGGCTCAAACTAAAGTTTGAGCCTTTTAAATTTAAAAACTATATCGATTATTTTTTAATAATCTTTTTCAAACATTCTTGACCATTTTCAAAATGAATCTTAACAAAATAAATCCCCGAAGGCAAACTATCTACGTCAATAGTATTATTATTTACTTTACCAGATTGAACTGCGACTCCATTGATTGATAGAATTTGATAATCCAAAACTGTTAGATCAGAACTAATTTGCAATAAGCTACTAACTGGATTTGGATATAAAGCCACTGAAGTGCCAGTAGTAACTTCTTCTTTTACTCCAAGTTTTGCAGTACTTGCTCCCCAAGAATATGAATATCCATTGGTTTTATTCAATAAATCAGCAGTTTGATTTGCAGTTCCAGTCGAACCATTATTAAAAATTAAATTAACAGATGTTGGTCCAGTTATGGTATATTTATAAAAACCATTAGTATCTGCAACCATAGCTACACCTGGCCAAGTAGTACTAGCAACACTTCCTGTTGGGACAGCATTCCAATAATGTACTTTTGGCGTACCTGTCCATGTAGTCGGCGGTTTAAAATAAACAGTCAAGGTTGGAACTGTAACAAAAGTATACACCTCAGTTTTTATTGAAGATAAAGTACCCGCTGTATTTTTAACCAATGTTTTTACTGTTGTGTTAGCAGTAATAGAAAGTGTTTTTGTACCAACCGCTGATGTAGAAGCTGTAGTTGGAGTTGTTCCATCTAATGTATAATAAATCGTTGATGTATTTACATTAGCAGTCAAAACTACACTAACTGTTGCTCCTGTAGTAAACGTTCCTCCAGCTGATAATATTGTCAAATCAGGAGCAACTACAGGACATCTGTTTGTTGGTTCTGCAGCTAACCAAGCCGAATCATAATATTTAATTCCTGCTGTAGCCGTTAAATCAACTGTTTTTAAAGTACCATCATTAAAAATAATATTAGATGCACTAACAGTTGATGGGAAGGTAAATGCATACCAATCTCCACAATCCTGTGTCATAGCAACTCCTGGCCACGTTACTACTGGAGCAGTTCCTGTAGTTCCCCAATAATATACTTTTACTGTAGAAGCCCATGTTGACGGTTTTTTGAAATAAACTGTAAATGTTGTTGGAGTAACAAAATTATAAACCTCAGTTTTTACTACAGATGAAGTACCTGCGGTATTTTTTACAAATGCTTTTACCGTTGTATTAGCTGTAATAGATAGTGCTTTTGCTCCAACCGCTGATGTTGATGCCGTTGTTGGAGTTGTACCATCTAATGTGTAATAAATCGTTGACGTATTTACATTGGCTGTTAAAGCTACACTAACAGTTGTTCCTGTTGTAAAAGTTCCTCCAGCTTGAAGTATTGTTAAATCAGGAGCAACGACAGGACATCTATTAGTTGGTTCAGCACTTAACCAAGCCGAATCATAATATTTAATTCCTGCCGAAGCTGTTAAATCAACTGTTTTTAAAGTACCGTCAGTAAAAACTAGATTAGAAGTACTAACTGTAGATGGGAATGTATAGGAATACCAATCCCCACAATCTTGTGTCATGGCAACTCCAGGCCAAGTTAATGTTGGTGCAGTTCCTGTAGTTCCCCAATAATAAACTTTCATTGTAGAAGCCCATGTTGTTGGTTTCTTAAAATAAACAGTAAATGTTGTTGGAGTAACAAGATTATAGACTTCCGTTTTTATTGCTGATGAAGTACCAGCTGTATTTTTTACAAAAGCTTTTACTGTTGTATTTGCAGTAATAGAAATTACTTTTGTTCCAACAGCTGATGCTGATGCCGTTGTTGGTGTTGTCCCGTCTAGCGTATAATAGATTGTTGATGTATTTACATTGGCAGTCAATGTTGTACTAACTGTTGTTCCAGCTGTAAACGTTCCTCCAATTTGCGAAAATGTAAAATCAGGAGTAACAACAGGACATCTATTGGTTGGTTCTGCACTTAACCAAGTAGTATCATAATATTTAATTCCTGCTGTAGCTGTTAAATCAACTGTTTTTAACGTTCCGTCAGTGAAAACTAAATTAGAAGCACTAACCGTTGATGGGAAGGTATAAGCATACCAATCACCACAGTCTTGTGTCATAGCAACACCAGGCCAAGTTAATACTGGAGCAGTTCCTGTAGTTCCCCAGTAATATACTTTCATTGTAGAAGCCCATGTTGATGGCTTTTTGAAATAAACTGTAAAGGTTGGAATAGCAGCAAAATTATAGATTTCACTATATATAGTAGAACTAACATTGGCAGTATTTTTAACTAAAGCTTTCAAAGTTGTATTTGAAGAAATAGAAAGTATTTTTGTTCCAACGGCAGAAGGCGAAGTTGAATTTGGTGCTGTTCCGTCTAAAGTATAATAAATAATTGAGGAAGGATTATTAGCAGTCAATACTGCACTAACAGTTGTACCTATACCAAATGTCCCACCAGCTGGTGCTATTGTCAGACTAGGTACATCAACGACTACTCCTTTATCCCAAATAGCAAAACCAGTTCCTGATAATTTTAAAGTCCAACCAGTTCCAGATGGAGACCAACTATCAGAACCTAATTTCATTGCAACTTTATCATCAATAATAGCTGCGTATAAATTATTTGTAGCAGCTACTATATTTAATGTTGATGTACTACTTAGACCATTATCTTTTCTAATTTTAATCATTGCATCAATTTCATTTTTGATACCCCAATTAAAATAATGTGGCCACCAAACCATTGGTGTTCCAGGATGAGTCAACAAATATGCATATCCTTTTAATACTTGATCTCCAGGGAAAACCCATAAGTCTTGTCCGTAAGGACTTGGTCCTGTATCATGGTTATCCAACATCGTTACTGCATTTGAAGGCCATACTCCTATCAATCCAGATGCTTTTCCAGACCCATCTTTTAAATAACTCAAATTGTTATCTTTAAAAGCATTTTGTAGAGCACTTTTAGTAGCAAAATCAAAAGCGGTTGAAGCGGCAGTTGTAGTACCTCCTTTAGTATAATCTAACCATTTTACAATTTTGCTTCTATCTCCTTCTAACAATTCACCTACCGAAAAATATGGATTAGTTGCATCATTATATTCCTTGATATATTTACCATCATATCCATGCACAAAATCATAGCGCCATCCATCAAAACCAATATCGTTTTTCAACCAATTCATCCATGTTTTGATACCTTCTCTAACCAATGCGTTGGAATGATCTAAATCTCTTGCTGCGGCAAATGAACCAGATTCTCCTGCAGATTTTAAACCAGCTGCTACTGGATCATAATCAGGGGCACCGGTCCCTTTTTGTCCACTAGCACTAATATTAGAAGTGTTGCAAATAGACCAAGTCTCAGTTGGTGTATTCCAAGAAGGAGTAGAGAAATCATACCACCCTAAGGTTCCTCCTCTATGATTAATTACTATATCTGCAATTACTTTGATATTTTTTGAATGCAAATCGGTAATTAAAGACACTAATTGTGCTTGAGTTCCTTGTGCATTATTCAAGTCATACCATACTGTAGGGATATAGCCCATTCCTCCTGTAGATTTACTTGGAGGCGGAAGCCAAATAGCGTCAAAACCAGCCGTTTGTAAAGCTGAAGAGTTGCTTTTGATTACTTCGTACCATTTTGTTGCAGATACATCAGTAGTCCAGTGAAACCCTTGGATCATTACTTCTTTTCCAGTAGCTTTTGTTTGTGAAAAAACAAATGAATGTAAAAGAAAAAACACGAACAATAAAAAATAGTTTTTTAATTTCATAGGTTATTTTTTAATTTAAATTTGGTTAATATTATGTGAAATTAATAATAAATCACCTTGTTTTTTATATATTTTATTTTACTTTCTTAAATTATAAAGAATAACTAACACTCTAACGTTGTAGTAATCATTCTTGTTAATAAAAAGTTAAGCGCTAAAACAACCAAATGAATTTCAGCCACTTAAAAAGTGGTGATTAACAAGAAATATAAAATAAAAAAAGACTCAAAAACTAAGATAAGTTTTGAGCCTTTTGATTTTATATTTTTGAATTTTAAAAAATATTGTCTAAAAAATTATTTAAGTAGAGTTCCTAATTGAAAAACTTTGTCTAACCATTTTTTTCGTTGTTTTTCATCAGAAGTTTTAATTATTCCAACATAGGTTACTCTTACAGGTTTCACCCCACAAAATTCTAATGTTGACTTTTTTAATTGGTTAATACTAGGTCGCGAAAAAAACAACTTATAATACCAACTGGGCTGATCTAAAGTAGTAATAATATGAGCCGTTTTTCCTTTTAATAATTTATCCCACCAAACTGAATTTTCACGGTATTGAAAAGCCATTCCCGGCAAAAACAATCTATCAATAAATCCTTTAGTTATTGCAGGTAAACCACCCCACCAGACCGGATGAATCCATACTAAATGATCAGCTTTTTTAATTTTTTCCCACGCTTCAACCAAATCAGGTTCTAAATCAATTCTTTTTTGATAACCATATATCAAATTAGGATTAAACTTTAAATTAGCGATGGTAATTGTTTCTACATTTGCTTTAGCTTCCAAAGCTCCTTTTTTATAAAATTCTGCTAAGGCAAAATTAAAACTAGAAGGATTGGGATGTCCATTTATTATTAAGATATTTTTCATAAGATTAATTTTTAACAAAAATATCCTATCCTCCCGTTTTAAAACAGGACAAATGTCTTAAAAAACAACAACTTGTCTAATGCGGCTCAAATGTCTTGTGGAAATTCCTAAATAAGAAGCTAAATAAATCAAAGGAATATGTTTAATATATTTCTCATGATTTATAAATAAGGTTTCATACCTTTCAATAGCAGATTTTTTTTGCAAACAGGCAATACGATAATGTAAATTAACCACTTCATTTTCGGCAATCCTTCTACCGATATCTGCCCATCTAAAACTAGAATTAAAAAGCCTTTCAATAGCTAATTTATCGATGATTTCAAGTTCACAATCTGTTATTGCTTGAATATTTTCATCAGTTGGTTTCTGGGTAATAAAACTAGAAAATGCAGTCATGAATTCATTTTCGAAAGTAAAACAATTGGTTATCTCTTCTTCTTTTGAATTCAAAAAAAAGGAACGTAAAATTCCAGATTTTACAAATGAAATTTCATTACAAACCTGATTTTCAAAAATCAAAAAGCTTCCTTTTTTTAATTTCCTAAAAGTAATCAAACTACTTAAAAGCTGACATTCTTCTGAAGTTAATTGAAATAAATACTGAAAAACTTTTATCATTTTTGATTATTTATACCTGGTTTTTTAGCAAAATTAAATTTTACCGTAGTACATAGCTTTTACAATACCATCTGAAAGTCCAATTTTAGGAACATAAATCTGTCTAGCTCCACTCCATTTCATAGCATTAAGATAAATACGAGTTGCTGGTACAATAACATCAGCTCTATCAGGGTTCAATCCTAATTGAGAAATTCTTTGCTCATATGTGAGAGAATTCAAATAAGCATATTGAGAATTTATATAAATGTAAGACAAAGGTTTTTCCTGAACTTTTCCTGACATTTTAAACAGCTTATTGATATTACCTCCAGAACCTATTAAGGTAACCTCTTCATAATCGGCAGTATTTTGTTTAATCCATTTCTCTATTTCTTCCCAAACAACATCGCAAACCATTTCATTTAGCAAACGCACTGTTCCCGCTTTAAACGATCTTGAATTCACCATTTTTCCATTAGAAAACAATGTAAATTCTGTACTACCACCACCAACATCTACAAATAAATAGGCTTCATCTGTTTTTAATAAATGATGTAAATCTGTTGAAGCTATTATCGCTGCTTCCTTTTTACCATCAATAATTTCTATTTTGATATCCGCTTTCTTTTTTATTAAGGCGACTACCTCTTTGGCATTGTATGCTTCACGCATCGCCGATGTTGCAAATGCCATGTATCGCTCTACTTTATGTACTTTCATTAATAAATTAAAAGCCTTCATAGCATCAGCCATGCGATCAATATTTTCAGGTGAAATTTCACCTACAGTAAAAGCATCCTGTCCTAAACGAATAGGAACACGAACTAATGAACTTTTATTAAATTGAGGTTCTTTATCATCTTCTTCTACAATATTGGTAATCAATAAACGCATAGCATTCGACCCAATATCAATAGCAGCATATTTTTTAATTTTAATCATATTCTCAAGGATGCGATTTATGTTTTAGAATTTAATTCTATAGGTTAGCGTAGTTTTACTCTTCTTTCAATTCTTCTTTCAGTTCTTCAATCATCTCCACTTTTCGCTGGTAATATTTATAGGTTTCCCATTGTGCTCTAAATATTGGATTATCATTTCTAACTCTATATTTATTATCCAATTTAAAAGAATGATATCTGGCTTTTACATTTCCTTTCCAACCAATATCAAAATTATCAATCAATTCATTTTTTATTTCTTGATCATAAATAGGACAGGTTACTTCTACTCTAGCATCAATATTTCGAGTCATTATATCTGCAGAAGAAATATATACTTCTGTAAATCCTGCATTTCCAAAAATATAAACTCTTGAATGTTCTAAGTAATTATCTACTATGCTAATAGCTTCAATATTTTCACTCAATCCTTTAACTCCTGGAATTAAGGAACAAATACCTCTCACCTCTAATTGAATTTTCACTCCTGCATTACTTGCTTCATACAATTTATCAATCATAGCTAAGTCAGACAAACTGTTCATTTTTAACTTCATAGACGTTTTTCTACCAGCAGTAGCATGTGCAATTTCTCTATCAATCAATTTAGTAAAACGATTTCTAGTGTACTGTGGTGAAACAATGAGATGTTTATAACGCTGTACCTTATAATTTGCATCAAAAAAATCAAAAATTTTAGATATATCTTTCAAAATTTGAGGATGACATGTAAAAAGTGTCACATCTGTATAAATTTTGGCCGTAGATTCATTAAAATTTCCAGTGGAAATAAAACCATATCTTTTAATTTTATTTTTTTCATGTCTTTCAATAACACAAACTTTGCTATGAACTTTTAATCCCTTTATACCAAATATCAGTTCAATTCCTTCGGTTTGCATTTGCTCTGCATAGGAAATATTAGAAGCTTCATCAAAACGAGCTTGTAATTCAATTTGAACAGTTACTTTCTTTCCATTTTTAGCAGCATTAATTAATGAACTAATAATTTGAGAATTTTTAGCTAAACGATATAATGTAATTTTAATCGAACTCACCTTAGGATCTAAAGCCGCTTCACGCAAAAATTTAATTAAATAGGAGAACGATTGATAAGGCGCATTTAATAAATAATCTTTCTCAGCAATTTTTCCTAAAATGCTACCTTCAAGACTTAATCCAGGTATTGGAAGTGGGTCATTTTTTTCATATAATAAATCAAATCTGCCAAGATTAGGAAAATCCATGTAATCTCTCCTATTATGATACCTTCCTCCAGGAATAATACTATCCGTAGAATCAATGTTCATTTTATCAAGAAAAAATTTAAGCGTATCCTTACTGATTTCCTGATCATATATAAAACGTACTGGCTCCCCTATTCTTCTATCTTTAACACTTGAAGATATTTTCTCAAGCATACTTTTACTTAAATCACTATCAATGTCTAATTGTGCATCTCTTGTTATTTTTATCATATGTGCCGAAACACTTTCATAACTAAAAATATTAAAAATGCTACTCAAATGCATTCTGATAACATCATCAATTAAAATGACATATTGTTTTTCATTACTTTGAGGTAATACAACAAAGCGATTTACCATTTTAGGAATTTCAATAATAGCATAGCGTACTTCTTGATTTTTTTTCATCACAAGTTTTACCGCTAAGTATCCTAATGAATCTTTTAAAACGGGAAATTCTGCTAAATCATTTAAAATAATAGTAACTAGCTCTGGGCTTAACTTTTGTATAAAAAATTCTTTTAAAAAAATCTCTTGCTCTTTATTTATATCATTTTCATGAATAATAAAAATATTTTCAGTCTCTAATCGCTCTTCGATATTATTAAGTATTCGTAAACTTTCGGACTGCTGTTGTATAACGATCTTCGTTATATCTTTAATCAGCTGTTGAGCTGTTACACCTCCAAAATATTTTTCACCTGAAATACCGCTCAAGCTTAATCGTCTTATGGCAGCAAATCGAACTCTAAAAAATTCATCTAAATTATTGGAAAAAATTCCTAAAAATCGTAATCTATCTAGTAATGGAACTGAATCATCAGCAGCTTCTTGTAGTACTCGAGCATTAAAAGCTAACCAGCTTTTTTCTCTATCTATATATTTTTGTTCAAACACTTTTTTATCTATTTTAAATCTCTGGGGAATACTGTTTTTTTTGTTTTACCATTACTAATTGAATCCCAAGTTTCACTATCGAATTCTATATGAACAAATCCGGCTGTAGGTACATTATCAATGTAAACATCCCCAAATTTATTAACAAAATTTGTAATAGCCTCGTTATGTCCAAATATAATTATGTTATCATAACCATTACTATATAATTTAATAACATTTTCTAATTTTTTTTCATCAAAAGTATATAGCTCATCTTTGTATACAATACTTTCTAAAGGGTAATTTATATTCTGAGCAAAAATCAAAGCCGTTTCAACTGCTCTTTCTGCTGTACTACTCCAAATACTAAATATTTTAGGCAAATTTTTAATGATATTGGAGGAAACCAAATGAGCACTTTGCATTCCTTGTGAAGTTAACGGTCTGTCTTTATCGTGTAAAGGAGCTTCCCAACTAGACTTTGCATGCCGAATTAAAATTAGATTTTTCATACATCACAACTATTAATTTTTATTACAATAAAAACATTACTATCCGCAACCAACATAATAAAATGAATTATGGAAATTAGATGATTTCGATTAAGTCAAATTTGATTAAGCAAAAGATTACTAATAAATCAACTCATAAAATCTTTAGGGACTTACAATTTACAAAAAAGTTTAGAATATTGATCTTAATTTGTATTTGAAATTTTATTATTTGCATACTATCTTATTAAATAAATCAATTAAGATTATTTAAAGTCATAGAAATAAAAGAATTATATCAATTACTATTTATCAAAAGTTTTTTTATAAAACAAAAAAACTGCCACATTATGACAGTTTCTAATTATAAAATTATTTTTATTAATTACATTTTGACAAAAATATTAGTATAATATTTTCTTTTATTCACAGGATTTTCTCTGACAGCTATACCAAAATGGGTAAAGTCACCTTCAATATTTTCTTTATGACTTTCACTTTTCATCCAAGCATCAAAAGCTCCTTTAGCACTATTATAGTTATAAGCAATATTTTCGCTAACCTTTATTGCACCTAATGCTTTAATAATGTTTTCTGAACGGGATTCAAAATCATCATGATTTACAACATTGTTAGTAATCATGTATTCATCATGTTCTTCTGATTTATAAGACACATGATTTATTTTTTCTAATGCATTTAATCCAATACTAACTCTATAATTGTTAATTAAAGACATAGTCTCTAATTCTATATCATTATAATTATAAACTGCTACTATCGGTAATTTTTCCTCCGTTTCAATCGAATTATCATCAGATGTACAAGAGGTATTAAATACAAATATGAACGCAATAGCCAACTTAAATAGTAGTTTTGATTTCATAACGATTCAAAATTATGTTTACAGTAAACTTGGGGAAAATCTTTAATTATTAATTATTCATGACTTAGAATACTTATAACAAAAGTAACCATAAATTCGATTAAAACACAAATTTTATCGATAAAATACATTAAAATGTATTTTTTACATATAAAAAACTTACATTATTATTTACTTATTCTTGCTTAATTTTTAAAATAAAATGGAAAACACAAATATTACTATATACAATCATGAATTCAAATTAAACATAGTTTTATATCATCTAATACTCCTTTATAATTAGGGGAATTAATTAGTATTAGTTTTATGGAAATTTATCAGGGGAAAAACTCAAACTGGAGTAAAGATTAATTGATATGCTTTTATAAAACAAAAGATTAGTTGTTAATTTTATCAAAAATCAGGAAAAAATATAATTATTATAATTTTATTAATTTTTATAAAAAAACAAGATAATTGAATTATTCATACTAATAAACTCTTTTTATTATATCAAACAAAAATAATTAACAATTAATCAATTCAAATTAGTTAAAAATTATAAAAGTTTTTAAAAAATAAGTTTTTTTTTAAATACAAATTCTTACACCGTAAACTCTTCAACGAGTATTTAGGTTTTTCAAAGAGAAACATATCGTATTATAAACATTCTTTCTAAATTTGATCTATAAATAACAAATAATAGTTATGTATTAGTTTTTTACCCAAATAAAAACTAATCTTTTTAAAACTGCTCCGGTTTAATGTTAGTCATTTAATAACTAACAAATTAGAATAATAATTTTGATTTTATTCCCAAATGTAAATCAAAATAGAAATAAGCCTACTTTAGTTTGTATTGATTTAATAGTTAATAAAATTTTGATTTAGTTACCAAATCTGAATCAAAAAGCCAATCTAAGTTTGATGATACTTGAAAATCATCCTAACTCATTTTAGATATTAAAAAAATTTGATTTTAAAACCAAACTAAATCAATTTTTTAAAGCAAAAACTATTTCAGCCGAATAAAAAACTGATTCAAATAATCAGTTTTCAATTTAGACAAAACAAAATTTTAATTTGATTTTTTTTCCCAAATCTTAATCAATCTAAAAGTTGTCTATTAAGACCTAATTGCAAATAATTATTAAGATACAATATTTAAATCATCGATTTAAAACAATCTATAGACTCAATTTAATTATTCTAAAAAACTAAGCTATGATGCCTAAAACTACTCAAAACCTATCGAAAGATTATTTTTCGAATATCATTCAAAAAACAATCCTGTTTTTGCCTTCTTTTTTTGAAAAAAAAGTTTGGTTGCTCCCTTTTAAAATTTCTCATATATTCTTACCAGTCTTTAATTCTTCAAACTCTTTTACAAAATCTGTTATAAGTATACATCAAGTAGAAAAAAACAGAAAAATTAAAAGCGCACCTCCTGAAGAAAAATACTATATCCTGTACATTTCAATTTATTGAATTCATACAAGTAAAATCTATCTTTTTGTGATCATTATTGTAAATACTTTAAAGTAATTACGCATTTCGTATGCTTTAGTTTTTGACCCCATATAGAATAATTGCTAAGAATCTTTTCTCATAATATTTAGGTTATTCACCTTAAAATAATCAAAAATGAAAACAATTTTTACTCATTCCGCTAAATTAGCAACAATTTTAATTTTAAGTTATTTTAGTATTTTAACAGCCGTTTCTCAAACAACACCTGTCATTTTCCCTTATAATGGTTTTGGTATTGATGGTGACCTTAAAGCGAATACTCCAACTTCTAATATCGGAGACTGGATACCTGGCACTGGTGGTGCTGGCGAGTATGTATTCCAACTTAATGGTACAGCAGTAAATACAGCTACAACTTATAAATTTACTGAAACATATAATTCCAATGGCGATAACATTTTTACTGGTGGAGGAAAATTTAATGATAACCCCAATACACAGTGGAGCTGGACAAACAACAAGGCAGGAGGTAAAGGTGATATAAACAACGTTTTAATCCATCTAGGAACTGATTCTAGCAATAATCAATGGTTAATTATTGCAAGTGATAGATTAGTAACAACTGGAACAAGTTATATTGATTTTGAATTTTTTCAAAATACACTAACAGCAAATGCTGGGGGTAGTTTTACCCTAGCTGGAGGAAGAACTATAGGAGACATTTTACTTTCAGTAGAATACTCTAATGGAGGTAGTACTGCAACCGTAAAATTTTATAAATGGGATGGAACAGATTATGCATTAGTCAATGATCCTGCTGCTAATGCTTTTGGAAAAACAAATACAAATGTTGTAGATACAATGACAGGAGGAGCATTTGGATCAAGCCAATATTCTGCTTATCAATTTGTTGAAGCCGCAATAAATATAAGTGCTTTTTTTGCAGTAAGCAATCCTTGTGCAGGAGCTGAATTTGGTTCTGTTTTAATTAAAACAAAATCTTCAAATTCTCCAACAGCAGCATTAGATGATTTTGCAGGTCCATATCCTGTAAAACTAATTTTAGGAACTGCAACTATTAGTTATGGTGATGGTGATTTTTGTAAAAATGAAGGTATTATACCTGCTACCCTCGGAGGAATCACGGGTGGAACTTTTTCTGCTCCTGCTGGTTTAAGTATTAATCCGGTTAGTGGATCAATTGATATTACAAATAGTACGGCTGGCTCTTACACTGTAACTTATTCATTTACAACTGGTGGTTGCCCAAAAACAGCAACTACACAAGTAACCGTTAATGCTTTACCTGTTGCTACTATTAACACTTCTACTAATGTGTCTTGCTTTGGTGGAAATAATGGTCAAGCTACTACTTCTGTAACTGGAGGGACTGCTGCTTATACTTATAGCTGGAATACTACCCCTGTTCAAAATACAGCCATGGCAACTGGACTCGTTGCAGGCACTTATACCGTAACAGTAACAGATGCGAAAGGATGTACCGATACAGAACAAATTACTATCTCTGAACCACAAAATGCTCTTCTTGCTGCTATTGGTTCTGTTGTTGATGTAAATTGTAAAGGCGATGCTTCTGGCTCTGCTACTGCTTCTGCCACTGGTGGAACTGCTGATTATTCTTATAGCTGGAATACTACCCCTGTTCAAAATACAGCCATGGCAACTGGACTCGTTGCAGGTACTTATACCGTAACAGTAACAGATGCGAAAGGATGTACCGATACAGAACAAATTACTATCTCTGAACCACAAAATGCTCTTCTTGCTGCTATTGGTTCTGTTGTTGATGTAAATTGTAAAGGCGATGCTTCTGGCTCTGCAACAGCTTCTGCCACTGGTGGAACTGCTGATTATACTTATAGCTGGAATACTACCCCTGTTCAAAATACAGCCATGGCAACTGGACTCGTTGCAGGCACTTATACCGTAACAGTAACAGATGCGAAAGGATGTACCGATACAGAACAAATTACTATCTCTGAACCACAAAATGCTCTTCTTGCTGCTATTGGTTCTGTTGTTGATGTAAATTGTAAAGGCGATGCTTCTGGCTCTGCAACAGCTTCTGCCACTGGTGGAACTGCTGATTATACTTATAGCTGGAATACTACCCCTATTCAAAACACAGCCATAGCAACTGGACTCGTTGCAGGTACTTATACCGTAACAGTAACAGATGCGAAAGGATGTACCGATACAGAACAAATTACCATCAACGAACCACAAAATGCTCTTCTTGCTGCTATTGGTTCTGTTGTTGATGTAAATTGTAAAGGCGATGCTTCTGGCTCTGCTACTGCTTCTGCCACTGGTGGAACTGCTGATTATTCTTATAGCTGGAATACTACCCCTGTTCAAAATACAGCCATGGCAACTGGACTCGTTGCAGGTACTTATACCGTAACAGTAACAGATGCGAAAGGATGTACCGATACAGAACAAATTACTATCTCTGAACCACAAAATGCTCTTCTTGCTGCTATTGGTTCTGTTGTTGATGTAAATTGTAAAGGCGATGCTTCTGGCTCTGCAACAGCTTCTGCCACTGGTGGAACTGCTGATTATACTTATAGCTGGAATACTACCCCTATTCAAAATACAGCCATGGCAACTGGACTCGTTGCAGGCACTTATACCGTAACAGTAACAGATGCGAAAGGATGTACCGATACAGAACAAATTACTATCTCTGAACCACAAAATGCTCTTCTTGCTGCTATTGGTTCTGTTGTTGATGTAAATTGTAAAGGCGATGCTTCTGGCTCTGCAACAGCTTCTGCCACTGGTGGAACTGCTGATTATACTTATAGCTGGAATACTACCCCTGTTCAAAATACAGCCATAGCAACTGGACTCGTTGCAGGTACTTATACCGTAACAGTAACAGATGCGAAAGGATGTACCGATACAGAACAAATTACCATCAACGAACCACAAAATGCTCTTCTTGCTGCTATTGGTTCTGTTGTTGATGTAAATTGTAAAGGCGATGCTTCTGGCTCTGCTACTGCTTCTGCCACTGGTGGAACTGCTGATTATTCTTATAGCTGGAATACTACCCCTGTTCAAAATACAGCCATGGCAACTGGACTCGTTGCAGGCACTTATACCGTAACAGTAACAGATGCGAAAGGATGTACCGATACAGAACAAATTACTATCTCTGAACCACAAAATGCTCTTCTTGCTGCTATTGGTTCTGTTGTTGATGTAAATTGTAAAGGCGATGCTTCTGGCTCTGCAACAGCTTCTGCCACTGGTGGAACTGCTGATTATTCTTATAGCTGGAATACTACCCCTGTTCAAAATACAGCCATGGCAACTGGACTCGTTGCAGGTACTTATACCGTAACAGTAACAGATGCGAAAGGATGTACCGATACAGAACAAATTACTATCTCTGAACCACAAAATGCTCTTCTTGCTGCTATTGGTTCTGTTGTTGATGTAAATTGTAAAGGCGATGCTTCTGGCTCTGCAACAGCTTCTGCCACTGGTGGAACTGCTGATTATACTTATAGCTGGAATACTACCCCTATTCAAAATACAGCCATGGCAACTGGACTCGTTGCAGGCACTTATACCGTAACAGTAACAGATGCGAAAGGATGTACCGATACAGAACAAATTACTATCTCTGAACCACAAAATGCTCTTCTTGCTGCTATTGGTTCTGTTGTTGATGTAAATTGTAAAGGCGATGCTTCTGGCTCTGCTACTGCTTCTGCCACTGGTGGAACTGCTGATTATACTTATAGCTGGAATACTACCCCTATTCAAAACACAGCCATAGCAACTGGACTCGTTGCAGGTACTTATACCGTAACAGTAACAGATGCGAAAGGATGTACCGATACAGAACAAATTACTATCTCTGAACCACAAAATGCTCTTCTTGCTGCTATTGGTTCTGTTGTTGATGTAAATTGTAAAGGCGATGCTTCTGGCTCTGCAACAGCTTCTGCCACTGGTGGAACTGCTGATTATACTTATAGCTGGAATACTACCCCTATTCAAAACACAGCCATAGCAACTGGACTCGTTGCAGGTACTTATACCGTAACAGTAACAGATGCGAAAGGATGTACCGATACAGAACAAATTACCATCAACGAACCACAAAATGCTCTTCTTGCTGCTATTGGTTCTGTTGTTGATGTAAATTGTAAAGGCGATGCTTCTGGCTCTGCTACTGCTTCTGCCACTGGTGGAACTGCTGATTATTCTTATAGCTGGAATACTACCCCTGTTCAAAATACAGCCATGGCAACTGGACTCGTTGCAGGTACTTATACCGTAACAGTAACAGATGCGAAAGGATGTACCGATACAGAACAAATTACTATCTCTGAACCACAAAATGCTCTTCTTGCTGCTATTGGTTCTGTTGTTGATGTAAATTGTAAAGGCGATGCTTCTGGCTCTGCAACAGCTTCTGCCACTGGTGGAACTGCTGATTATACTTATAGCTGGAATACTACCCCTATTCAAAATACAGCCATGGCAACTGGACTCGTTGCAGGTACTTATACCGTAACAGTAACAGATGCGAAAGGATGTACCGATACAGAACAAATTACTATCTCTGAACCACAAAATGCTCTTCTTGCTGCTATTGGTTCTGTTGTTGATGTAAATTGTAAAGGCGATGCTTCTGGCTCTGCAACAGCTTCTGCCACTGGTGGAACTGCTGATTATACTTATAGCTGGAATACTACCCCTATTCAAAATACAGCCATGGCAACTGGACTCGTTGCAGGCACTTATACCGTAACAGTAACAGATGCGAAAGGATGTACCGATACAGAACAAATTACTATCTCTGAACCACAAAATGCTCTTCTTGCTGCTATTGGTTCTGTTGTTGATGTAAATTGTAAAGGCGATGCTTCTGGCTCTGCAACAGCTTCTGCCACTGGTGGAACTGCTGATTATACTTATAGCTGGAATACTACCCCTATTCAAAACACAGCCATAGCAACTGGACTCGTTGCAGGTACTTATACCGTAACAGTAACAGATGCGAAAGGATGTACCGATACAGAACAAATTACCATCAACGAACCACAAAATGCTCTTCTTGCTGCTATTGGTTCTGTTGTTGATGTAAATTGTAAAGGCGATGCTTCTGGCTCTGCTACTGCTTCTGCCACTGGTGGAACTGCTGATTATACTTATAGCTGGAATACTACCCCTGTTCAAAATACAGCCATGGCAACTGGACTCGTTGCAGGCACTTATACCGTAACAGTAACAGATGCGAAAGGATGTACCGATACAGAACAAATTACTATCTCTGAACCACAAAATGCTCTTCTTGCTGCTATTGGTTCTGTTGTTGATGTAAATTGTAAAGGCGATGCTTCTGGCTCTGCAACAGCTTCTGCCACTGGTGGAACTGCTGATTATACTTATAGCTGGAATACTACCCCTATTCAAAACACAGCCATAGCAACTGGACTCGTTGCAGGTACTTATACCGTAACAGTAACAGATGCGAAAGGATGTACCGATACAGAACAAATTACCATCAACGAACCACAAAATGCTCTTCTTGCTGCTATTGGTTCTGTTGTTGATGTAAATTGTAAAGGCGATGCTTCTGGCTCTGCTACTGCTTCTGCCACTGGTGGAACTGCTGATTATTCTTATAGCTGGAATACTACCCCTGTTCAAAATACAGCCATGGCAACTGGACTCGTTGCAGGTACTTATACCGTAACAGTAACAGATGCGAAAGGATGTACCGATACAGAACAAATTACTATCTCTGAACCACAAAATGCTCTTCTTGCTGCTATTGGTTCTGTTGTTGATGTAAATTGTAAAGGCGATGCTTCTGGCTCTGCAACAGCTTCTGCCACTGGTGGAACTGCTGATTATACTTATAGCTGGAATACTACCCCTATTCAAAACACAGCCATAGCAACTGGACTCGTTGCAGGTACTTATACCGTAACAGTAACAGATGCGAAAGGATGTACCGATACAGAACAAATTACCATCAACGAACCACAAAATGCTCTTCTTGCTGCTATTGGTTCTGTTGTTGATGTAAATTGTAAAGGCGATGCTTCTGGCTCTGCTACTGCTTCTGCCACTGGTGGAACTGCTGATTATTCTTATAGCTGGAATACTACCCCTGTTCAAAATACAGCCATGGCAACTGGACTCGTTGCAGGTACTTATACCGTAACAGTAACAGATGCGAAAGGATGTACCGATACAGAACAAATTACTATCTCTGAACCACAAAATGCTCTTCTTGCTGCTATTGGTTCTGTTGTTGATGTAAATTGTAAAGGCGATGCTTCTGGCTCTGCAACAGCTTCTGCCACTGGTGGAACTGCTGATTATACTTATAGCTGGAATACTACCCCTATTCAAAACACAGCCATAGCAACTGGACTCGTTGCAGGTACTTATACCGTAACAGTAACAGATGCGAAAGGATGTACCGATACAGAACAAATTACCATCAACGAACCACAAAATGCTCTTCTTGCTGCTATTGGTTCTGTTGTTGATGTAAATTGTAAAGGCGATGCTTCTGGCTCTGCTACTGCTTCTGCCACTGGTGGAACTGCTGATTATTCTTATAGCTGGAATACTACCCCTGTTCAAAATACAGCCATGGCAACTGGACTCGTTGCAGGTACTTATACCGTAACAGTAACAGATGCGAAAGGATGTACCGATACAGAACAAATTACTATCTCTGAACCACAAAATGCTCTTCTTGCTGCTATTGGTTCTGTTGTTGATGTAAATTGTAAAGGCAATGCTTCTGGCTCTGCAACAGCTTCTGCCACTGGTGGAACTGCAGATTATACTTATAGCTGGAATACTACCCCTGTTCAAAATACAGCTATGGCAACTGGACTCGTTGCAGGTACTTATACCCTAACAGTAACAGATGCTAAAGGATGTACCGATACAGAACAAATTACCATTAACGAACCACAAAATGCTCTTCTTGCTGCTATTGGTTCTGTTGTTGATGTAAATTGTAAAGGCGATGCTTCTGGCTCTGCTACTGCTTCTGCCACTGGTGGAACTGCTGATTATACTTATAGCTGGAATACTACCCCTACTCAAAATACAGCTATGGCAACTGGACTCGTTGCAGGTACTTATACCGTAACAGTAACAGATGCGAAAGGATGTACCGATACAGAACAAATTACCATCAACGAACCACAAAATGCTCTTCTTGCTGCTATTGGTTCTGTTGTTGATGTAAATTGTAAAGGCGATGCTTCTGGCTCTGCAACAGCTTCTGCCACTGGTGGAACTGCTGATTATACTTATAGCTGGAATACTACCCCTGTTCAAAATACAGCTATGGCAACTGGACTCGTTGCAGGTACTTATACCGTAACAGTAACAGATGCGAAAGGATGTACCGATACAGAACAAATTACTATCTCTGAACCACAAAATGCTCTTCTTGCTGCTATTGGTTCTGTTGTTGATGTAAATTGTAAAGGCGATGCTTCTGGCTCTGCAACAGCTTCTGCCACTGGTGGAACTGCTGATTATTCTTATAGCTGGAATACTACCCCTGTTCAAAATACAGCCATGGCAACTGGACTCGTTGCAGGTACTTATACCGTAACAGTAACAGATGCGAAAGGATGTACCGATACAGAACAAATTACTATCTCTGAACCACAAAATGCTCTTCTTGCTGCTATTGGTTCTGTTGTTGATGTAAATTGTAAAGGCGATGCTTCTGGCTCTGCAACAGCTTCTGCCACTGGTGGAACTGCTGATTATACTTATAGCTGGAATACTACCCCTATTCAAAATACAGCCATGGCAACTGGACTCGTTGCAGGCACTTATACCGTAACAGTAACAGATGCGAAAGGATGTACCGATACAGAACAAATTACTATCTCTGAACCACAAAATGCTCTTCTTGCTGCTATTGGTTCTGTTGTTGATGTAAATTGTAAAGGCGATGCTTCTGGCTCTGCTACTGCTTCTGCCACTGGTGGAACTGCTGATTATACTTATAGCTGGAATACTACCCCTATTCAAAACACAGCCATAGCAACTGGACTCGTTGCAGGTACTTATACCGTAACAGTAACAGATGCGAAAGGATGTACCGATACAGAACAAATTACCATTAACGAACCACAAAATGCTCTTCTTGCTGCTATTGGTTCTGTTGTTGATGTAAATTGTAAAGGCGATGCTTCTGGCTCTGCTACTGCTTCTGCCACTGGTGGAACTGCTGATTATACTTATAGCTGGAATACTACCCCTGTTCAAAATACAGCCATGGCAACTGGACTCGTTGCAGGCACTTATACCGTAACAGTAACAGATGCGAAAGGATGTACCGATACAGAACAAATTACTATCTCTGAACCACAAAATGCTCTTCTTGCTGCTATTGGTTCTGTTGTTGATGTAAATTGTAAAGGCGATGCTTCTGGCTCTGCAACAGCTTCTGCCACTGGTGGAACTGCTGATTATACTTATAGCTGGAATACTACCCCTATTCAAAACACAGCCATAGCAACTGGACTCGTTGCAGGTACTTATACCGTAACAGTAACAGATGCGAAAGGATGTACCGATACAGAACAAATTACCATCAACGAACCACAAAATGCTCTTCTTGCTGCTATTGGTTCTGTTGTTGATGTAAATTGTAAAGGCGATGCTTCTGGCTCTGCTACTGCTTCTGCCACTGGTGGAACTGCTGATTATTCTTATAGCTGGAATACTACCCCTGTTCAAAATACAGCCATGGCAACTGGACTCGTTGCAGGTACTTATACCGTAACAGTAACAGATGCGAAAGGATGTACCGATACAGAACAAATTACTATCTCTGAACCACAAAA
Organism: Flavobacterium sp. 5; assembly: GCF_002813295.1. NCBI lineage: Bacteria > Pseudomonadati > Bacteroidota > Flavobacteriia > Flavobacteriales > Flavobacteriaceae > Flavobacterium > Flavobacterium sp. 5. The sequence continues at coordinate 4,842,096 of NZ_PHUE01000001.1, forward strand.
TGCTCTTCTTGCTGCTATTGGTTCTGTTGTTGATGTAAATTGTAAAGGCGATGCTTCTGGCTCTGCAACAGCTTCTGCCACTGGTGGAACTGCTGATTATACTTATAGCTGGAATACTACCCCTATTCAAAATACAGCCATGGCAACTGGACTCGTTGCAGGCACTTATACCGTAACAGTAACAGATGCGAAAGGATGTACCGATACAGAACAAATTACTATCTCTGAACCACAAAATGCTCTTCTTGCTGCTATTGGTTCTGTTGTTGATGTAAATTGTAAAGGCGATGCTTCTGGCTCTGCAACAGCTTCTGCCACTGGTGGAACTGCTGATTATACTTATAGCTGGAATACTACCCCTATTCAAAACACAGCCATAGCAACTGGACTCGTTGCAGGTACTTATACCGTAACAGTAACAGATGCGAAAGGATGTACCGATACAGAACAAATTACCATCAACGAACCACAAAATGCTCTTCTTGCTGCTATTGGTTCTGTTGTTGATGTAAATTGTAAAGGCGATGCTTCTGGCTCTGCTACTGCTTCTGCCACTGGTGGAACTGCTGATTATTCTTATAGCTGGAATACTACCCCTGTTCAAAATACAGCCATGGCAACTGGACTCGTTGCAGGTACTTATACCGTAACAGTAACAGATGCGAAAGGATGTACCGATACAGAACAAATTACTATCTCTGAACCACAAAATGCTCTTCTTGCTGCTATTGGTTCTGTTGTTGATGTAAATTGTAAAGGCGATGCTTCTGGCTCTGCAACAGCTTCTGCCACTGGTGGAACTGCTGATTATACTTATAGCTGGAATACTACCCCTGCTCAAAATACAGCCATGGCAACTGGACTCGTTGCAGGCACTTATACCGTAACAGTAACAGATGCGAAAGGATGTACCGATACAGAACAAATTACCATCTCTGAACCACAAAATGTTTTAAGTGCAACATCTGTAATTATAAACAACAACAATTGTACAAACTGTAGTAATGGATCTATCAATCTTACTGTAACTGGAGGCACAGAGCCTTATACTTTCTTATGGACAAATGGAGCCGCAACTGAAGATATATCAAGCTTAGTAAAAGGCACATACAGTGTTGAAATTAAAGATCTAAATGGTTGTATTGTAAATTATACTTTCATAATTTCAGAATCAAGTATTAATATAACTAAAGATGGAAACTACGTTGACAGCAATCAAGATGGAATTACAAACGTAGGAGATACTGTTAAATACAATTTTGTAGTTACAAATACAGGAACTGTAGATCTTACTAATGTAATTGTTACTGATAACAATGCAGCAATTACAGGAGGACCAATTCCTACTTTACCCGTAGGTGCATCAGACTCAACAACATTCTCAGGCTCATATGTCATCACTCAAGGAGACATCAATACTGGATATGTATATAATTTGGCAACTGTAATAGCCAAAGACCCTGAAGAAAAACCTGTAACAGATACTTCTTCCGACCCTACTCCTTGTACAATCTGTACAATAAATCCAGATTGTACTGATTGTACTATTACAGAATTAGAGCAAACCCCAAGATTGGTAGTAATAAAAACTGCAACTACTGCAAGTTATAGTAAAGTTGGAGACATAATAAACTATACTATAATTATCAAAAACATGGGTAATCAAACTTTGCATCAAATAATAGTAAAAGATCCACTTACAGGATTAGATACTACTATTGCAATATTAGAGCCAGGTGCTAGTTCAGAGTATTCACAAAGTCATACGGTAATTCAAAATGATTTGGATATAGGTTCAGTAACTAATGTTGCAAGAGCAGATGGATTTACACCTAATGAGACTCCTATTGGTGCTTCAGATGATGAAATAGTTAACGAAAAAACAAATCCAATTGATGCTGTTGATGATAATGCGGGAACAATTGTGGGAGTAAACCAAATTACACCAAACGTTATCAACGTTCTTACTAATGATGTTTTGAATGCGTTAGCCGTAAATCTAGCTGATGTATTTTTAACAACTGTAACATCAAATCCTTTCTTACAATTGAATCCTGATGGATCTATAGACGTATTGCCTGATGCTCCTGTAGGTACCCAAACAATGACATATCAAATTTGTGAAAAATTAAACAACACCAATTGTGATACAGCCGTTGTAACTGTTACCATAGAAGCTCCAACTATGACAATAACTGGAGAAGCTATTTGTATCAATGATGTTCCTTACTTAAGCTATACAGCAACTGCAAATAATTTCACTCCAGTAAATGGTTTGACATTAACTTGGACTGATAGTAATAATAATGTAATTGCAACAATGAATAATTTACCATTAAATGGTAAAGTACCATGGCCAGGTGCTGTAGTTGATGAAAATGGTAATGGAATTGATTGGCCTGGTTGGGTTTTAGAAAATGGTAAATGGATTGAAAGTGCTGATGGTTTTGAAGGTCTTAAACCAACTGCTTCTGTAACTTTTACATTAAATCCAAGTCAAACAATTATAGTTAATTATCCACCTTCAGATCCAAGATGTACCTCTAGACCAACATTCAAAATTGATGCAGTTGATGATACAGCTGGACCAATAGATGGAATAAATGGTGCTACTAATGTACTTAATGTCTTTACTAATGATACTTTAAATACTGTTGCTGTTAATCCAAACGATGTAACATTGACTTTAGTAACACCTGATCCAACAGGTTATATGACAATGAATCTTGACGGTTCAATAGATCTAAAAGACGGTACACCTGCAGGTATTTACACCTTAGTATATCGAATTTGTGAAAATGCAGATTTTGGAAATTGTGATACAGCCACTGTGACTATAAATGTAATTTGTAACAATACTACAAAAATGGCTGGTATTGTTTTTAATGCAGCAACAAACACACCTTTGGCAAATGTCCCTGTAACCTTAATTCCACAAGGAACTACAACTGGGCCAATTCTTATCAGAATTACAAATGCACAAGGGTATTATAATTTCACAGGAATGCCAGCTGGAGATTACTTACTACAAGTACAAGATGCTAATTTAGGTAGTGCCTATGAATTGTTCCCTGTAGATTCTAGTTTATTCTTTACAACCTTAGAAATTTGTGTCTATCAATTCCATGACTTTGGATATGACAAGTCAAAAACACCTGTTCTAGGAGATTTTGTTTGGTATGACAAAAATGAAAATGGAATTCAAGATGAGTGGTTCGATGCTAATAATGATGGCTTAATTACTCAAAATATTCCTGATGCCAATGGATCTTTCGATTACAGTAAATGGGAATGGATTGATCTTAATGGTGATGGAAGTTACACAGGCAAACTGAATGTTGGCGAATTAAATGCTGCTGGTTTTGGTAATGCAAAATCGCCAAATTTATTTGTAACTGGTCCTAATAATTATTCTGAAACTGTCATTATTGGTATACAAGGCTATTGGAGAAACAGACCAAGCGAAGGTGCCTATGGTGACTATACTGTAGAATTAAAAATGGATAGTAATTTAGAAACCCAATCATCAGCAATGAATGCCACAGGATTGGTAAAAATTCTACCAAATAGTAACAAAATTGCAAATTCACCAAAAACCAGTAAACCAGCAAGCTTTGAAGTATGTGGACCTACAAATGAAAATCCTCAAACTGCTGATGTTACCGCTACTGATCAAATTCATTTAGATTTAGATTTTGGTATTAGCTGTAGAATGTTTGCCAATATCCAAGCTGTAAATGATGTTTATAATGTGACCCAATGCTCTATTCTTGGTGAACTTGATAATCCGCTAAGCAATGATTTACTTGATGGAATAAAAGTAAATATCAGTGCTCTTAAATTCAAATTATTATCTGAATTATTGATAGATCATATAGCTTTTAATAACACTGGACAAATAACAATAACAAACGGTGTAGCTGTAGGCGAATACAACTTTGACTATCAAGTTTGTGAAGCTATAAATCCAACAAATTGTGCAACAGCAACAATTACAATAAATGTTACAGGAATAGAACCAATTACCATTTCTGGTCTAGCTGCTTGTAATGGAGACACTACTCCTATAGACCTATCTAAATCACTTCCTACAGGTGTTCCTATAAATGGTACTTGGATAGACACTGAAAGCACTGGAGGATTGGTTGGTAATATTTTGAGTTCGATAGGAATACCTGTTGGTAAATATAAATATGAGTATAGAATAGAAGGAGATTGTCCAAGAAGCATCTTTTTAACAATCGATATCGACGATGATTGTATAGCTCTCCCTTGTAAAACTATAATTATTCATAATGCACTCTCTATAAATGAAGATGGTAAAAATGATTATTTCCAAATTGAAAACATAGAAGATAACGATTGCTATAAAAATTTCAAAGTCGAAATCTTTAATCGTTGGGGAGTTTTAGTTTTTGAAAGAGAGAATTATAACAACGAAGGTAATGCATTTAGAGGACGATCAGAAGGTAGAACTACCATCAGCAAAAATGAAGGCTTACCAACTGGAACATACTTCTACATAATAAGTTATGATACTGTTGACGGAGGTAAAACTCAAAATATCAAAAAAGATGGTTATTTATATTTAGTAAAATAAATAGTAATGTATACTCTGGGTATTTGCAAAACCCAGAGTATTATATACCCTCAATTAAGAACATATAGATCTAAAATATAATCCCTCAAAACTAAGCTATTATAAAAAATAGCCAATTTTAACCAACAAATCGCTAACTATGAAAACAAAACTATTTTCAATCGTTATGATGTTTACAGCCATTGCATGTTTTGCGCAACAAGATGCTCAATATACTCAATATATGTATAACACAGTAAATGTAAATCCAGCATACGCGGGTTCTAGAGGAGCATTAAGCTTTTTTGCATTGCATCGTACACAATGGGTAGGCCTTGATGGTGCTCCGATTACAAATACGGTGTCTGTAAATACTCCCTTTAATAATACTAAATTAGGAGCGGGTCTTTCAATTGTAAATGATGAAATAGGACCATCAACTTCTAATTCTATATCAGCAGATATATCCTATACTATTCCAGTATCTGAATCATTTAAACTCTCTTTTGGGATTAAAGGAACTGCTAATATCTTTAGTATAGATGTTAATAAATTAAACCCTAGTGATCAAACTGATCCTCAATTTCAAAATATTAGTAGTGAGTTTAATCCTAACATAGGTGCTGGTCTTTATTTACATTCAGACAAAGCCTATATTGGGTTTTCAATTCCAAATTTCATAGAAGCAGATAAATATAATGACAATGATGTTGCCATTTATAAAGAGAAAATGAATTATTATTTAATTGGAGGATATGTTTTTGATTTATCTCCCACCATAAAATTCAAACCAGCTTTTATGACTAAACTGGTAGAAGGTTCTCCTTTACAAGTTGATGTTTCTGCTAATTTTATGTTTATTGATAAATTAACTGTCGGAGTAGCCTACAGATGGAGCGCTGCGATGAGTGCTATGGTTGGATTTCAAGTTTCTGATGCTTTTTACGTTGGATACTCTTATGATTTTGAAACTACCGAACTAGATAATTATAACTCTGGTTCACATGAGTTGTTCTTACGCTATGAAATATTCCAAAAAAATAGTAAAATGACAACTCCTAGGTTCTTCTAAACACTAAAAACAATTTGTTTTCCTAAAGAAATAAGGAGAATTAACATGGGTTAGGTATTAAATAAATGACTGTCCATTTTTATAAACAGATATCATGAAAAATAAAATACTCCTTTATGTATTAATAATAGGTTTATCGTCATTCAACTGTTGGTCACTGCAAAGTCAAATTTCACTTAATGAAAAAAAACTACAAGCGTCAAAAAACAGTTCATCAACAACGAATGCTCAAGGTAAACCTCCTACCAAAAAGATAAAATATTATCATGTAGAAGAAACCGTTACATTAAAATTTGGTGGTTACAAAACGGTATATGATGTTATTAATCCAAATATAATAAATACATACGATCTGGGACCTAATGGTTCAAGAACTATAACTCCTGTTTATGAGGATGAAGTACAAATTCAACATGAAGAGCCCACTATTAAATCAGATACTGTAATGAATATTAAAAAGCCAGCTTCAATATCAATCTCTGATGCTCCAAAAAAGAAAGATTCGTATGCTTATATTGATGTAATAAAAACCTATGAGAGAGTTGCTGACAAAGGATATGAATCTGTAGATATGTTAAAAAAAGTTGGAAATTCATATTTTTTTAATGACGAATTTGAAAAAGCTGAAAAATGTTATAGCAAATTATTTAGTATTACTACTGATGTAGAACCTGAATATTACTATAGATATTCAATCACTTTGAAATCAATGGGTAACATTCAAAAATCCGATGAATTCTTAAAAAAATTCAATCAATTATCTAGTGTTAAACCTAGATAATAATGCTAAAATGATCCAAAATAAAATTTATAGATTTTAAAAATAAATATTATGAAAAACATTACAGTACTTTACCTAACTATACTTAATCTTTTTGCATTATGTTCTTATGCTCAAAAAGGTAAAATAGCGAGTGCAGATAAAAAATACGATAACTATGCCTACATCGATGCCATAAAAACGTATGAAAGGATAGCTCAAAAAGGCTATCAATCTCCAGATATGTATCAAAAAATTGGTAATGCTTATTTCTTTAACTCTGAGTTAGATGAAGCCAATAAATGGTATGAAAAATTATTTGCATTAACAACTGATGTAGATCCAGAATATTATTATCGATATGCCTATTGTTTGAAATCTGTTGGACAAAATGATAAAGCAAATGAGATGCTTAAAATTTATAATGACAAAACAGGAAACAAAGGTAAAGGAGAATACTATGCCAAGGAAGTCAATTATCTAGATAAAATAAAAGCAAATTCAGGAAGATATAAAATAAAAGATCCTGGAATCAATACTAAATATTCCGATTATGGAAGTTCATTTTATAATGAGAATAAACTAGTTTTTACCTCCTCAAGAGACACAGGAAGTTTAGGTCAAAGAAAACACACTTGGACAGATCAATACTTTACCAATTTGTATCAAACTAACTTAGCTGGAGATTCATTAACTCCTGAAAAAACAGCAAAATTTTCAAGAAGTGTGAGATCAAAATTTCACGAGGCAAGTGCTATTTTTTCTAAAGATGGCAAAACAATGTATTTTACCAGAAATAATTATTTGGAAGGAAAAAAAGGGAAAGATGAAAACAAAATTACTTTAATTAAAATATACAAAGCTAGTTTTGAAAAAAATGATTGGGCAAATATAACAGAACTGCCTTTCAATAGTAATAGTTATAGCACTGCTCATCCAGCACTAAGTCCTGATGAAAAAACTCTATATTTTGTTTCGAATATGCCTGGAAGCCTCGGTGAATCTGATATTTTTAAAGTAAGCATCAACGATGATGGATCATACGGTAATCCCGTAAATTTAGGTGATATTATTAACACTCCTGGAAAAGAAACATTCCCTTTTGTAAGCGATGAAAATGAACTTTATTTTTCATCAGACACACATCCAGGACTTGGCGGTTTAGATGTATTTGTTTCCCGAATAAATCCTGATGGAACATTTGATGAAGTTCAAAATGTAGGTGCAGATGTAAATGGACCTAAAGATGATTTCGCTTATTTAATCAATACAAAAAACCGAATTGGATTTTTCTCGTCTAATAGGGATGGTGGAAAAGGATTTGATGACATCTATCAATTTTTAGAAACTAAAAGGCTTACTCCTAAATGTAAACCAGAATTAAATGGAACAATTACAGAATTAACTTCAGGTCAAACGCTCTCTAATGCCAAAATAACTCTTTATGATGATCTTCATAAAGCAATAAGCACAACAGAATCTGATGATAAAGGGTACTATTCCTTTACTGTAGAAAGTCAAAAAACATTTAGCGTAAGAGCCGAAAAAGAAGATTATACTACTACCGAAAAAACTACTACAATAAAAACTGATGAGTGTAAAACTCAATTAGATTTAGCTTTTGAAAAAGCTTTATGTAAAGTAGCTGTTGGTGATGATTTAGGTAAATGTTTTGGTATAAAATGGATTTACTTTGACTTAGATAAATCAGATATTAGACCTGAAGCCGCATTAGATTTAGCCAAAATATTAGATGTAATGGGACAATATCCAAACATGAAAATAGATATTCGTTCTCATACTGATAGTCGAGCTTCATTTAAATATAATCAAGGTCTTTCTGAAAGAAGAGCAAAATCAACCAAAGACTGGTTAATCAAAAATGGTGTTAATCCAGATAGACTAAGCTTCAAAGGTTACGGTGAAACTCAATTAGTCAACAAATGTTCTGATGGTGTAAAATGTACTGAAGAAGAACATCAACAAAATAGACGTAGTGAATTCATAATAACAGCTTTATAAATTTCCTAACCCTTATAATTTTTCTAATTCTAAAAACAAAAAAACTACCATTAGGTAGTTTTTTTGTTTATTTATTAAATATCTAATATGCCTAAATTTTTATAAAAATATTAGTATAATATTTTTTACCCGTAGCTGGATTTTCTCTGATTGAAATTCCAAAATGAGTAAAATTACCTTCTATATTTTCTCTATGACCATCACTTTTTAACCATGCATCAAAAGCGCCTTGAGCACTATTATAATTATATGCAATATTTTCACTTACATCTTTTGCTCCTAAAACTTTCATCAAATTTGATGAGCGAGCTTCAAAATCATCATGATTTACAACATTGTTAGCAATCATATATTCATCATGCTCTTCCGATTTATACGAAATATAATTGATTTTTTCTAAAGTCTTTAATCCAATACTTACTCTGTAATTGTTTATCAAAGTCATCGTTTCTAATTCAACGGCACTATAGTTATAATCTAACGCGACAGTTGTAGGATTGGCAATTTCTGTAGCTGGAGGAATATCCTCAGATGAGCAAGAAACCATAAAACACAAAATAGTAACAAAAAACGAAAAACGAAGACATTTCAATTCCATAGTATCGGTTAGTTTAAATTTAAAGCAGATTGTGGGGCAAACTCCTTTAACATTAGGACATTAATTCGTTTCCAAATAAAGTCACAATTCTTTAAAGCACAAAATAAAACCGATGAACTACATACAAATAAATAAACAAAATGTATTTTTCTTATATTAAGGAGCTAAACGAGAAATTTTCCACGAATAATCATCCTCTAATTTATATCGAATACGATCATGCAAACGATTAGGTCTTCCTTGCCAAAACTCAACTTCTAATGGAGTTACCAAAAAACCACCCCAATGTTCAGGTCGGAGTATTTCTTTACCTTCAAAATCTTTTTCTAATTGTTTCAAATTCTCTTCAAGATAAGTTCTAGAAGGAACAACCTCACTTTGATTTGAAACTATTGCTCCTAGTTTACTACCATCTGGTCTGGAATCAAAGTAACCATCAGAATTATTTTCAGAAGTTTTCTGGGCAACACCTTTTATAATTACCTGACGTTCTAGACTTTCCCAAAAAAAAGAAAGACAAACATTTGGATTATTACCAATAGCTCTCCCCTTTTCAGAATTATAATTAGTATAAAAAGTAAATCCTTCTTCATTAAATTTTTTCAATAAAACAACTCGTGATTTAGGAAAACCATCCAATCCAATTGTAGAAACTGTCATAGCATTAACTTCACCACTTCCTTCAAAATTTTCGACCTCATGAAACCATCTATTGAAAAGATTTATTGGATCTTCTGGGATTGAAGATTCTAATAATTCACTTTTTTCATATGATTTTCTATAATTGCTTAAATCACTCATTTCAATTCGTTTTATTTAAAAATAAATATTCTAAAACTCAAAACTTTTACCATCCTCCGCTAATAATACTTCTTTAAAAATAGTTTCCGCTTCCTTTTTAAAAAAATTAATACTATCATAACGAGTAGAATAATGCCCTAAAATTAATTGCTGTACATTCGCTTTCAAAGCAATTCTTGCAGCTTCTTTAGCAGTAGAATGCATTGTTTTTAAAGCCAAATTTTCTTCAGAATCTAAAAATGTAGATTCATGATACAATACAGAAACATTTTCGATTATTGGAATTATATCTTCATTGTATTTGGTGTCTGAACAAAAAGCATAACTCAAAGGGGGATCAGGATCAAAACTTAATTTACTATTCTCAATAACCCTACCATCTTCAAGAGTGATGTCTTTTCCATTTTTGATATTCTGATAATAACAGGATTCTATTTCAAAATTTTGAACTGCATTCAAATCTAGCTTGCGCTCTCCAATTTTTTCCTGAAATAAAAACCCATTGGTATAAACACGATGTTTTAATGGAATTGTCTTTACAACTACTTTATTGTCTTCAAAAACAATTTCACTTTCCTTAGATTCTAATTCATGAAAAAACAATTGATAATTAGTCCATGAATTAGACAATTTTAATTGCAGATCGATTATTTCTTTTATTCCTTTTGGACCATAAATATGCAAATCATTTGTTCTTCCCAAAAGGGCAAAAGTAGATATTAAACCTATTAAGCCAAAAAAATGATCACCATGCAAATGAGAAATAAACACATGATTAATCTTAGAAAATTTTAATTTGTTTTTACGCAACTGAACTTGAGTCCCTTCGCCACAATCAATTAAAAAAAGTCTATTCTTAATTTCTAAAACCTGAGAAGTAGGATTCGTTAAAGTACGCGGAGTAGCGGCATAACAGCCTAGAATGGTGAGTTTCAATTTTTAGTTTATTTTGTTAATCATTAAAGGTTAAATCATCAGAAAAACAATTAACCAATCTTAAAATCCTAAATCTCTTTCAATTTCATCCATTTCAATTAAATCCTGAGCTTCCAATTGAGTAGGCACAACAATGATAGATTGAGGAATTTTATTAAAATCAATATCCTCAACAACCAAGACTAATGATTTTTTTGCTTTTTTATGTTTTTTAGATAAATCTGAAAAAATTTTAATAGACTTCACATCAACTGATGTATCATGTGAAATATCTAAAATAAGATTATGTTCTTTAAAGCTGCTGTATTGATTGTTTATCTTTTCCAAAAACTCTACAACATCCCCCTCAGTATCTTTAATTATGATGGTATGACCTTTAGTAGTAACTTTCATAGTCGATGTTTATTGAATTTTTGAAGCCAAAAGATAGATAACTGCCATTCTAATAGCAACACCATTCTCCACTTGATTTAAAATTACCGATTGTTGAGAGTCGGCTACGTCACTCGTAATTTCAACACCACGATTTATTGGTCCTGGATGCATAATTACAATTTCTTTATCTAAAGAATCCAATAATGCTTTATCTACTCCATACTGCTGAGCATACTCTCTGGTTGATGGAAAAAAATTAACATCCATTCTTTCATTTTGAACCCTTAACATATTGGCTACATCACACCATTCAAGTGCTTTACGTAAATTAGGCTCAACTGTTACTCCAAGTGATTCGATATGTCTTGGAATAAGTGTTTTAGGACCACAAACTTTAACTTCGGCACCTTGCATTTGCAAAGCATATATATTAGAAAGTGCAACTCTTGAATGTAATATGTCTCCAACAATCACTACTTTTTTTCCTGCTACATCTCCTAATTTTTCTCTAATAGAATAACTATCTAACAAAGCTTGAGTTGGATGTTCATGAGCACCATCTCCTGCATTAACAATACTTGCTTTAACATTTTTAGACAAAAAATATGCTGCTCCCGGATTTGAATGTCGCATTACAACCATGTCAACTTTCATCGAAAGAATATTATTTACAGTATCAATTAATGTTTCTCCTTTTTTTACAGAAGACTGTGCTGCTGAAAAACTAATAACATCAGCTGATAGTCTTTTTTGAGCTAATTCGAATGATAACTTGGTACGGGTACTGTTTTCAAAAAAAATATTAGCAATTGTAATATCGCGTAATGAAGGTACTTTCTTTATAGGTCGATTAATAACTTCCTTAAAATGATCGGCAGTTTCAAAAATCAGGTTGATATCATTTTCATTAATATATTTAATACCTAATAAATGATTTACACTTAATTCGCTCATTATAATTTATTTTTTTAGCTTTTTATAATTATTAATAGGGGCAATTTGGGTCTTCTTATTGATGCTAAAATCTAATTGGTTACTAAATAGACACCGTCTTCTCCATCTTGCTCAACCCAACAAACTTTTACTTTTTCACCATTTATAGCATCTACCTGACGGCCACGGAAATCGGGTTGAATAGGCAAATCTCTACTAAATCGCCTATCGATTAATGTCAGTAATTCTATTCCGGAAGGCCTTCCAAAAGATTGAATTGCTGTTAAAGCCGCACGTATACTTCGTCCAGTGTACAGTACATCATCAATAAAAATGACTTTTTTATCTTCTACCAAAAAATCAATTTGTGTTTTATTTGCTTCCAAAGGTTTATTAGTTCTGCGGAAATCGTCTCTAAAAAAAGTAATATCTAAATATCCTAAAGCAATATTGGGTATCTGATATTCGTTTTCCAATAACTCTTTCAATCGTTCTGCTAAAAATGTCCCTCTGGGTTGGATTCCAATTAATACTGTATCTGAAAAGTCAAGATGTTTTTCAATTAATTGACAAGCCAAACGGTTCAAAATAATATTGACTTCCTTTGAATTGAGTAACACTTTTTGATTCATACGTAGTAATTATTTGTTTTTAAAAGATTACGGCAATAGTATCATTTTAAAAATGCCCTATTTGATTATACATTTTTAAAACATCCGTAGGTTTGGTTAAGCAAATATACAAATCCGTTTTAGGATTTATTCATTAATAGTCTTTAAAAAATTGAAATGATACAATAATTTTATTTAATTCTATAAATCTCTAACAAGGTTAACCAACTAATTTTGGTATAAATAAACTAAATCAAATACAATGAAAAATATAATAAACAGAATTTTGGTACTTTGCTTAGTACTATTTTCATTTACGAGTTGCGAAGCTATTGGAGACATCTTTAAAGCTGGTATGGGCTTCGGAATTTTTATCGTCATCACTATTATTGCTGTAATTATTTATGTCATTAGCAAGATGCTTGGCAAAAAATAAACATAAAAAAATCCCGCTATTTTCATAACGGGATTTTTTATATTTCAATTATAGATTGTACATCTTCTTTCTTTGTTCCTGAATTTTTTCATCATCCAAATATTCATCAAAAGTCATGTAACGGTCAATAACTCCATTTGGTGTTAACTCTACTACTCTATTACCAACAGTTTGTGCAAACTCGTGGTCATGTGTTGTAAAAATAATAGATCCTTTATAGTTTTTTAATGAATTATTAAAAGCCGTAATAGACTCCAAATCCAAGTGGTTAGTTGGCTCATCCAACATCAAAATATTAGCACGTTCCATCATCATTCTTGACAACATACAACGAACTTTCTCTCCTCCAGACAACACTCTACTTGTTTTTAAAGCCTCTTCTCCTGAGAAAATCATTTTTCCAAGGAAACCTCTAATAAAAACTTCATCACGTTCTTCTTCAGTTTTTGCCCATTGGCGTAACCAATCCACCAATGTTAAATCATTTTCAAAAAAGGAATGATTTTCTGCTGGCAAATAGGCTTGATTTGTTGTAATTCCCCAATCAAATTCTCCAGAGTCAGCTTTTTGATTATTATTTAAAATTTCATAAAAAGCAGTTGTAGCACGTGAATCTTTTGAAAAAAGAACGATTTTATCGCCTTTCGCCATATTCAAATCAACTCCTTTAAATAAAACCTCTCCATCAATAGAAGCGCTTAAGTTTTGAACATTCAGAATTTGATCTCCCGCTTCGCGATCCTGATCAAAAATGATAGCAGGATAACGACGGCTAGAAGGCTTAATTTCTGAAATATTTAATTTAGAAATCATTTTTTTACGAGAAGTAGCTTGCTTAGACTTCGCCACATTCGCAGAAAAACGACGAATAAATTCTTCTAATTCCTGTTTCTTTTCTTCAGCTTTTTTGTTTTGTTGCGCACGTTGTTTCGCAGCTAATTGGCTTGATTCATACCAAAAAGTATAATTTCCTGAATAATGGTTAATTTTACTAAAATCAATATCCGAGATATGTGTACAAACAGCATCTAAAAAGTGACGGTCATGAGATACTACTATTACTGTATTTTCATAGTTAGCTAAGAAATTTTCTAACCAAGAAATAGTTTCAAAATCCAAATCATTCGTAGGCTCATCCATTATTAAAACATCAGGATTTCCAAATAAAGCTTGCGCTAAAAGCACACGAACTTTAATTTTTCCTTCCAAATCCCCCATCAAAGTATAATGATCACTTTCGTTGATTCCTAAATTGGATAACATTGAAGCAGCGTCAGAATCTGCATTCCACCCATTCATTTCTTCAAATTGCACTTGAAGCTCCCCTATTCTATCCGCATTTTTATCATTATAATCAAGGTAAAGCGCATCCATTTCTGCCTTAACAGCGTATAGAACTTTATTTCCCATCAATACGGTTTCCAAAACAGTATGCTCATCAAACATATTGTGATTTTGGTTTAAAACCGACATACGTTTACCTGGTTCCAAATGAATATGTCCCGAAGTAGGATCCATATCACCTGCTATTATTTTAAGAAAAGTAGATTTTCCAGCACCATTGGCTCCAATAACTCCGTAAATATTTCCGTGTGTGAAAGTTGTATTTACTTCGTCGAACAAAATTCGCTTGCCAAATTGTACTGATAAATTATTGACTGTTAACATGAATGTCTTTTTATTAAAATTTTGTGCAAAAGTACAAAAAATAATGGTATTTATTATTCAAAAAAAAAACCTGATAAAATTATCAGGTTCAAAATATTTCAAAAAAGTATTTACTTAGATTTCTTTATTTCATCAATTGTATCAAGCATTCCGTTTTGTTTTTTGTCTAAAGTAAGCTCCCAAAACATAATACCTCCTAATTTCTTTTTTATGAGATAATTTGTTTTCTCTTTTACAGAAGCAATATCATCTCCTGTTGCAAATAACTTTTCTTTTTCATTGTACCAATAAGGAGCTTTAGCTTTTTCATCCCAATAATAACTCCATCCTTTTTCTTTTACAAAAGTAGTTTCATAATCTTTAAAATCAATCCCGTTTGTAGCCACACCAGACTGATACAATCCATTATTTACATTAGCAACCTCTTTCCAAACTCGGGTATAAAAAGCGGCACCAATAACAAGTTTTTTAGCTGGAATACCTAGCTTTAATAAATATTCTACGGCACGATTTGTTGATTCTTCTGAAGTATTTGTACTAAATAAAGGAGTATGGTGCCCTGTAACTTTAGAATATCCATTTACCAAATCGTAACTCATAATATTTACACGATTTACCAATGGCATCACTTTTTCCCACTCGATTGATTCATCTAAATATTTCTGAAAACCTCCTGCAGCAAAACTGAGTTCGTTTTTCGTTCCTAATTCTTTACGTAGTGAAATTACAAGTTCAGTGAAATTTTTCTTATCAGCCATTTGATATAAATGACCCGGATACCCTTCGATTGCTGGATATTCCCAATCTAAATCTAAGCCATCACATTTAAAATAAGCATTAATATCTTTAACTGACTTCGCAAAAATCGCTCTTTTTTCTGCAACAGCGAAAACGGCTGAACAGGGTTCACATCCACTCCATCCACCTAGAGATAACATAATTTTTAACTTAGGATTCTTATCTTTTAAAGATACAAGATGCTTAATCGCTGTCGAATCTTTAGCATTTTCAACATTTAATTTTCCGTCTTTCAGATGACAAAAACTAAAAATAATATGTGTTAATTTTGAAACATCAAATTCATCTATTTGCTTATCATCACCCATATAATAAGCGATAACCGATAAATCCTTTTTATTTTGCCCAGAAATAAATAAAGGAATTAGAAAAAATAAAAAATATAATTTAAAGCTTTTCATTTAATTATAATTAAAAGATTAATACTCAATACAAATATCATAAAATTAAAATTGCATTAAAAAAAACCTGGTAACGAATTACCAGGTTCATAATACTCCATTTTAGGTAAAAACCAATTTACAAATTACCTAAACTCTCAGCATTTATTCGAAATAAAAAACTAGATTAAAATACAAATAACCAAACTCAATTTTAACCGTTCTATTTTTCTATTTCTAAATTATCCATTCATTGTTATTAAAACTTAATTTAAAAAGTTCATTACTTTGAATGATTTTTTGCTTCCCATTTTATCAGTTACTACAACAATAAATAATTGTTTCGTTAAGAAATTTTGGTTTTGAAGCACTACTTCTTTATTATTTTGAATATTCTTATAGCTTACTAAAGATTGTCCAATTGTATTGAATACATCAACCTGAGCAATATCTACTATTTCATTGGTAACTGATAAAGCGTCATTTTTAAAGTAAACTACTGTACTATTACTCTTCGCTTCAATTTTGTCAAGCGACACTACTTTGGACGTTCCTTGAGTTGCAAAATAATTAGCATACGCTTTAGATAATTCAGATGAATTACCACAAGAAGATGCATCCCAGTTTACAGACCAAGTCATTAAACCTCTTAAAGAAGGATATGGTCCGCCTGGCTGCATAGTATATGTTCTTCCTGAAAAAGTGTTTCCGTTTCTTAAGTAATCCATAGCACTAATTCCTTCTGCCGGCGTTAAATAACCGCTACCTGCTGCACTTGGGCAAGCGGGTAATGCAATAAGAACTTTTGAGGCCGGTAAACCATCAAAATGCATTCCTGTTGTACCAATGTTATACCCTTTTATCACCATATCCGTTAGGGCAGTTACCATGTTTGCTTTCTTAGCTGAACCATAATATTGACCATCCAATCCGTTTTCTCCTCCTGTATTATACAATTGTACGGCTAACAAATCCAAATCATTACGTAAGTTTTGAATAATTGGCAGGAATGAACCGAAGGTATCAGTATAGGTTGAATATCCTCCTTGTACATATTGTGTTTCCGGAGCAGCAGTTAATAAAAATCCTGGGCCATAGTACGCTTTTAATTCTTTGCAGGCATCTACTATGTTTTTTAATCTTGGATAAGCAGAAATACCTGTATAAGAAATATCTCTTAAACCTCCTGCATTAAAATTCATCGATCCACCTTCAAAATCCAAATCAACTCCATCAAATTGATACTCGTCAATAATTGCTTTCAGACCATTAACAAAAGTATTTTTTTGAGCTACATTGTCTAAAACAACATGACCATTTTGACCTCCAATAGAAACAATAACAGGAACGCCGCTATCTCTTAAGGATTTAATATCATTTTTCAACAATTGCTTATTGAAAACGCCATTGGTTAGATATCTTGTGTCATTTGTAGTTAATACTGGTGTATAACCATCGCGATTAACGGTTTCTACGAAAGAATAATCAACTACGTTAAACTTACTTCCCACCATTTGATTAAAATATAAAAATGGAGCACCAGCGTTTTCCCAAGAGTGTGCATATCCTAAAATAATTTTAGATGGAAGCGCGATGAATCTATTGGTGCTCGGCGGAGCAATTTTAATTGTATTGTTTAATGTAGTTACAGCAGATTTATTATCGGTTGCTTTGATTACAACCGGATAATCCTGATAAGCAGATGGTGTAAAATTATACGTATAGGTATTATTTGCACCTGCTGTCATATTGAATGTACCTCCATTTATTGTAATACTAACACCCGAAACCGTTCCGTCACTATCAACAGCTGTAACCGAAATTGGCACAACTTGAAAAGAACTTTGATTTACAGTAGTATTTGACGGTGAATTCCAAGTAATTACAGGCAATTGATTTGGACAGTTTGCACCTGAACAATTTAATGTAAAACTATATGTTTTTGCATCTGTCGTTCCGTTTGAAGCAGTAGCCGTAACAGTTAATGTATGACTAAGCGAAAACTGATTTGCAACTGGTGTCCAAATCGCTGTATAAGTTCCTGATGAATTGGTAGCGCTCAAATTTTGTCCATCTAAACTAAATACAACAGATGAGATTGTAGTGGCATCAGTAGCACTTAATCCAACACTTGCAACAAAATTAATTGCTGATCCTAAATTTATAGCAATCGCCGAAGCTGTTGGCGCTGTAATGGCAACCACTGGTTTAGTCACAACAGCCGTTTGTGTATTAAAATTATAAACTTGTGGCGTTGTTGGCACTGCAAAGTTTGCCAAATTTGATGGTAAATAAGTTACGTCACCGTTTTCCCAAGCATTCAATTTTAAACTTGTAACGATAGAATAACCTAGTACAACTGAATTATCATAACTAAAATTTCCTTGTGCATCTGTTGTTGCAAAAACACTTTTCCATCCATGAGTACTATCAACCCAAGGTAAAATCAATTCTACTTTTGCACCAGAAACTGGAGTTGTCCCATTTTTAACAGTTCCGCTAATTAAATTTCCGCTCACAACATTCTGAGTAAAGTTTAAAGTTTTATTAGAATTAATTGCAGAATAGGTTGTAGAAGCAGGACTAAAATTTAATCCTGTTTTAGCAGCACTAACAACATAGTCTGATCCAGCAACTAAATTTGCAACCGTATAATTTCCTGAAGCATCTGATGTAGCTGTTAAAGTTGTTGTTCCTGAACTTGCTGAAACTGTTACACCTGAAACTGTATTTGTTCCATTTTTAGTTGTCCCACTTACCGTATAATAAACAGGATTAACAACTGTTTGTGTAAAATTCAATGTTTTATTTGAACTAATAGCAGTACAAACTGTTGAAGCCGGGGTAAATGTCACGCCAGTTTTAGCAGCTGTTACTGTATAATTAGAACCTGCAATCAAATTTGCAACGCTATAATTTCCTGAAGCATCTGAGGTAGATGTCAATGTTGTAGTTCCTGAAACCGCCGAAACTGTTACACCCGAAACTGGAGTTGTTCCGTTTAGAACTGTTCCGCTTACTGTATAATATGTAGGATTAACAACAGTTTGACTAAAATTCAATGTTTTGTTTGAACTTATCGCATTATAAACTGTTGATACCGGAGTAAAAGTAACTCCTGTTTTTGCAACAATTACCGTATAATTTGATCCCGAAACTAAATTTACAACACTATAATTACCACTTGCATCTGAAGTCGCTGTTAATGTTGTAGCTCCACTAACTGCCGAAATTGTTGCTCCTGAAACTGGAGTTGCTCCGTTTAAAACTGTCCCGTTTACCGTATAATATACTGGAGTAACAACACTTGTATTAAAATCATAAACTGTTGAATTTGTAGGAACTGCAAAGTTTGCCAGATTTGATGGTAAATAAACCACATCTCCATTTTCCCAAGCATTTAATTTTAAACTTGCAATAGTAGTATATCCAGCTGTAAGAGCATTTTCAAAGCTGTATTTTCCTTGTGCATCAGTAATAGCAATCTTGCTTACGTATGGATGTGTATTATCCATCCAATTTAAAATCAATTCTACTTTTGCACCAGCAACAGGATTAGCACCGTTCTTAACTGTTCCGCTAATTTTACTTGATGGAGGCACAACGACATCCTGAGTAAAGTTGAGTGTTTTATTGGCTATAAGATTGGTATACACGGTTGAAATCGGTGTAAACGACTTTCCTGCCGAAGCAGCAGTAACTGTATAATTTCCGCCTGACGGTACACTAATTGAGTAAGCTCCGCTGGCATTTGTAACTCCTGTTAAATTTCCTCCTGTAGCAGCCGCTGTAACGGTAACTCCTGCAACTGGAGTTGTGCTGTTTAAAACAGTTCCTGTAATTGTATAGTAAACAATTGGCGCAGTTTGAGTGAAATTAAGTGTTTTATTCGAGCTTATCGCGTTATAAACTGTTGAAACCGGTAAATAAGAAAAACCAGATTTTGCAGCTGTTACTGTAAAGTTTAGTCCCGCTGTTAAACCAGCAACGCTATAAACACCACTTGCATTAGAAACTCCTGTCAAAGTTGTTGTTCCTGTGGTAGCCGAAACTGTTACGCCAACCACTGGTATAGTTCCGTCCAAAATAGTTCCGCTTACTGTATATAAAGGTTGTGTTCCCTGAATAACAACAGCTGTTTGGTTAACCGTAACATTGGTTAGATTTACCGGAATAAAAGTATACCCTCCTTTTAGAGCTGTAAGAGAATAATTTTGTCCTGAAGGCAAATTATTAAAAGTAAAACTACCCGTAGTAGAAACAACAGTTGCTAAAACATTATTACTTCCGTCTCTTAATTCTACTGTAACATCTGGAACCAAAGCTGCTCCGTTTTTTACAGATCCTGCGATCGTTACAGATCCTGGTAAAACGCTTCCGAAAGAAGTATCAACCTGATTTAATAAAGCATTTGGAATAGAACCTCTAGTATCTTGAGATAATTCCCAAACCATACCTCCGGCAAGATTTCTTGATTTGATATACTGTACTTTTAAATCCATCGATTGTTTATCCTCATAACTTATAAACTGTTTTAAAGTAGCATTGTATAAATAAGGAACTTTAGTTGTATTATCAAAATATCTAACCCATCCTGCAGCTGCTGCAGTTGGAGTAACTAACATTGTATTTGGATCTAAATAAGGATGTGAATTTGTAACTGGATTTCCAACTAAATCACAAATTTCGATACTTCCAGATTTTTCGCATGCAGCAGAACCATCCCAAGTTCCTGTAGGATTTTGTGGATTGGTACATCCTGAAACTACATCTCTTGGTGCAGAAACAAATAATCCATTAGTTGAATTGGTAGTAACATGATCGAACTTTTTTCCATAAAAAGGCAATCCCATGATTAATTTATTCGCAGGAAAACCAACAACATTCAAATATTGATTGGTTAATTCATCAAGTGATTCTGATTGAGTTACACCATATAAAGGATCGTTTGAATTACCACTTGCATATAAAGGGGCATTATAGCATGTTTTATCATACCAATTACCACCAAAATCATATCCAAAGTAAGTGATGTAATCACAATAAGTAGAAATGTCTTCTGTCATTCCGTATTGTGATCTATTGCTTGGGCCTAAATATTGTGAGGCTACTTTTCTAACGTTGTTTCCAGCCGCAATAGAGATTAATTTATTTGGCATTGCCTGACGCATTGCTTTTAATAAATACACTAAATTTTTATTATCATCAGGGCTGTACTTTTGTGGAGGAATTGGTGATCCATTAATAACTTCTGTACCATCTGTTCCTCCAGAAAGAGGATATTCCCAGTCAATATCAAATCCATCAATAAACGGATAAGTAGTAATGAACTTTGCCATATCTGCAGCTAAAGCAGCTCTTGCTACAGAACTTGCAGCAATTGGAGATAAATCTTGACCTTTTGTCCATCCTCCAACAGAAATTAAAACTTTTAAATGAGGATACTTTTCTTTTAACTTCATCAAGTCATAAAAGTTTCCTTTTACTGGAGCATCCCAAGGAATTCCTCCTTCCATGTGCTCAAAATCAGCATAGGAATCTAAGCATAGTAACTTTGTATTCTCAGGATGAGCAGGATCGAAAGTCGTCCCATAAAAAGAATAATTTAAATGCGTCAATTTACTTCCATCTATCTTAGGAATGTTAAAGTCCCGGGCATAAATGGACCATTGCGCATAATACCCTACTACTTTCTTACCGTGAGCTGGTTGGGCTACCACTAGTAATGGAAAGAGTACCATAATCAGTAATCTGAAATAATTTTTCATAGTTAATAAATATTTGATTAAAAAAATAAATATTCTAATTACAACACCTTACATACTAAAAGAAGCATATAAATACTATAATCAGGATTCAACAAATTGCAAATAGAAAACATTGAATTCGCTGGAAATTAAATTGTTTAACATCTATAAATATTACTATTACTGATTTCCGCCATAATCATTAGCTAATAGCATGATTTATGTATAATTTTTTAAAAATTAGCATTAAACACAAGAAGATAAATTTGGGGACAATTCATCACTCTAAAAATTCGCTTTTTTGTTTCTGTTTCTTATTAAAATTGGTTTTTAAAATGTTATTAAATATTTATGTTGTTTATTCTCACTATCAAACACAAGTCTGAAAAACTGTGTTAATTTTTTTAATTTTGCAAAAATTTATCTCTACCAGATTTTTGGTAGAGATATTTTTTTAAACAACTAAACCAAATTCAGTTTAGTAAATACTAATTCAAAAACAAAACTTTATAATAATCTCTTTAAGCCAGCATAAACTGCTAACTCAACATCTGCATATTCTTTTGTATTGCAATCCTCAATTAATTTTTTTAAATCATCTGATTTTAAAGTTGATTTATTATCCAAAACAAGTAATAATTCCTGTGATACATCATTTAATCTTTTTGATAATGGCAAAAGTGGTTGAACAAGTGGAGCATTATTACTCAAAACATTTAATTCTGAATTCATTTTAATCCATTTATTTAAATAACTAAATACAACTAATTTATTTACAAGTGATTTATTAGATAAATAATTAGAAACTGCTTGATTAAATAGTATCGCATCTGAAGCATCTGGAGTACACACATCAGCAAATAATGTCAATGGAGAATACATTTTATATTCAGTGCCTTCACTATTTCTTGAATAGCCCTTTAATGGTTCGCAAACATTAGATAAATCGAGTAAAGCCTCACTTCTTTGATTATTACTAATGTTTCTCAACAGGCCTTCTTTACTTTTTAAATGTGTCAACCCTAATTCTTCCAATCTAAAAGAAATTGTATTTAATCTTTTGCGTAAACTAGTCAAATCCGTAACACTTTCATTAGACCATAACCTTTCAGCAATAGCTGCAGTTCTTGGCCAAATCCGAGAATCAATTGTCGCAGGAGTTGCCAATTCAGTCCACATAGGAGCTTCTCCACCTAATATTCTTGCTTTTTCCTCATCAGTCAATGCTATATTTTTTGGCATTGGATCTACAGTATAATGATTTTCAACTCCATAAACTAAATCAATATAATACCCATTAGACAAAACGGTTTTATATCCGCCTTTTACAGCATTAACTAATGATTGACCAGCTGGAACACCTTCATTAGCACCTTTCCAAGAATGTATTATGGCATCTTTGGACATGTTTTTAGTCATAATTTCTTCCCAACCCATTAAGACTTTATTATGCTTTTTAAGCATTGGAACCAATTGCATCGTAAAATAAGTTTGCAATTCATGGTTATTAGCTAAATTATGCTTCTTTTTGAATTCTTGTATTTTAGGATTTGAATCCCAGTCTTTCCCTTCATTTTCATCACCCCCTATATGAAAAAATTTCCCAGGAAAGAGTGGACAAACTTCATCAAAAATAGAACTTAACAACTCGTATGTTTTAGGATTCGAAGGATCAAGTGTAGGTGTAAAAATCCCAGCGTTTCTTTCTACATCATACTTTTGTATTTGTTTGAATTGCTGCCCTTTTTCACCATTCCCAACATTCAAAATTTCAACTTTACTGCCAATTTCTGGATAAGCAGTCAAAATAGCAGACGCATGACCAGGAACGTCAATTTCTGGAACTACTAAAATTCCTCTATCAGCTGCATATTTTATAATATTTTTAATTTCTTCTTGTGTATAATAGTTTCCATCAGACGCCATTTCAATTAACTTCGAATGCTTTTTCATTTCGATTCTCCAACCTTGATCATCTACCAAGTGCCAGTGAAAAACATTCATTTTTACAGCTGCCATTCCATCTAAATTGCGTTTAATAACATCAACAGGCATAAAATGTCTAGCACCATCAATCATTAAACCTCTCCAAGTGAATCTTGGAAAATCTGAAATTTTTGAAACTGGAAAATAAAAAGAACTACTATTGTTTTGTAAAAGTTGTAACAGCGTTTCCAAACCATGCAAAGCACCAATATCGGTAGTAGCATTTATAGTAATCTTGCTTGTTGTCACATCCAGTAAATAACTTTCATCCTCATATAGTTCAATTTTACCACTGCGTACACAATTAATTTGCAATTGAGCATCAGGAACTTCATTTAAACCAGTTATAAATCCTTGGTTAAAAAACTTCCCAGTTCTTCCATCTAATCTTCTCAAAAAATTAGTCGCACCTACAAATATTCTTGCGTTTGGAGTTCCAGTAATATTTACTTTAAAATCCTTACTCACAATAAAATAACCTTCACTGAGGTTGATATTTTGAGGCCAAGGCATAATATCCAATTGCTCTTTAGTAACTTGAGCTGAAGAAATAATAGAAACGAATAAAAAAAACAGAATGTATTTCATTTTAATAGAAGAAAGTATATTAATAAAAGAAATGTGAATTAGTGCTAAACCCAAGTTTTAAAGTCATAAAAAACTAAAAGTCTAGCACCTATTAACACAAAACAAAAAATATGGTATTAGTACTCAAAACGTTTAAAAGCTTCTATAGCTTCATATTCGGCCAAACCTAAGTCATCGTATAATTTGGCAGTATTTTTATTTCTATCCTCTGCTCTTACCCAAAATTCTCTAGAGTCATTACCTTGAAACATTACTCTATCTTTTTGAGACTGATGATACAGAATAGCTTGTCTTTTCAATAACACTTCATCTGGACTTAATGGAACCGCCATATCAATTTCATGAATGTCCCATTCGTGCCAAGCGCCTCTGTATAACCACAACCAACAATCATTCATAAATGGTTTAGATTTTAATGCTTTCATGGCTGCAAAAATGGCATTCAAACATACTTCATGAGTACCATGTGGATCAGCAAGATCTCCAGCTGCAAATACCTGATGTGGCTTAATTTTCTCTATAATTTCTTTAACTATAGCGATATCTTCTGGCCCTAATGGTTTCTTTTGAACCATTCCTGTTTCATAAAAAGGCATATCCAAAAAATGAGTATTTTCATCCTTTAACCCGATATATCTTGTAGCAGCATACGATTCACGTCTTCTTATCAAGCCTTTTAATTTACGAACCTCTAAAGTGTCACTTTGCCCAATTGGTTTTGAATTAATGGAATCAATTACTGATTGAAAATTAATTCCTGATTTATTATTTTCAACAAAATCATTACATACTTCAGCAAATTTTAACGCCTCATCATCAGTAACTGCAATATTCCCAGAAGTTTGATATACTACATGTACATCGTGACCCTGCTTAATTAACTTTGCAAAAGTTCCCCCCATAGAAATGACATCATCATCAGGATGTGGACTAAAAAGAATTATTCTTTTTTTAGATGGATTAGCTCTTTCTGGTCGGAAAGAATCATCTGTATTTGGTTTTCCCCCTGGCCATCCAGTTATAGTATGTTGCAATACATTGAACATATTAATATTCAGATCATAAGATGAACTACCTGCTGCTAATAAATCAGACATTCCATTATTATTGTAATCTCTATCAGTTAATTTTAAAATCGACTGATTAGTATGCTGACAAAGCCAAACAATAGCTTTACTTTTTAATTCAGGTGTCCAAATACACTCCCCTACTAACCAAGGTGTTTCTAAACGAGTCAATTCTGAAGCAGCTCCTTGGTCTAAAATAAAAGTAGTGTTATTATGATTTTGCAAAAAAGTAGCAGGTACTTCAGAGCTAATATCACCTTGAATAGTTCTTTTTATAATAGAGGCTTTATTTTGCCCCCAAGCCATCAAAACAATTCTTTTGGATCTAAGAATTGTTGAAACTCCCATAGTGATTGCCTTTTTAGGAACATTACCGATTCCATTAAAATCACCTGAAGCATCTACTTTGGTAATATGATCCAAGGTAATAATTCTAGTACCTGAGTTTATGTGTGATCCTGGCTCATTAAAACCTACATGCCCAGTACGACCAATTCCTAGTAATTGAAAATCTAATCCACCAGCATTTTTAATATTCATTTCATAATCAACACAAAATTGATTTAAGTCTTCTAATTCAACAGTTCCGTCAGGAATATTAACATTTTCGGGTCTGATATCAACATGATTAAAAAGATGCTGATGCATGAAATAATGATAACTCTGATTGCTTTCCTTTGGCATCGGATAGTATTCATCTAAGTTAAAAGTAACAACATTGTCAAAACTTAAACCTTCTTCTTTGTGCATACGCACCAATTCTTGATATACTTTTATAGGAGATGAGCCTGTTGCTAAACCTAACACACATTTTTTATTCTTTTCTTGTTTAGAACGAATTAAATCCGCAATCTCTTGAGCAACGATAATTGAAGCATCTATCGAATTTTTAAAAATTACGTTGTGAATCTTTTCAAAACGGGTGTCTTCAAACTGACCTGCTTTTTTGAAGCTTATGTCATTACCTAAGTTTGATGTAGTTCTCATGTTGTTTGTATTATATATTTTATGTTGTATAATAAGTTTTGCTATTAAACTTATATTTAATGATTTAATTTAAATACAGATATACATATTCTTCCGTTTTAAATTAAATTCTGCTTTTGCATTCGTAACAAAACTATATGCGTTTTGCTTATATATAAATTTTATTTTCTAAAAAAATAAAAGAAATTTCGATAGTAATAGACTCTTTAAACAAAGTATAAATACTTTACAAATCAGAGTGATTGTTTTTTTTAGTCTTCAAGTCAATTTAAAAAGTCTTGTAAACTATAGTGTAAAAATATAAGGAATATACTCCTCAAAAAAATAAATTAAACCAACAACTCTGTTTTTTAAACCAACTACATCTTTCAATCAATAATGTGGTTTTTAAATAAAAAAAGAAACTGTTATTTAAAGTAAAAAGAACTTTAGCTGGTAATAAATAATCTTTTACAAACAAAGTAGAAATAATTTTATAAATCGGAGCGATTAGCTATATAGCTTTTAATTAAAAAATCTTGCAGCATTTTTTAATTCTTTTTTTATATCCAGACAGGTGAAAACCTGTCTGGAATAAAAAATAACAATTTGTATTCTTAGAATTTATTAACTCCAGTATCCCACCAAAGTCTACTTCCTCCATCGTCATCATCTCCTAAAAGTTTAACCCCTTGGGCATAACCTGCTGGATTAGAAGTTTTCTCATTTACTGGGAAATTCACTCTTTTAACAAAAGCTCCAGCTTCAATTTTTCCTGCAGAAAAATTGTTTACAGGTAAAAATAATTTAGGATATCCTGTTCTTCTAGTCTCAGCCCAAGCTTCTTGACCATCAGGGAAACCTGCAATCCATTTTTGAGTAATAATTTTTTGCAATTTAACTTCGTTACCAGCACCTTCAGACCACTTAACAGATACTAAATTTTTAGCAGTAATATTATTACCAGCATTTAATGGATCAGAGAAATCATCAGGCATTGAAGTATCATCATTAATATAAGTAGAAGCGCTTCCTGCATTCAATTGCGCAAAAGAAGTTGCAATACCAGACTCATAAAATGATTGAGCAGTTCCTCCAACATTCCATCCTTTTAAAGCTCCTTCAGCTTTTAAGAAATGTGACTCCGCAGCACAAAACCAAGGAATCATATTTTGTCTAACAATTTTACCTACTATAGAAAATTGATCCGCTTTTGCAAATCTATAATCATCATTAACCAAAGAACCCATTCTGATACCTTGATAAGTACCATTTTTTGCAGCTTCGAAGAACGTAGCTCTTCTTGGATCATTATAACCATTCATGATTGTAGTAAGAGCTCCTCCAGCAACAATATCCGCCCATGGTCCACTATAAGTTGCAACAGGATGATCAGCTAAATAGAATACGTTATCGTCATTTGAAGTAATAACACCATATCCTTTTAAAGCCTCTTCTCCTTCAATTTTTGCTTTTGCTGGATTAACATTCGAAATACGCATTGCTAAACGCAAACGCAAAGAATTAGCAAATTTTATCCATTTTACAATATCTCCTTTTGCAGTAGTTCCATCAGTAGGATCAGCTGCATCCGGGAAAAAGGTTTTAGTACCACTAGCTACTTTTGCATTCAAAATATCTGTAGCTGTTTTTAACTCTGCAAAAAATTGATTATAAACTGCTTCTTGTGAATCATAAGGAGTTGTTCCATCTGGATTTCCAAAACCAGAATATACGATTGGCCCATAATAATCCGTAGTTTTATGCATAGCATAAACTTTCAAAATCAAAGACCATGCATAAAATTGTGGGTACTTACCTTTTGTTGCTTTTTCAAGATTATATGCATACACCATTTCATTTTGATACTTTTGAACCCATTCCGCTTGATTCCAACCGTCAGAAAGAGCATAAGTAGAGTTATTATTATTACCAGCAAAATCATGAGGAGTAGCCATATATCCAGAGAAAATATCAGCACTTAAATTGAACTGAATATCTCCTTGCCAATCATCAGCAACAAGAATATACATTCCGCGCTCCATTTTTTTAATTGGAGCTTTTACGTGATTAAAGTCTTGTTCTAATTGTGTGTTACTAAAATTAGAATCACTATTATTTATATCCTCAAAGTCACCTGTACAGCTACCTAACGAAAACGCTAAAACTGTACCTAACATTAATAATTTATTTTTCATTTGTGAATTTTTATTGTTAATTAAAATCATTTTTATTGCATTATAAGCCACTCCTTTCGAGTTAATCAGTTATCCTAAACCATTATAGTTTTCAAGAAACTTATATCTTATAATAACCAAAAGGTTTAGTCCTTATTTAATAGTAATATTAGAAAGTTAAATTTAAATTAACACCAATACTTCTTGTAGATGGCATTCCAAAAATATCTACTCCTTGTAAACCTTCTCCTGAACTTAAAGTTACGTTTGGATCAAACGGAGCATCTTTATAGAAGAAAAATAAGTTTTTACCAACAAGTGAAACATTCACAGTCTTAAAAATAGTTGTTTTACTGAAATCAAAAGAATATCCTAATGAAAGCTCACCTAACTTAACGTTTGTAGCTTTGTACATATACTCACCTGTAGCACCACTTCTATCTCCAACTTGATTGTAGTAATCTTTAGCAGACATTGTAGTTACAGCATTTCCATTTGTATCAACTGCATTTATAGCAACTCCTCCAGCATCTCTTGCATCAGCTGTTACTTGAGACACACCATAAAAATCTAACATTGCTTGAGTCATACTCATTACATGTCCACCAAATCTTCCATCAACAAGTACATTTAAGAAAGCTTTTTTGTATTTGAATGTATTAGAAAAACCTAACATAAAATCAGGATTTGAGCTTCCTAAATCTTGAAATGCAGTTTTTTGAATACGACCATCAGCATCTAATAAAATTTGACCTTGGTCATTTCTTACAATATTTTTACCTTGAATTTGTCCAAATGGTTTTCCAACCTCTAAAACATATCTATAACTATTAGGGTCTCCGTTAGTTAAAACAACTGTATTAACACCACCATTAACACCAGGTCCTAAATCTAAAACTGTATTTTTGTTTGAAGCATAATTTAAATTTAAGTCCCAAGAGAAATCACCTGCAATAACTGGCTTAGCAGATAATGTTATCTCAAATCCTTTATTTTGAATACTACCTGCATTAAATGCATAATTAGCATATCCTATAGTATTCGGAACTGGAGCTGGAGCTTGTATTAATTGATTTTTTGTTTCGTTTTGGTAATATGTAAAATCAAATCCAATTCTGTTTTGAGCAAATCTCCATTCTGTACCAAGCTCAAATGAATTTTGTTTTTCTGGTTTTAAAGATGAAGTTGGACTTTGACCAACTTGAGGAACACTAAATTGACCTCCAACTATAGTATTTAAAGGTGTAGTTAAAAAAGCACCAACATCATTACCTACCTGAGCATAAGAAGCTCTAACTTTTCCAAAAGTAATTGCCTCAGGCAATTTAACCATTTCACTAATAATCGCTGTAAGACCTACTGAAGGATAAAAGAAACCTAAATTATCAGTATTAACCAATGTAGACGACCAATCATTTCTTCCTGTTACATCAAGAAATAACATTTCTTGATATCCAAAAGTAGCACTAGCAAAAACAGATTGCACTTCTTTATTAGCTCCAACAAGTTGATTATTTTTTCCAACAGAATCAAAGTTTCCTATATTAAACCAGTTTGCATAAACCAATCCACCTTTTGTTGTACCCGAATCATTTATAATCGCATCATTAACTGTTGATTTAGTTAAACTTGTACCTACAACAGCATTGAAAGAAAAAGCATCATTGAATTTTGTATTAATAGTAGCAATTAAATCACCATACAACTGAGAACTTTCACTATCAGAATAAATATACCTTCCATTAGCTCCAGATAATGTTAAATTTGTACCAGCATACATTCTTTTGTCAAATGTATTACTTAATTTATTATAACCTCCTCTAGCCTTAACACTTAACCAATTATTAGCTTTATAACTAATTGCTGCAGAAGAAATTAAAGATTGATTTTTATCAATTGATTGATTTCTGTTTAAAATCCAATAAGGATTTTGAATAATATCACTAGTACCTGTTGGCCAGTTTTGTGTCATTAAGTTTCTAGCCGGGTCAAAAACTTCAAAATTGTTTTTATAATAATCAAAATCATTTCCTCTTGGGAATAAATAAACACCAGTTAATGGATTAAAATACAATGCATTTACTGGTTTGTTTACGATTTTTTGCTCAGCATAAGATAACGAAGCATCAACTGTTACTCTATCATCAAACATCTTGATACTTTGACGAAGAGCAATATTGTTTTTCTTAAATTCATTTGTTGGTATAATACCATCAACTTTAGTATTAGCAAAAGTAAGACTTGTTGACATTTTATCTGTACCCCCGTTAATTCCAACAGAATTAATATAAGTCATACCTGTATTGTAAAAATCTTTTACATGATCAGGAGAATTTTTCTTAGCTCCCCAAGTAGTTGTAGCACCAGCCTCAGCACCGTAAGAAGTTTGAAATTCTGGCAATGAAACTACATTATCCGCAAAAACACTTGAATTGAAATTAGCTGTTACTTTACCTTCTTTACCTTTTTTAGTTGTTACTAAGATAACACCATTAGCTCCTTGAGAACCGTATAAAGCCGATGCAGAAGCTCCTTTAAGAACTGTCATAGACTCAATATCATCAGGATTCATCATAGAAATAGCATCTCCACCATCTCTATTACCTCCTGCTGTATCTCCAAAAACTTGATTTGATTGAGTAGAAGAGCTATTCAACATAGGAATACCATCAATCACATACAAAGGCTGATTGCTTGTTGCTGAAGAATTACCACGAATAGTTACTTTTACTGACCCACCTGCACCAGCTGAACTTTTACCAACAATTAGACCAGCAACCTTTCCAGATAAACTGTTCATCATGTTAGCATCTTTTACCCTGGTAACTTCTTCTCCTTTTAATTCTTGAGCTGAGTAAGTTAACGATTTTTTAGATTTTTTGATACCTAATGAAGTTACTACTACTTCTGTCAAAGCTGTAGAACCTGCCTCGTTTAATTTTACATTAATAGTATTAGACTCTCCTACTGTTACACTTTTGGTTTCATATCCTAAATATGAAATTTCTAGAGTAGCACCAGTTTTAGCCTCAATAGTAAAACTACCATCAAAATCTGTAGAGGTACTATTTGATTCTCCTTTCACACTAATGTTTGCAGAAGGTAAAGGAATACCCTTTGCATCAGAAACCAAACCCTTGATTGTTTTTACCTGCGCAAGGGTAACTTGCGTAGTAAAAATAACCATTACGATTAAAAAAATTTTTCTCATTTTTAAATTATTTTTGTTAGTTATAAAACAAATTTATTCTTAACGTCTTGTTAAAAAAAATAAATTAAACCAACAACATTATTTTTTAAACCAACGACATAATTTAATCAATAATGCGTTTTTCGAAAACGTTTTCTTGAATATATTTTTCACCTTAATTAGTTTTTTATAGTTTTTTATTCATCAAAATGGCTTTTTTAATAACAAAATGATTATTGTTGCAAAATAAAACAGATGTTTTAATTCTTTGTCCCACTTATTAATATTGCCACTTAGAAACAAAATGAAAAAAATAAAATTCCAAATAAAATTCAAAAACCATGTTTGGTTCTGGGCTATCTATTTCATTCTTAATTTTTTGAGATGGGGTGCATACTTTAATAATTATAGTTATTCTTTCAAATCGAATTTAATTGAATTTGCGCTTCACATACCGTTAGTATATTTCAATTTATTAATACTCATTCCTATGTTTGTATTAAAATCGAAATACGTTAAATACACATTTTCATTAATAGCAAGTTTGGGTGTTGTTTATTTATTAAAAACAGGATTAACTTATTATATTATTTCTAAAAATATTTGGCCAGAAGCTAATAGAGATTATAGTCCTTTTGAAATCAATCATATTGTAGCAGTTTGCATTGGAGAACTTTATGTACTTGCAATTGCTTCTTCTATTTACTTGATGCTAACATGGCTCAAAGAGAGAGATCGCAACAAAGCAATAATGGAAAATCAAAATAAAATAAAATTGAAGTATTTGAAAAATCAGATTCAACCTCATTTTTTTTTTAATACGCTAAATAATCTGTATGCCCTTTCATTAGAATCATCAA
The DNA here is from genome assembly GCF_002813295.1 of Flavobacterium sp. 5. NCBI lineage: Bacteria > Pseudomonadati > Bacteroidota > Flavobacteriia > Flavobacteriales > Flavobacteriaceae > Flavobacterium > Flavobacterium sp. 5. The sequence goes on from NZ_PHUE01000001.1 coordinate 4,874,646, forward strand.
ACAAAGTTCCAGATGTCATTATTAAACTTTCCAATCTAATGGAATATGTTTTATATGATATTGATGATGACAAATTTGTGCCTTTAATAAAAGAAATTGATTATATTCAAAATTATATAGAAATTGAAAAACTACGTTTTCAAAATGTTGAAGTTAGAATTAACCTCGAATCTGATATTGATGCCATAAAAGTTCCTCCTTTGCTATTTATTTCACTCATAGAAAACGCATTTAAACACGGTGGTGTAAATAACGAAAAACTCAAAATTAAAATCAACTTCAGAATCATAAAATCTAAACTTGAATTTGAAATAATAAATAATTTTGTATTTTCACACCCAATAAAGAGCAAAAAAGGAATAGGTTTATCAAATACAAAAAAAAGATTAAAGCTTATTTACAAAAATAATTTCAACATAAACCAAATTATAAAATTCAATTTTTATATTATAAAAATACAAATACCTTTATCTAATGAAGATTAAATGTGTAATAATTGACGACGAGCCTTTAGCTATAAAAGTATTACTCAATTATTTTGTGAATTTTTCAGATTTTGAAGTAATTGCAACATTTAATAATTCATTAGAAGGGCTTGAATTTATTAATTCTAATACTGTAGACGCCATTTTTTTAGACATTAACATGCCTATGATGACAGGATTTGAATTAATAAGTCTACTTGAAAATAAGCCTCGAATTGTTATTACAACAGCTTTTAGAGAATTTGCAGCAGAAAGTTATGATCTCGAAGTATTGGATTACTTAGTAAAACCAATCCCGTTACCTCGTTTTATAAAATGTATTCACAAAATTGAAGCTGAACACAATTTAAAAAATAATATTAAAATTGAAAACCATCGTGTAGAACCACACCTTTTTATCAAAGTTGATAAAAAAATGGTAAAAATTAATATTGACGAAATTCTTTTTATTGAAGGAATGAAAGAATACATTAAAGTTGTCACTGCAGAAAAGACATACATAACTCATAAATCACTAACCTCACTAACAGATGAATTACCATCTGATCGTTTTGTCCGCATTCATAAATCATATACGATTGCATTAAACAAAGTAAAATCTATAGAGGGTAATAGAATTCAGATTTTATCCTACACAATTCCTATAGGTAGAAATTACAGTAAGGAAGTTAAAAGTAAAATTTTAGAGTAAAAACTCTCTAAGAATTATACTTTGTTAAAATAACAAAATCAAATCACCACAAAGCCACTTTTAATAAATTATTTGTGTATTTATTACACTTAATTTATGATCGGAATTATTCGTTTTTTTAATCAGATCGTTACAAAAAAAACTATTCTATATCGTTATATTACTTAGTAAATAGTAATAAAAATACCATTTGTTGACAAAATAATGTCGTTTATTTAAAAGTGAAAAACTTTACCTCCTAAAATTTTTTTTTAAAATTCTTAACAAATATATTTACAGTCTTGCAGCATCAAAAAAATTAATAATAACCAAAAAAAAATTAAATTTTTAAATTATGAGTTCAGAAAATGTGCAAACCAAATGGGGACAGTTTATCTCTTTGATAATCGTCTTCTTTTTTTGGGGTTTTGTTGGTTCGGCCAATGATATCTTAATCCCAGTTTTTAAAAAAGTTTTTACTTTATCACAAGTCCAATCACAATTAGTTGCTTGGGCATTTTATGCTGCTTATTTTGTAGGATCAATAATATTCTTCCTAGTTTCTTTAAAATCTGATGTTTTACAAAAATTTGGATATAAAAAAACCCTTTCAGCAGGATTGATTCTTTCTGCAATTGGATCATTTTTATTCGTTCCAGCTGCCACAATGGAAAGTTTTCCTTTCTTTTTGACAGCACTATTTACTGTAGGTTTAGGATTCTCTATTCAACAGATTGTAGCAAATCCATTAGCAATTAAAATGGGAAGTCCACAAACAGGAGCACATCGTTTGACATTAGCAGGAGGTGTTAACTCTTTTGGAACCACTATTGGTGCAATCTTATTAGGAATAGCTCTTTTTGGAATGGGTGATAACAAAAAAACAAACCTTTCTTTAGAAGATATCAAATTACCATTTATAATTTTAGGACTTGCCTTTATCCTAGTTGCGATTTTTATGAACTTTTCTAAAATCGAAGATCCTGCTAAAGCAGATGAAGAAGAAGCTATAATTGAACACAAACATGCTAAATTTAGCATTTTAGACTACCCTCAATTATATTTAGGAATGTTAGGTATCTTTATTTATGTTGGTACAGAAGTTACGATCATTAGTAACTTACCTGCTTTATTAAAAACCCATGAATTTGGCGGTATCTTAGAAGATGCTATTGCTCCTTTCATTGCGCTATACTGGGGAAGTTTAATGATCGGTCGTTGGAATGGTGGTGTTAATGTTTTCAACACTTCCAATTTAGTAAATATTGCTCTTAAATTTATTGTACCTGCTTTAGGATTTGGAGTTATTATTGGAGCTAACATTTTTGCTGCTCATGACGTTTCTTCATTCTATATTTACCCAATCTGGATTTTACTTTTTATTGCAGTAAGTTTTGTTGGTGGTAAAAATGCTGGAAAAACATTAATGCTTTTTGGAATATCAGGTTTATTAATGATGGTAGCTGGATTAATTTGTCCAGACCCAAGTATTGCTAAATTCTTCTTTATATCTGGTGGATTATTTTTATCAATTATGTGGCCATCTATTTTCGATTTAGCCATTGCTGGTTTAGGAAAAAACACTGGAAAAGCATCTTCTTTCTTAATCATGATGATTCTTGGTGGTGGTGTAGTTCCACTTGTACAAGGAAGTATTTGTGATTTAGATTTAACTAATCCAAACGGAATATGCGGTATTAGTTATACACACTTTTCATATATTGTACCACTTATTGGTTTTGCCTATTTAGCATTTTACGGTTTTTATTGCCCTAAAATATTGAAAAAACAAGGAGTAAGTCATGTTCAAAGCGAAGGCGGAGGTCATTAAAAATTTCTAAAAAAGAACAAAAATATTAAAGCCCCATTAAAAAATGGGGCTTTTTTTTATCCTTTTCCAAATCGCTGAGAATCGCATAAAAAAAAACATTTTGAACTCAGTTTCAAATATCGTAAAATCCATACTTACAAAATCTACACGTGAATCCACAAAAAAACCTCATTGTTACATGAGGTTTTTAAAATAGATAAAATTCTAAAAATCTTATTTATTTCCTTTTTCAAAATCAGCAACAAACTGTGCCAATCCAATATCAGTTAAAGGGTGTTTCAATAAACCATAAATAGCAGAAAGAGGTCCAGTCATTACATCAGCACCAAGTTTCGCGCAATTTACAATATGCATAGTATGACGCACAGAAGCAGCCAAAATTTCAGTTTCATAACCGTAGTTATCATATATCAAACGAATTTCTTCAATAAGTCCTAAACCATCTGTAGAAATATCATCTAAACGTCCAATAAAAGGAGAAACATAAGTTGCACCCGCTTTAGCAGCCAATAAAGCTTGACCAGCTGAGAATACAAGAGTTACGTTTGTTTTAATTCCTTTATCAGAAAAATATTTAGCAGCCATTACACCTTCTTTTGTCATTGGCAATTTAACAACGATTTGCTCGTGTAAATCTGCCAACTCCTCACCTTCTTTGATCATTCCATCGTAATCCAAAGCATTTACTTCAGCACTTACATCACCATCAACCAAATTACAGATATCAACATAATGTTTCAAAATATTGTTTTTTCCTGTAATTCCTTCTTTAGCCATCAAGGATGGATTTGTCGTTACACCATCTAAAACACCTAATGCTTGTGCTTCTTTAATTTGAGCTAAATTAGCTGTATCAATAAAAAATTTCATAATATATATTTATTTAATTGTGTTCTTATCTTAATGAGGTCGCGCTATCTATACTACTTCAGTAGTTTACTTTTCTACCTCACACAAATTCGGTGCAAAATTACAATTTATAATGATTCATCAACATTTTTTCATATACTTTATCTGGAAGTATTCTTTTCAATACAATAGAAAATTTTTGCATAAAAGCACCAACCTTATAATGAACTTTGGGACTTGGGTTTTCAATAATTGTAAATACAGCTTCAGCCATTTCATTTGGATTACTTCCCGAATCCACATGTTCATCCATAGTTTTTAGGTTATTCCCATATGATAATTCATAAGCAGAACCCTTAATTACAGGTGCATGAAAACGACCAGCAGCTATGTTTGTTGCAAAATCACCCGGAGCTATATTTGTAATTTGAATTCCAAATGACTTTACTTCCATACGCAATGCTTCAGTAATTAATTCCAAAGCTCCTTTTGAAGCTGAATAAATACTTCTATATGGCAAGCCCATATACCCTGCAATTGAAGTAATATTAATAATCAGTCCCGATTGTTGCGAACGCATTTGCGGCAATGCAGCTTTTATTACTTCTATAGGACCAAAAAAATTGGTTTCAAAATTGTTTTTAATTTCTTCCATCGGAATTTCTTCCAAAGGTCCAGTAATACCAACTCCAGCATTATTAATTACAACATCCAATCTTCCTGAAACTGCTATTACTTTAGCCACAGCGGTCTGAATTGAATCTACATTTCTAACATCCAAAGCAATTAATGGAAAAATAGAATTTACAATTCGTTCTGGATTTCTACTTGTTCCATACACCACAAATCCTTTATGATGCAAAAATTCCCCAATAGATTTCCCAATTCCCGAAGAACCTCCTGTAATTAAAACAACTTTACTCATGGTTTAATTTATAAATTCATATTACTTTAGAAATGCCTAAAAATAAAAAAATCCTCCCGAAGGAAGACTACTTTTGTATAATTCTTGTAAAAATAAAAAAAATGGCAAGCGATCTACATCGCACCGCTCAACCACGTACCCTTGCTATGTTCCCATCCTGGGGGAGTCTGCAGGAGCTGGTCGTGTAGGACTTGCCAGTGCAAATATACAACCTTTTTATATTTTTGCAAGCGCTTTGCTCTAATAAAATAACGTTGTATATTGGTCTTTTTAAATTATAAACCATGAAAAAACATAACTTCTTAATTGCCATTTTATTAGGAATCACATTAATTGGATGTGGAGACACAAAAAAAGGTGAAAATTCTTTGTTCACTATTGATGATTCAGCTTTTCCAGTTCATTTTACCTCTCCAGAATCAGTTTCTATTGGTATTTTAAATCCAAATTCGAAAGAAATTGACAGTATTGCTTACTTTGTAAACGACAAAAAAGTGGGAAGTACAAAAGGGTCTGAAAAACTCAAATTTGAATTAAAAGATCAAAAATTAGGATATCAATACTTAAAAGCTACTGCTTATTTTGGATCAGATTCATCTGATGCTACTAAAAGAATTGAATTGGTTTCAAACATTACCCCAAAATTATTGAAATATAAAATCATTAATACCTATCCTCACGATACAACATCCTTTACCGAGGGTCTGGAGTTTCATGACGATGTTTTATTTGAAAGTACTGGACAAAAAGGAGATTCTTATTTAAGAAAATACGATTATAAAACAGGGAAAATCATTAAACAAATTGATTTAGATTCTATGTATTTTGGAGAAGGAATTACTTTCATCAACGGTAAATTATTTCAACTAACTTGGCAAGAAAAAACAGGTTTTATCTATGATGCAAAAACTTTAAAGCTTGAAAAAACTTTTAAATTTGATAAAAATATTGAAGGTTGGGGAATGACAAATGACGGAAAATATATTTATCAGTCAGACGGAACTGAAAAAATATGGAAAATGGATCCAGCTACTCAAAAACTAATTGATTACATCAATGTATACTCAGGTGATTCAAAAATAAAAGCTGTTAATGAACTTGAATTAATTGAAGGGAAATTCTACACTAATGTTTTCGAAAAAGACGCCATTGCTGTTGTAAATCCTAATACTGGAGCTGTAGAAGGAATTTTAGATATGTCTGGTTTACGTAAATTTTTAAATGTTAAACCTACAGATGTTTTAAACGGAATTGCTTACAATCCTAAAACTAAAACAATTTTTGTAACAGGGAAAAACTGGAACAAAATGTTCGAGATAACAGTTTTTGAATAAATAGAAAATGACAACCCTAATTACCAATATAAAAGAGCTACTTCAGGTTCGGGAAAATTCTACACTAAAAGTTGCTGGAGCAGAAATGGCTGTTTTACCAACGATTAAAAATGCCTTTTTATTACTTGAAGACGACCTAATTGCAGATTTTGGAGAAATGAAAAATTTATCTAAAATTAAAGCTGATAAAGTTATTGATGCTACTGGGAAAATAATTTTGCCCTCTTGGTGTGACAGTCATACACACATTGTGTACGCTGGCAATCGTGAACAAGAATTCGTGGATCGTATTAACGGAATGACCTATGAAGAAATTGCAAATCGCGGTGGAGGAATATTAAACTCTGCTAAGAAACTAAACGAGACCTCGGAAAAAGAAATCTATAATCAATCGAAAGTACGATTGGAAGAAGTAATGCGATTAGGAACCGGTGCAGTCGAAATTAAATCAGGTTACGGACTAACCGTTGAAGGAGAACTTAAAATACTTCGCGTGATTCAACAATTAGCACAAAACTATCCTATAACAATAAAAGCTACTTTTCTTGGTGCTCACGCATTTCCTAGCGCTTTCAAAGATAATAAAAGAGGATATCTTGATTGTATAATCAATGAAATGCTCCCAGAAATAGCCCAAAATAAATTAGCTGATTTCATCGATGTTTTTTGTGAAACTGGATATTTTTCAGTTGAAAATACTGAAGAAATAATGCAAGCTGGAATTCGATTTGGTTTAAAACCAAAAATTCACGTCAATCAATTCAATTCAATTGGGGGTATTCAAGCTGGTGTAAAATATAATGCTCTTTCAGTAGACCATTTGGAAATCATGAAGCCCGAAGATATTGAAGTTTTAAAAAATACTGAAACAATGCCAGTAGCATTGCCTTCTTGCTCCTATTTTTTAAGCATTCCTTATACTCCTGCCCGTGAAATGATTACTGCTGGACTTCCAATTGCGCTTGCAACTGATTACAATCCTGGTTCTACTCCATCAGGAAATATGAATTTTGTAGTTGCCACAGCCTGTATTAAAATGAAAATGACACCCGAAGAAGCTATAAATGCAGCAACCCTTAACGGCGCTTATGCTATGGGAATTTCTAAATCACATGGCAGTATTACAAAAGGTAAAAAAGCCAATTTAATCATCACAAAAAAAATCTCTTCATATTATCAATTGCCGTATGCTTTTGGTAGTAATTTAATCGAAAGCGTAATTCTAAATGGTCAAATATATCAATAGTTTTTTATTAAATTTAAAACAAAAAAAAAGAGCAATATTAATTTAAATATTGCTCTTTTCTAGTTTTATATACTAACTATTTCAAAGTAAAATTAGTTGAAGAAACCAATTGATCTTTATCAAATACATTCACAGCATATACTCCTTTAGCAAAATCTTTACCTGGTAAATCTTGAGAAACTTGTACAGTTTTATTTTCATATTTTACACTTGAAACAAAACTGTAAGACAATACTTTTTCACCAAAAGTGATAGTTTTTGACTGACCCAAAACATTGTTTTTACTATCAATTACCTGTACATAATAATCTTTATCACCAGATTTCGCAATTGAATTTTCAGCAATAGTAAAACTTATCTTTAAAACATCTGCTCTACTTGCTTTATCTGTAGCAATTTCTTTTCCTGAACTTTTTAATTTATAAGCCGCAGTTTGCAAATTTAAAATAGATAATTTAGCTCCTTTTTCAACAGTTTTAGATAATTCTTCATTTTGACCAACTAAAACTTCATTGAATTTTTTAGATTCTCCCAAAACTACAACAGTACTATCACGTTGACTAGTTAAAGTGACATTTTGTTTTTTCAAACCTTCATTTTCTTGCATCAATTCTTTCATATGCCCTTGCATAGATTTAACTTGATTTTTGTATTTTGACATATCCCCATTTGACTTTTTAAGCTCGTCCATCAAGTTTACCACTTTATCTCTTTCTTGCAACAATTCTTCAGACATTGATGTGTTTTCTGCAATTGCAGCATCATAAGTAGCTTTAAGGTCTTGTAAATCTTTCATAACAGATTCTTTCTCAGAACCAGTTTTTACAATTTCACTGTGAACTGCATCAACTTCTGAAGACATCTTAAAAATATAAACTAAACTTCCAACTAATAAAATAGCCAAAACAGCTATGACAGCTTTTAGACTTGAATTGTTTTTTTGATTTTCCATGTTAAAATATTATTGTTTTTTACAAATTTAATAATATATATAACGCAACTTAGCCCAATTATATTATTTTTGAAAAATATTTTTTTTATGGAAAAGCTTATCATATTCAGTATTAACGACCTAGCTAAAATCACCAATCATAGAAGTGGTGAAATTAAATTTGGCGAGAAAATACTTGTTGTTCCCAAAGATACCGACCCATTCGATTTTATAAAAAACAGTGAAGCAAAATTCGTTTTATTTGGAATCCCAGAAGACATCGGAGTTCGAGCCAATTACGGGAGACCTGGAGCGGCATCAGCATGGCAAAGTGCTATAAAAAGTATAGCTAATATTCAACACAATCGTTTTTCAAAAGGGAATCAAATCATTGTTTTAGGACATCTTAATGTTCAACAAGAAATGAAAGAAGTAGAACATCTCGATTTTAATGATATCGATGATCGTTCTAAACTAAGCCAATTAGTTGAAAAAATTGATAAAGAAGTATCTCATATTATATGCAAAATCATTCAATCGGGTAAAATCCCAATAGTTATTGGTGGTGGACATAACAACTCTTATGGAAACATAAAAGGAGCAGCTTTAGCAAAAGGAAAAGCCATAAATGCTATCAATTTTGATGCTCATTCAGATTTTAGAATCTTAGAAGGTCGCCACAGTGGAAATGGCTTTTCATATGCTTTCGAAGAAGGTTTTCTGAAAAAATATTTCATTTTTGGTCTTCATGAAAATTACACTTCAAAAAGTGTATTGGATATTATAAAAAAAATTGAAGATCGTGTACGATACAATACTTATGACAGCGTTAATATTAGAAAAGAAAAAGTTTTTTCTGAAGAAATGCTCGCTGCTCTAGATTTTATCAAAAATGATCCTTATGGAATCGAAATTGATTTAGATGCCATTCCAAATATAGCAAGTAGTGCGATGACTTTAAGCGGATTTTCAATCGAAGAGCTTCGTCAATTTGTTTCTTTTTTTGCTAAAAATAAGAATGCAGCCTATTTACATATTTGTGAAGGAGCTCCAGATTTAGGAGAAGATAAAAACAATCATTTAATTGGTAAACTCATTGGTTATTTAGTAACTGATTTTATGAAATCACATAACTCTATTGCAACATAAATTGCGAAACATTACTTACTTAAATTCAAAATAATTTTCATCCAAAATAATAACACTATCTTTGCGGCCTTATCTATGTACTAAATACAAGATATTTTAATATCAAAAATATGTTATTCGAAGATTTATCACTTTCAAAAAGTATACAAAGAGCCGTATTTGAAGAAGGCTATACACAAGCAACACCTATTCAGGAACAATCGATACCAATTGTGTTGGCTGGAAAAGATTTGATTGGTTGTGCTCAAACAGGAACTGGAAAAACCGCAGCTTTTGCAATCCCAATTATTCATCAATTGCATCGAATAGTAGGTTCAACAAAAAAAGCAAAAGTCATTCGCGCACTTGTTGTCACTCCTACAAGAGAATTAGCGGTTCAAATTGGACAAAGTTTTGACACTTATGGCAAATACACCAATTTGACTCAATTGACACTTTTTGGTGGTGTTTCTCAAAATCCACAAGTTGACGCTTTAAAAAACGGTGTAGATATTGTAATAGCAACACCAGGGCGATTATTAGACTTACACAAGCAAGGTTTTATAGATTTAAACCATTTACATACTTTAGTATTAGATGAGGCAGATCAGATGCTTGATATGGGTTTTGTTAATGATGTCAAAAAAATTGTTAAACTGACTCCAAAAAATAGACAAACACTTTTCTTCTCTGCAACTATGCCAATAGCTATAAGAGAATTAGCCGAAATGTTTCTTACCGATCCAGAAACTGTAACTGTTTCCCCTGTTTCTTCTACAGCAGAAAATGTTGAGCAACGTGTTTATTTTGTTGAAAAAACCGAAAAAAGAAACCTGCTTTATCATCTGATAAAAAATGAAAATTTATCAAATGTTCTAGTATTTTCGAGAACAAAACATGGAGCAGATAATGTGGTAAAAGCGTTAAGAAAGAAAGATATTCCTGCCGAAGCAATTCACGGTGATAAATCACAAAATGCAAGACAGCGTGTTTTAGACGCGTTTAAAAACAAAGAAGTTGGAGTCCTTGTAGCTACTGATATTGCTGCCCGTGGTATAGACATCGACCAACTGCCTTTCGTCATTAATTTTGATTTGCCTAATATTCCAGAAACATACGTGCATCGTATTGGAAGAACTGGTCGTGCTGGAAATGGCGGAATTGCAATTTCATTTTGCAGTAAAGATGAAAAGGATTATTGGAAAGACATTCAAAAACTTATAAAAGTGAATGTTGAAACCATAGATAATCATCCTTATCCATGGCATTCTGGCAATCCAACTTCAGATAGTAATCCTCCAAAAAATTCAAATAGAAGCGGAGGCGCACATAAATCTAGAAAATCGGATGCATCAAAGCAAAATAAAAAACGCTGGTATTAAAAAAATCAGTTAAGCATCTAAATTTATAAAACCATCTTTTAAACCTATTTTAAAAGATGGTTCTTTTTTAGGATCATAATTAAACAACTACTTTAGTTTTTAAAATAAGACAATTAATAATTTTAAATAGCTGTACTGACTCAAATGGTTTTACAATAATATCGTTTATCCCTACCATTATTGCCTCATCTGTTATTTCGTTTTTATCAAAAGCTGTTAATGCAATAATTGGAGTGTCAATTCCTTCCATCCTTATCCTTCTTGATGTTTCAAATCCATTGATTAGAGGCATATTGATATCCATTAAAATAATATCAAATACTTCATTTTTTAAAATTTCTAAAGCCTTAAATCCATCATCTACTACAATGCAAGAATAATTGTTTTTTTCAATAATTTTTTTGGTTATCAATTGATTGATGTGATTATCTTCAACCACAAGGACTTTAAATATTTGACTAGAAGTTAAATCCACTTGTATGTTATTTATAATTTCATTTATTTTTAAATTATTACACTCAAAATCAATACAAAAAGTAAAAACAGTGCCTTTTCCTAATTCACTTTCGACTACAATATCACTACCAAAAAGTTCCAATAATCTTTTTACTATAGACAATCCCAAACCAGTACCTTGGTAATCGAGTTCTTTCCTTCCTACTTGAACAAATTTATCAAAAATTTTATCTTGATCTAAAGATGCTATACCTATTCCGTTATCTTGTATTTTAATTTCAATAGAATGAACTTCCTCTTTCAAAGTTATTTGTCTAGCTATTATATCAACCTTCCCATTTTTTGTAAACTTCAAAGCATTACTAACCAAATTCATTAAAACTTGAGCAAATCGAAGTTTATCACCGATTAAACTTTCAGGGATTAATGGATCAACATCAATATATATTTTGTTATTATTTTTTTTAGCAATGAACGATAATGAATTTTTTATCATATTAAATTCATCTGTCAAATTAAATGTCATTCTATCTAAAATGATTTTATTCTCCTCAATTTTATTGATTTGCAAAATATCATTCACTAATGATAACAAATAACGAGCAGAAAATTTTAAAGAATTTAAATGTGGGCTTTTAGCGAGTTCTTTATGTTCTTCTAACAGTAGATCAGCAATACCAACAACTCCGTACAGCGGCGTCCTTAATTCATGGCTTATTGTAGAAACAAATTGTGTTTTCAATAATGCTGATTCTTCTGCTTTTTTATTAGCAACAATCAACTCTTCATTGGCAACCAATAAATCTGCATTTGATTTTAATCTAAATCTATTATTCTTAATTAATGAGTTAAGAAAAAGTAACAAAACAAAAATAGCAATAATGAAAAGTAAAACTATTATCCTAGTTTTTTTTAAGCTTTGATATTGCAAATCTCTTTCAGTTTCAATTTTATCAACAGTACGCTTATATTCGTCCAGCTCAATATTAATACCTTCAATATTTGCTTTTTCTAATTTTTCTTCGGCATAAATTTCATCATTAAGTCGTGTGTAAATTTCTAAATTTTCATAAGCTTTTTTATAATCTTTCTGTTTTAGTAACAATTTAGAATATTCCAAATGCGAATAAGAAAGATCCGATTTTTCATTTAGCTTATTTCCTAGTCGAATAGCTTCTTTAAAATAAAAATCAGCTTTTGCATCTTCATTTTTAAAATTATAGTACATACCATTAAGCATATCAAGTACAACTATAACAAAATCATTTTTATTCTTTTTATAATATGAATTAATAATTTTTAAACTTTCTTCTCCTTCTTTATAATTACCAATGTCAAAAAGTGCCCAAGTTAAATTGAGATTCGTAAAAGCAATTTGGGAAGAATCGGAAATTTTTTTGCTGTATTCAATCGCTTTTCTATAATACTGAATTCCTTCATCGTACTTCTTTTTTTCAAAACAAAACATATTCCCCAGGTTGTTATTCACCCTTTGCTTTATAGTATCGTTTTGAGTTAAATTCACATAAACTAAAGCTTTTTCGTAGTAAAAAATAGCTTTATCAAACTCTGCCAAAGCATTAAAATTTGCAGCAACATTATTATAATTTTCTGCAATAAGAACATTATTTTTTATAGATATTGCTTTACGTAAAGCCAATCTTGAAATCAATAATGATTTTTCAAAATCTCCAGATTCTCTAAGTTTTGTAGCTGATCCTATTAATTTATTAATTTCCTTTTTAGTTGGCAATTGAGTTTGCCCAATTATACTTGTTCCTAAAAAATTAAACCAAAACACAATTAATAAAACTATCCTTATTTGGGGCATAATAGACATTGTTTTTTCAAATGTACATCAAAATATATCATTTTATAACATTTTTATTAGGAATATTCAAAACTTAAACAATTATTTTAAAAACAAAAAAGCAGTCACTTAAAAAAAGTAACTGCTATCTATTTTGTATTCTTAAACTTCAATTTTTAGGATGTTTACCTAAATTAAAAAATTTTTATTCGATATTTAAATGTTTTCTTTTTCATCTTCCCATTTACCCACTACAGATGTTGCTAAGGCATTTCCTAAAACGTTTGTCGCACTTCTAAACATATCACAAAAATGATCTATAGGCAATATTAAAGCAATACCTTCAATAGGAATTTTAAACATACCACATGTTGCGGCTACAACCACCAAACTAGCCCTGGGAACTCCCGCAATACCTTTACTAGTTAACATTAAAACAAAAAGCATTGTAAATTGGGTTGGATAATCCAGATGGATTCCATAAGCTTGTGCAATAAAAATACCTGCAAAAGTCATATACATCATACTTCCGTCAAGATTAAACGAATATCCTAATGGCAACATAAAAGAAACTATTTTATCTTTTACTCCAAATCGCTCCAATTCTTCAGTAAGTTTTGGAAAAACTGCTTCAGAACTTGTAGTTCCAAAAGCTATAATCAATGGACTTACTATATGTCTTAACAATGTTTTCATTCTATTTCCTAGGAAAAGGAACCCAATAGCAATCAATACAATCCAAAGTGTACTAATACCAATAAGAAACGAACCGAAAAATTTGAAATAGGTGATAGCTAATTCTTGAAAGTCACGAACAGCAAATACTCCTGCAATTGCACCAAAAACACCAATTGGCGCAAATTTCATGACGTAGTTCACCATTTTTAAAACGATATGTGAAGTTCTGTCTAAAAAATCAATAACAGGTTTCGCGTTATCTCCCATTGAAGCTGCCGCCAATCCAAAAAATATGGAAAAAATAACAATTTGCAAAATTTCGTTGGTAGCCATTGCCTCAAAAATACTTTTGGGTACAATATGCTCTATAAAATTTTCAAAAGATAAACTTTGAGTTTTTGCAGTTACATCTGAAGCAGTAGCTAAATCAACATGAGACAAATTTAACCCAATACCTGGCTGCAATAAATTCACATATAACATTCCAATTAATAATGAGACAAAAGAAGCAGTAAAAAACCAAGCTAAAGCTTTCCCCCCTATCCTACCAACTGCTTTTATATCACCTAATTTTGCAATTCCAACTACCAAAGTAGTAAAAACCAAAGGTGCAATAATCATTTGCACAAGTCTAATAAAAATAGTAGCTAACATTTTTATTTTGGCACTAAATTCTTGAGTAATTTCTACAGCTACTGAGTTGTGAATGATAACACCTAATACGGCTCCTAAGAGCATTGCAACAAGAATCTGACCAGTTAGTCCTTTAAAAAAAGGTGTTTTTTTGGTTTCAATTGTAGTCATTTAATTAATTTCAAGGTTAATTTTCAATATTTAGCTCGTCAAAATACTGAATATATTCTTCTTCAAAAAAACATTATTTTCATAACGTTATCAGAAGCAATATTTGTTTTTTGAAATTATTTTCAATTACAAATATGTTTTATTTAAAAGAAAGAAATCGGCCAAAACAATAGCTGCCATAGCTTCTACAATAGGAACTGCACGAGGAACAACACATGGATCGTGACGTCCTTTTCCAACCATTTCGGTGATATTTCCTTTATTATCTAAAGACTCTTGTTTTTGCATTATAGTAGCTACTGGTTTGAAAGCTACTCTAAAATAAATATCCATTCCATTACTTATACCTCCTTGAATTCCTCCAGAAAGATTGGTTTGAGTAGTTCCATCAGAATTATATAAATCATTGTGTTCACTACCTTTCATTTTTACACCTTCAAATCCGCTTCCAAATTCAAAACCTTTTACAGCATTAATAGACAACATTGCTTTTCCTAATTCAGCATGTAATTTATCGAATACAGGTTCACCTAATCCGATTGGCACATTTTGGATTACACAAGTAACTGTCCCTCCAACAGTATCACCTTCTTTACGAATTTGACGAATATATTCTTCCATGATTATGGCAGATTCTTCATCTGGGCAACGTACTGGATTACTTTCTATTTTAGAAAAGTCTAATTCCTGATAAGGCTTTTCAAGAAAAATAGGTCCAACTGAAGAAACATATGCATTGAACTTTATTTCAGGAAGCATTTGTTTTGCAATAGCACCAGCTACTACTCTACTTGCTGTTTCACGTGCTGAACTTCGTCCACCACCTCTATAATCACGAAAACCATATTTTTTGTCATACACATAATCGGCATGACTTGGTCTGTAATTATCTTTAATATGTGAATAATCATCTGATTTTTGATTGGTATTTGGAATAATAAAACCAATTGGCGTACCTGTAGTTTTACCTTCAAAAATTCCAGATAAAAACTGTACATCATCTGGTTCTTTACGTTGGGTAACTATTGCAGATTGACCTGGTTTTCTTCGCGACATTTCAAATTGAATTGCATCCAAATCTAGTTGAATTCCTGATGGACAACCATCAATAATTCCACCCAATGCTTCTCCATGCGATTCTCCAAAAGTGGTTACTCTATATAGTGTTCCGTAGCTATTTCCTGCCATTGTATAAAAATTTTACGCAAATGTAAGTTTTATGCATTAAACTAAAAATTATAAATTAGTAATATTTCACATTAATTACATTCAATATCTTTATAAATCCAATGGTTTTCAGAGGTAGTTTATAGTAAACTCTTAAATTAACAAATATTCCTTTATATCAAATAATTTCAATTTTTAAAGCAAATCAATTATTTATTTTATCAAACAAAAAAATCAACCAATTGATTTAAAAATAATTAACATTGTTTTTCTATTTTTTGTAACTTTAAAAATCCAATATGGATAACCCCTTTAGAATAGGCATATGAAAAAAAACTACTATTGCTTATATTTATTATTTGGTATCATCTTTTCTAGTCAAGCACAGGAAAACACTTTAAAAAATGCGATTGGGCTTCGATTTGGAAACAATCATGGCCTTGGCATTGAAGTTTCGTATCAGAACAAACTATCTCTAAAAAACAGATTAGAACTTGATTTTGGTTGGACAAATGATAACCATACTGATGCTTTAAAAATATCTGGAATTTACCAATGGTATTGGAATTTTGAAAAGGAAGTAGATTGGTATGCAGGTTTTGGTGGAGGATTAGGATCTTGGAATACCGATAACAATTATATGAACAGCTATGGAAATGATAATGGTATTTTTTATGTAATCAACGGTGATGTTGGTATTGAATATAACTTTAAAGAAATTCCTATTCAATTAGCTATAGATCTAAGACCTGAATATGTCTTTAATAATTATGAGAGAAATGATTTTGGAATTAACTTTGGTTTAAGCATTCGGTACAAATTCTAAAATAAAAAATCCATCTCTATCAATAAAATAGGATGGATTTTTTATTAATTATATTGAATTACTTATTTGTATTTATTAATCGCTTTATGATATAAATCCTCATAGATTGGTAAAATATTTTTTATATCAAATTGTTCAGCAACATGCAACGCATTCTTTTTAAACTCATTAAGAACGCTGTCTTCTTTTAAAATTTTCAATGCATTTTCAGCCATTTCATTTACGTTACCAACATCACTCAAATAACCTGAAACGCCATCACTATTTACTTCAGGTAAACCTCCCGAATTACTTGATATTACGGGAACTCCACATGCCATAGCTTCGAGTGCTGCCAAACCAAAACTTTCGGTTTCTGAAGGCAAAAGAAACAAATCGGTAAGACACAAAATTCGGTCAATTTCATTGCTATTACCAAAGAATATTACCTTGTCCTGAATACCATATTTTCTGCACAACTTCTCTGCTTTCTCTTTTTCAGGTCCATCTCCTACCATCATTAATTTGGCTGGAATTTCTTTTTGAATCTTATAAAAAATCTTAATAATATCTGGAATTCGCTTTACTTTTCGAAAATTACTAATATGCGTAATTATTCTTTCATTATCGTTGGCCATTACTGAACGTCTACAAGGAACAGTCGGATCATAATCATTTTTATTTAATTCAATAAAATTAGGAATAACCTGAATTTGATTTTTTATATTGAATAATTTCAACGTATCATCTTTTAGACTTTGAGAAACTGAAGTCACATAATCTGATTTGTTTATACTAAATGTCACCGCTGGTTTATAAAAAGGATGATTCCCTACCAAAGTAATATCTGTCCCATGCAGAGTTGTCACCATTGGAATATCAATTCCTTCATCTTTTAGCATTTGTTTCGCCATATAACCTGCATATGCGTGTGGGATAGCATAATGTACGTGCAAAACTTCAATTTTGTACAATTTAACCATATCCACCAATTTACTGGACAAAGCCAATTCGTAAGGCTGAAAATGAAAAAGAGGGTATTCAGGAACTATTACTTCGTGATAATGAACATTTGGATTAAGTAATGCCAAACGTACTGGTTGACTATAGGTAATAAAATGAATTTCATGGCCTCTTCTAGCTAACTCCAAACCTAATTCTGTTGCAACTACTCCACTTCCGCCAAAAGTAGGATAACAAACAATTGCTATTTTCATATATATATTTGATTGTTTTTATTGATCATATTTAATTTGCAAATCACTATAAATATTACTACTATATTTAGGTTATGCACTTTTTATATATGATTTTAAAGTCTAACGAAAGTAAGGAGATTAGCTGGGGTTTATTATGAAAAAAAAGTTAAATTTTAACATTTTTAAGGTTAGGTCAAATGTTGTGTAATATGGTTCAATTGTATCGGACTATTTTCAAATTTAATTGACTGCATGCGTTATCACTTCGGACTAGAATGCAATTTAGTGATAGAATTCTACGAATAACCCCAAATTTGACGTTCCAGACGTCAAGTTTGGGGTCATTAACGCCAACTATGGGGTTCCAGACGCCATATTTGACGTTCCTGACATCAAATTTGGGGTTATACAACGTCAATTATGGGGTTCCAGGCGTCAAATTTAGGGTTCCGAACGCCATATTTGACGTCTGCAGCGTCAACTATGGGGTCCTGAGGGCATACGTATCATTATTGGGAATAAATACTATTGATGCAGCCTTAAAAATCTATTTATTTTAAAACATACATCGTTTACTTCCTAATCTTTTTTTTGCGTGTGGGATTGAAGTAGAGCTCTTTTTATATTTGTCGATTTTTCTTCGCCGAATATAAAAAAGCAGGAACGGAAAGCCCGACCCGACCTTTTTGGGAGGGTCACGCCTAAATAAACTTTTTAAAACTAATGAAGTGAATTGAAATTGATGAAGTTAAAAATAATTTATTCCCAAAGCTTTTTTTGATGTGGTGCTCTTTTTTTATTAATCCATTTATTCAATTTGTAGCATAAAAAAGCAGATCCACTACCTACGATCGCACCTGCCAAAACATCGGTAGGATAATGAACTCCGAGATACATTCGGGAATACCCTACTGCACCTGCCCACAAAAAAGAAGGTGCAATAACATACCATTTAGGATATGCCATGCTTAATGATGTAGCCGTTGCAAAAGCTGCAGAAGTATGTCCGGAAGGAAAGGAATAACTCGACTCATTAGTAACATTATCAATTTCTGGATAGGTTACATAGGGTCTATCTCGCTTAATACTGTTTTTTAATACAAGAGTAATAAATGCAGAAGCAGCCAATGTTTCTCCAACAAAGACTGCTTTTTTTTTGGTAGTACTGTCTTTTTCTATCAATCCGACAGCATATATAATAACTGGAGTTCCGATACTAATAGCAAAAGTACTATTGGTCACCCCTTTCATAAGAGGTTCTATGTTTGTATTTCTATTGAGATTGATTTTTTCTAAAAGATCAATATCTGAATTTTGAGCATTTGAAATTGAAAAACAAAACAGGAATAAAAAAAGACAAATAATTTTAGACATCTTTTGTTTTTGATTCGGTTAAAAAAAACGACTATGCCAGCTATCTAAAGCAGGTACCTCCCAAGATTCATTAAATTCTTCGATATTGTTTACCAAATTATTGAAGACAATTGTGTTTTCGGTAACGGCTTTATCTTTGACCATTTTCTTGAAGTCAATCAATGGTTTGTGTGCAATGTGATCTCCAAGTTTGAAGGTTACATTCATTTTATCCAATAAATCTACATTGTATTTTTTTTCTAAGCTTTGGATAAATTCTACTGAAGAATCAATAGAACACCCCGTTGCTGCTTGAATTTCTTGGTTAACTGCTAAAATAATAAAACGATTGTATTTTAACAAATAAGAACATTCAAGGCTAGTTCCGTGTGCGGCCCATTCGTTAAGAAAGGATTGCAAATCTGTTTCGATTTCAGAAAACTCGGCATCCGAAAATTTTCTATTCGATTGATAAATCCAAATTTTAGATTCTCCGGGTAAATTTTCAAAAGGAACGTACATATTAATTATGAATTATGAGTTATTAATTATGAATTTAAAATTCGTAATTGATTTATATATCTTGGGCATTTGCTATTAATTCTGCTATATCCATTACTTTAACATCACCTTCTCTTTCTTTATTTTTAACACCGTCAGTCAACATGGTGTTACAAAAAGGACAACCTGCAGCAATAATATGTGGTTTTGTTTCTAGAGCATCTTCAGTTCTTTCTACATTGATTTCTTTGTTTCCAGGTTCAGCATCTTTAAACATCTGTGCTCCGCCAGCTCCACAACACAAACCATTTGCTTTTGAGCGTTTCATTTCAACCAATTCTGCATCCAATTTTTGAATTAAATCTCTTGGTGCTTCATAAACATTATTGGCTCTACCTAAATAACAAGGATCGTGAAAAGCAATTCTCTTTCCTTTAAACTGACCTCCTTCAATCGTTAATCTTCCTGAATCTAATAATGATTTAAGGAATTCTGTATGATGAACAACTTCATAATGACCACCCAATTCTGGATATTCATTTTTTAAAGTATTAAAGCAATGTGGACAAGCAGTAACTATTTTCTTTGCTTCGTAAGCGTTTAGCACTTCGATATTCATCATGGCTTGCATCTGAAACAAAAACTCATTTCCTGCTCTTTTAGCCGGATCTCCAGTACAACTTTCTTCGGTACCAAGAACAGCAAAAGATACATTAGCACGATTCAAGATTTGAACAAATGCTTTGGTTATTTTCTTAGCTCTATCGTCAAAACTTCCTGCACAACCTACCCAGAATAAAACTTCCGGTTGTTTTCCTTGAGCAAGCATCTCTGCCATTGTTGGCACTATTAAACTTTCTGACATATTCTTTATATTATTTTCTGCAAAAAGATTAAGTCCCTATTTGCAAGTATTTTATATTCTATTTTAAAACAGATTAATTTTCGTTTTTCCAATTTAAACGATCTTGTTGACTGTATTGCCAAGGAGCTCCATTGTTCTCAATATTAGTCATCATAGCATTTATAGGCATTGGAGCAGCGCTTTTCTCCATTACTAGATAACGTCTCATATCCATAATAATAGAAAGTGGACTAATATTTACAGGACATTCTTCAACACATGCATTACAAGAAGTACAAGCCCACAACTCCTCTGGAGTAATATAATCATTCAATAGGGTTTTGTTATCTGGAATAAAAACACCTTTGTTAGCGTCTATGTTTCTACCAACTTCTTCTATCCTATCTCTAGTATCCATCATAATTTTACGAGGAGACAATAATTTACCTGTTTGATTGGCTGGACAAGAAGAGGTACAACGACCACATTCTGTACAAGTATAAGCATTCAATAATTGAACCCAATTTAAATCCTGAATATCACTAGCGCCAAACTTACTTGGAGTTGCATTTTCCGAAACTGGTGCTGCCGCAAATGGATCAGCATTTGGATCCATCATTAATTTTACTTCAGCAGTCACAGAAGCTAAATTATCAAATTGTCCTTGCGGATTCAAATTAGCAAAATAAGTATTTGGGAAAGCTAATAAAATATGAAGGTGTTTTGAAAAATATAAATAATTCATAAAAACCAAGATTCCAACAATGTGTAACCACCAAAAACCTTCGTTAAGTAACATCACCAACTCATTTGACATTCCATTAAAAGCAGGAGCTATAAATTGACTTACTGGAAAAGAACCCGCTTTTATAAAATGAGAGAATCCTCCAGGAATATTTTGTAGATGTAAATCAGAAGCATTCATTAATAAAAACAGAGTCATCAGAAACATCTCAAAATACAAGATATAATTGGCATCACTTTTAGGAAAACCTTTTAAATCCGGGTTAAAAAAACGTTTTAATTTGACAATATTTCTTCTTATCCAAAAAACAGAAACTGCTACAAGAACCAAAAGTGCTAATATTTCAAAAGAACCGATAAGGACATCATAAATTACTCCAATAGGAGCAAAAATTCTATGAGTTCCAAATAAACCATCAATGATAATTTCTAATAATTCAATATTGATAATAATAAAACCAACATAAACTATAATATGGAGTATTCCGGCAACAGGACGTTTTACCATTTTCGATTGCCCAAGTGCAATCATAGCCATATTTCTCCATCTAGCTTTTGCATTATCAGTTCGATTTACAGCAATACCAAGATTAATATTTCTGATTATTTTTTTGATATTTAAATAAAAATATCCAAATCCAATAATCAATACAATGGCAAATAAAACATTACTAAGATAGGTCATGAAACTAGTTTTTTACGTTTGTTATAGAATCTTTTGGAGCAACGTATGGTTTGTTCTTTTTACCAAAAACAGAAACATTTACATATCTGGTTGGATTCAATCTCACATCTTGTAAAAGTAATTCTAACTCTCTTGAAGTTTTTGCTAAATTTTGATACAAAGCATCATCATTCATTAATTTCCCCATAGTTCCTTTACCAGATTCTATACCTTTCATTATACCATCAACTTTACTCAAAGTTGCATTTAAATTTTTGACTGTCTGACCTAAGTCAGCTTTATTTAATGAATCAGATATTTTTACAAAATTATCAGAAACTTTATTAAAATTAGTAACTACACCTTTCAGTTGTCCTTTATTTTCTTCTAAAATCACATTTGCATTCGCAGCTACTTTATGAAATTGTTCCATAGTAGCACTAAGTTCAGCTAAACTCTTTTTCAAATCAGCTTTTCCTTTGGCGTCTAGAACTTCATTAAAACTAACAACTAATTGATCTGCACTAGACATTAACTTTTCGACTTTAGCCATAGCTGGAGAAACTTTATCACCTAATGAGTCTACCAAACTTACTTCAATAACTCCTTTTAGATAATCTCCACTCTCCGCAATATTTTTATCAGCATAATTTGGATGAATTGCCAATTGCTTTCCTCCAATTAAACTTGCATCATAAATTACTGCTGTACTAGATTTAGAAATTGGAAAATCAGTATTAATTTGCAATTGAACCAAAAGAGTACCTTTCTCGGTTAGTGTTATAGATTTTACTTTACCAATAATTAGCCCGTTGATAGTTACAGGAGCTGAAGGAGCCAATCCTTCTACGTTTTCATATTCGGCGTAAAAAAATTTATAACTATTAAAAAGGTCGTTCCCTTTTAAATAACTGTATCCCCAAATGAATAATAAAATTGATGTTATAACTAAAATAGCTGTCTTTATTTCTCTTGTAATTTTCAAAATTTTGTTTTTTAATGGGTAAATTTAATATAAAATATTTGAACTAAAATTATTTGATGGCTTCTTGAATGCTTATTTTTTTACCATTTCTAAATGCGATCAAAAAAGCTGAATCATATCCTTTTGACTTTACATCTTTTAATTGATTTTTAGCTTCCTCATAGTCAGCGATTTCTCCGTATAGATATTTATAAATTTTATCTTCATATATTACAGACACATTTTTTAATCCTTTGAAATTTTGTGGTTTCAAGGCTAGTTTCTTTTTACTGGCAGAAAGTTGAATTTTATAAATAGAACCTAAAGTATCTTTTTTAATAATGGTCTTATTTGTTTCTGGAGTTTGAGAACTTTTTATGGGAGTTTCAGAATCTTTTACAGGATTTTCTTTAAGTATTTGTGAAGGTTTTTCTCCAAAAGTTTCTGCACCTCCATCTCCAAAATATTCATTTTTATAACTTATGATAGCATCAGCAATTGCTTTGGCAATATCATTTTGCCCTTGTTCTGAATTTAGTAATTCACCTTCAACAGTATTAGAAACAAATCCAGTTTCAATTAAAACCCTCGGCATATATGCTTTATGTAATACCATATAAGGAGCTTGTTTAACACCGCCATGACGCAATTTTTTTCCTAATAAAGCAAAAGCATCTTCTACTTTACTCGCTAATGAAATACTATTTTCCAAGTATTCCTCTTGCATCAAAGTCATACCAATCATTGTTTCGGGAGAATTAGGATCAAATCCTTCGTACTTTTGTTTATAATCTTTTTCTAAAGTAATTACTGCATTTTCTTTTTTTGCAGCCTCCAAATTTGAAGCCACTTTGGTCATCCCCATAACGTAGGTTTCAGTACCATCTGCAGCTAAATTTTTATTTGCATTACAATGTATAGATACAAAAACATGAGAATCTGCTCTATTGGCTATATTGGCTCGTTCCACTAAATCTATAAAAACATCAGTCTTTCTTGTATAAATAACATCTATTTTAGGATAAGATTCCAAAATTTTACCAACTTTCAATGCAATGGCTAAAGCGATATTTTTTTCGATCCTACCACTATAAACAGCCCCAAAATCATGAGCGCCATGACCTGCATCTAAAGTAACTTTAAAATTATTGGATTGTCCATAAGTATCGACCATCGACATCACTATTAAAAACGTGAATACAATTTTTATTTTTTTCGATATATGCATCTAATAGTTAATTTAATTAAAAGACTTCACTTATAAATTTATGATTTGATTATTTTTGCCAAAAAAATATAGTAATTTTGGCACACGAATACTTGAGTCTTCATTTTACAAAAATAGCATTTAAACCTTTGCATACAAACTTATTTAATATCGTTTTACTATCATTTTTCCTATCTATAGGTTGTTCTAATTTATATTCACAAGATATGAAAAAGAAACAAACGACTATTTCATCTAAGAAACAAGAAGTTAAGAAACCTGTCGAGGAAGCTAAGAATACTACACCTTCGACTGAATCACCTACTGACACTGTCAAATTAGACACGATTAAAGTTAAAAAAGTTTTTCTAAACGGGAAAGTAAATTACAAAGCCGCAAGCTATGCTAAAATTGAGCAAAAGAAAAAACTTATTACATTATACGATAAAGCGGAGTTATATTACCAAGATGTTGAGTTAAAATCGGGTATCATAGTCTTGGATTATGAAAAAAATGAAGTTTATGCTGGTCGAATAAAAGATTCACTAGGAAATTACACTCAATTTCCTAATTTCAAACAAGGCTCCAATGAAATTCAGCCAGATTCCATTCGTTTCAATTTTAAAACAAAAAAAGCTTTAATTTGGAATTCCAGAACTACTCAAGGCGAGTTTAACGTAAAAGCTGCTATAACTAAAAAAGAAAATGACTCTGTTTACTTTCTTAAAGGCGCAAGATTTACAACTGCAAAAGACGTAGACAATCCAGAATATTATTTTCAAACCAACAAAATAAAATTTATTCCAGGAAAAAAAATAGTTACTGGCTCCACTTATATGGTAATTGGAGGCGTACCAACACCAATATACCTACCATTTGCCTATTTTCCACTTTCAAAAGAAACTAGTGTCTCTGGTATTATTTTACCATCCTATAATGACTCTAATACCAAAGGTTTCTCACTTCAAAACGGAGGATATTATTTTGCTCTAAGTGATCATTATAATTTAACTGTTGTGGGAGATTATTATACTAATGGAAGTTATGCATTAGGAATGCAATCATCATATGCTAATAGATACCATTATCAAGGAAATGTAAATATTAGATTCGAAAATAATATTATTAGTGAAAGAGGATATCCTGATTATTCTAAGACAAGAATCTATAATATTCAATGGTCACATTCACAAGACTCAAAAGCGAACCCTAATTCAACTTTTTCTGCTTCAGTGAATTTAGGAAGTAGTGAATATTTCAAGCAAACTATCAATCAAGTCAACGTAGGATCTTCATTAAACAATACACTGAGTTCATCTGTATCATACAGTACCGTATTTCATTCGGTACCAGAAAGCAGAATTTCACTCACAGCAACACATTCACAAAACACAAACACAAAAGAAATCAATATGACCCTTCCTACGTTACAATTTAGCGTAGATAGAGTTTATCCTTTTGCAGTAAACGATGGAGCAAAAAAAGGTTTTATCAAAAACATCAACTTGCAATATAGCTTAAATGGGAAAAACAGCTTTGTAACAACTGATTCATTGTTTTTTAAACCCGAAATGTTTCGTAATGCAGATATTGGATTTCAACACGCCATCCCTTTAAGTACCAATTTTAAAGTTTTTAAATATTTTAGTGTTTCAACATCTTTAAACTACAATGAAGTTTGGGCTTTTAAAACGATAGAAAAACACTACGACAGCCAATTAGCGACGGTAGTTACAACCGATGTAAAAGGTTTCGATGCGTTTAGAACTTATTCTTCTTCAACAAGTATTGGTACTACAATTTATGGAACTTTTAATTTTGGTGATGACAAAAAAATAAAATCAATAAGACACGTAATGAGACCTGCAATTTCACATAGTTACACCCCTAGCTTTGAGAAATACTACGACACGTATGCCACCGATGGTAGTGGAGGTATGAGAAAAGATTACACCCGATTTGAAGGTGGTATGTATGGTGCTCCAGGATTGAATAGCTCAAACTCTATTGGCTTCAATATTAGCAATACTTTTGAAGCTAAAGTTGCGGATAAAGATACCACCAAAACGGAAGCAAAAAAAATAATGCTATTAAACAATTTAAACTTATCAACTAGTTATAATGCTGATGCAAAAACATTAGCTTGGGCTCCTCTAAGAATAAGCGGTGGAACACAGTTCTTTGATAATAAATTGAATGCAAATTTCGGAACCACTTTAGACCCATATGCGATTGATAATTCTGGAACTAGGATTAACACTTTCAACATCAATAATGGTGGTAGTCTTTTTAGAATGACGAGTGCCAATTTGACTATGAATTATTCTCTTTCTAGCAGAGGTGAAAAAGACAAAAAGAAAGATTCTCAAGCTACAAGGAATGGAGGTCGTGAAGATGATTTATTTGGCTCTGATATTGATACTGGTAGTTATCGAAAAAACAGTCAGTTTACTGATAATGACGAAGAAGGCGAAGACGTAGTTACAGAATTCTTTAAATCTAAATTACCTTGGGATATGACTTTTGCTTATTCCTTAACATACGGTAACAACAATAGAGAGAAAAAAATCACAGGAAATTCCATTATGATTTCTGCTAATACTGATTTAACTCCTAAATGGAAAGCTGGTATTTCTACTGGATATGATTTTGTTCAGAACGGAGTAACCTTTACTCAATTACGCTTCGAAAGAGATTTAATGAGCTGGAGAATGGATTTTAACTGGACACCATTTGGCACAAATGCAACTTGGAATTTTTACATTGGAATCAAATCTGGAGTACTTAGTGATATCAAATGGGAAAAAAGAAATCAATCCTTCTAATTTTTACAATTCTTGATATTGGATAGACAATAATAATAAAAAATGCAAATTATGAAAACAATAATCTATACTGAAAAAGCACCGGCACCAATTGGGCCATACAATCAAGCCGTTTTAACAGGGAACACATTATACACATCTGGCCAAATTGCACTAAATCCAGTAACAATGGAATTAGTTATAGATAATATTGAATCCGAAACTAAACAAGTGATGGAAAATATGAAAGCGGTTCTTGATGCTGCAGGAATGACTTTTGAAAACGTAGTCAAAACCACTATTTTCATAATGAACATGAATGATTTTGGAAGCATTAATTCTGTTTACGGATCTTATTTTAACGAAAAAACCGCTCCAGCTCGTGAAACGGTTCAAGTGGCTTGTTTGCCAAAAAATGTAAATGTAGAAATATCTATGATAGCGATCCTATAGCATTAATCAATAATTGTGCTGTTGCCTCATTTGTAGCCAACGGCACATTATGAACATCGCAAACACGAATAAGCATATTAACATCCGCTTCATGTGGATGACTTGAAAGAGGGTCTTTGAAAAACAAAACCATTTGAGTTTTACCTTCGGCAACTCTTCCTGCAATTTGCGCATCACCACCTAACGGTCCTGACAACATTCTTCTAGTTTTAAAACCTGCTTCTTCTGCTCTACCTCCAGTAGTTCCTGTTGCAATAAACTGTATATTTTCTTGCTGTAAAACTTCACGGTTTTTAATTAAAAATTTTACTATATCTTCTTTTTTACCGTCATGAGCAATAATAGCTATCTCCATACCTTAACTATTTGCAACATGATAAGCAATTAAACCATCAATTGGCCTTCTTAAAACATTCCCCAATTGTAGTTCATATTTTTCAAAGATCTCAGCTAATTCCTCTTTTAAATAAAAAGCGATTGAACCCACAAAATGTACTGGTACTTCTTTACAATTTTCAAATTGTCTAATATAATTTTTAATGAATGATTTCATTGCTTTAAAAATTATCTTACGACAAAATTCATGCTCTTTATGTTGGATTAAAAACTTCGCGAAAGTCGCTAGATAAGCATTTGGATTTGGCTCTTTATATAATTTATTTTTAATATGATCAGGGCTCAAATCATACTCTTTTTCAAATACTTCAGCCAATTCTTTTGGCATTTTATTAAAGTAGTATTTTCTAATTAACTCTTTTCCAAAAACGTTACCACTACAATCATCCATTGCGATATAACCCAAAGATTGTACTTTTTGTTCAAGAACTTTACCGTCAAAATAACTACAATTTGAACCAGTACCAAGAATACCAACAATTGCACTTTCTCCTTTTGGAGTAGTAGCAAAAACAGCAGCATAAGTATCTTCTTCAACAACAACTATTGCATTCGAAAAATAATCTCTAAAAATTTCAGATAACATTTTTTTCATCCTATCTGTTCCACAACCAGCACCATAAAAAAACAAGTGTGTTGCTGTACTTTTATTTTGTAATATATCAAAACGGTCGTTTAAGCGATCTACAATTTCATCACCGTTAAGAATTTCTGGATTTAAACCTAATGTTTGTGTGGTAAACATAACTTTCCCATTATCATCTATTGCAATCCAATCTGCTTTAGTAGAACCACTGTCAACTATTAATTTCATATTGTTTTTGGTTTATTGGTTATGATTTTTTGCGTCTTAACTATATATTTTATAAATATTTAATAAAGAAACAAAATAACAAGATCCCATTAATTTGAATTAATGGGATCTTGTAAAATTATAAATATTATTTTAAAGCAGAAATATGAACAGCTAAATCAATTAATTTGCTTGAATATCCATACTCATTATCATACCAAGATACCAATTTAAAGAAAGTTGAATTTAATCCAATTCCAGCAGTAGCATCAATGATTGAAGTTCTTTTGTCAGAAATAAAATCTTGAGATACAACTGCATCTTCAGTATATCCTAAAATACCTTTCATTGTAGTTTCTGAAGCTTTTTTCAAAACAGCCATAATTTCTTCGTAAGAAGTTTCTTTAGCCACTTTTACAGTTAAATCAACAGTAGAAACGTCAGCAGTAGGAACACGGAAAGCCATACCAGTTAATTTTCCATTCAAATCAGGAATAACTTTTCCAACCGCTTTTGCAGCTCCAGTAGATGAAGGAATAATGTTTATACTTGCAGCACGTCCACCTCTCCAGTCTTTTCTAGAAGGTCCATCAGCTGTCATTTGAGTTGAAGTTGTAGCGTGAACTGTTGTCATTAAAGCTTCAACAATTCCAAAATTATCGTGAATAACTTTAGCTAAAGGTGCTAAACAGTTTGTAGTACAAGAAGCATTAGAAACTACTAAATCAGAAGCTTTTGCAGTTTCGTGATTTACTCCCATTACAAACATTGGAGCATCTGCAGAAGGAGCAGAAATAATTACTTTTTTAGCACCACCTTTAATGTGCTCATTTGCAGTTTCAATAGTTGTAAAAATACCAGTACATTCAGCAACTACATCAACATCAACTTCATTCCATTTTAAGTCAGCAGGATTTCTTTCAGCAGTAATACGAATATTTCTTCCGTTTACAAAAAGTTTTCCTTCTTTTACTTCAACAGTTCCATCAAAACGACCGTGAACTGAATCATATTTTAACAAATAAGCTAAATGATCTACATCTAATAAGTCATTGATTGCAACTACTTCTATATTATCTCTATTGAAAGATTCTCTAAAAACAATTCTTCCAATTCTACCAAATCCGTTTATTCCTAATTTTACTTTTGACATTGTATTTAATTTAAATTATTTTTTATTTTATTCTCTTTTCTTTTTTTTATTCTAAATCGACATAATGTCTGAAACTCGAAGTAATTCTCTATCAATTTCAGTATGTCCTTTAATAGCTTGTTCTAAAGGGGTAAGTGTAATTTTATCAGCTAATAAACCAACCATATAATTAGATGTACCTTCCAACAAACTTTCAACAGCTTTTACTCCTAAACGACTAGCTAAAACTCTATCAAAACATGATGGAGCACCACCACGCTGCATATGACCTAATACAGATACACGTACATCATATTCTGGAAAATTACCCTCAACATAATCTTTTAATTCAAAAACTGTTTTACCAATTTTATCCCCTTCGGCAATTACAACTATACTTGATGATTTTCCTGCTGCTTTACTTTTTCTCAAAGAGTCTAATAAGCGTTCTAATCCTAGATCCTCTTCTGGAATAAGAATTTCTTCAGCCCCTGCTCCAATACCCGCATTCAATGCGATATGACCTGCGTCACGTCCCATCACTTCAATAAGAAATAATCTATTATGAGAACTTGCTGTATCACGAATTTTATCAATTACATCAACAACTGTATTTAGAGCGGTATCATAGCCCAAAGTATGGCTTGTACCAAATATATCATTATCAATAGTTCCTGGAATTCCCATCACAGGAAAATTATATTCAGAATTAAATAATAATGCTCCTGTAAAAGAACCATCTCCACCTATTACAACTAAAGCATCAATACCAGCTTTTACAAGGTTTTTATGAGCTTTCTCACGTCCCTCAGGAGTTTTAAAATCCATTGAACGTGCTGATTTTAAAATAGTCCCACCTTTATTTACAATGTTATTTACACTTCGGGGTCCCATTTCTTTAAAATCCCCTTCAATCATTCCTTGATAGCCTCTATAAATACCAACACATCCAATGTTATGAAAAGCACATGTTCGTACAACAGAACGAATAGCGGCATTCATTCCCGGAGAGTCTCCTCCAGAGGTAAGTACACCTATCTTTTTTATTGTTTTTGACATTTTTTTAAGTATTAAAGTGTAAATTTAGCAAATATCCAAGATATTTTAGGGGTGCTTTCTAACATTTTAATAAAATATCTGAAATTCAAACGTTTTCGTTGATAAGTTTTTAAAATCAAAAAAAGCATGGAATTTATTTCCATTTTTAATCTTCATTTCTTCTTGTAAGATTAATTTTTCAGACAATGATTCACCCTGAAGACAATGATTCACCCTTTATTTAAATAGTTTTCAAAAATGAAAAACTAAAAAAAGCAAGCAGTAAAGTTAACGAAACTCTTTATTAAAAATTTAATTCATTAAAAAACAACACCTTACACCTAGTCATCTTCAGGAAGAACTGCGTCTTGATTTACTTTAGGTTTATCTACTTTGGGGGTAGTAGGTTTTGTGAAATTTATAAAATCGGGACTCAAATTAGAATCTTCATCAATTTCTTTTTCAGCAGGTTTATTTGAATTCGTTAATTTCTTGCTTTTAAACATTTTATCTACTAATTCTCTAAAAGTATCAAAATCTACCTCGTAAGATATACCGACACCCTGTGTATACCCTATATCTTGTCCGATATAATTAATATCGTTTTCTTTATTAAAAAAATGCAAATTAAAGGATCCATCTTCATTTACCCTATACTTAATATCAATATCTCCTACAATCGATGATTCATGAACTCCTCCAAATGGCACACCTATTTTTCCATTTATAGTAATTCGCTCATTTACCTTTGAAGAAACAATTGCCTCAAATCGTCCATCGGTTTGCGAACTTGGCCTATTATCTGGAGAAACAACATTAAAGTTCATTTCAAACTTTTCGTCTGTAGAATGCACAATACCTCCCAACATACTCGAAGCTGTTTCATACAAACTTGAAGATACTGCTTGACTAGAGCCATCTTTACTTAAGAAACTCCCAGTTGACAACAAATACAAAGCTTGAGTTTGTCTTACATCTTTATCTGATAATTCGGTCTGAAGTTCTGATTTTAAAACACTTTTGATTGTTGGAAAATCAATCATAAAATCAGGTTCTGGATGCGTTAAATCGCCATGAATTCCAATAACAACTTCAACATCAACTTTCTTATTAACACTTGAATTTTCAAGCAGTAAAGCAGGATTAGCAGATGTTTTATAGACTGCCTCAAGGTTAAGTTGTGCCCTCATTGGATTACCTTCCCAAACGATTGAACCTCCTTTTCTTACATTGAATTTCTTATCTATAAGACCACCATATTTAAAATTATAAGTTCCATCATAAGGCAAGAAATCACCCCACATATTAAAATTACCGAGGGTGTTTATTTTAAACAATAGAGTCCCATTTCCTCTACCTTTCATACCGTGCCCTGAATTCCTATCTAAAATAACTTCTACCTCTGCATTTGGTGTAATTTCTAAATCAAACTCTAATTCAAGACCATTATAATTTTTCTTTTTTTCAACAATACCCTTTTGTAAATTAAATTTTTCCTTAGGAGTAATAAAATGAATAAAGCTGTTTTCACTAACACTTTCAGCATTGTTAATAGGGATTTTAAGAACAGATCCTTTTTCAGATTTAGCATCTACTCTTATAACCAATCCATTTGTAGGCCCTTTAATTGTTGCATTACCATTAATAAAAGCCGTTCCAAAATAGGCAGCATCCTCACTATCTTGAGTATCCAATACAAGAAGTCTTTTAGAATTAATTGCCAAATCCAGCTTCCAATCTGAAAAATTCTTATGTTCCACTACTCCATTTAGAGATCCAATTGTCTTAAATTTCGTATCTGTTAAAGTATTATTTCTAAAAAGAAATTTTTCGTCAGTTAAATCAATTATCGTTTTATCCTTTAAAGCATAATCAACATTCAAATAAGGTATACTTAAACCTCCATCATTGACATAAAGACGTCCATTTATATCTGGTTTATTTACTGATCCTCCAATAGTAGCATTACCAGACACCATTCCTCTTATATTAGAAATAACATCACCTCCTAATGAACTTAATGTAGCCAAATTGAATCGATCAAATTTTAAATTCAAATCAAATAGTGTTTCTTTATTTACAATTTCAAAACTCCCATCAGCACTAAAAGACTCAAAATCTTTATTTTCAATAGTAGAATATAAAGTGAATTTTTTTAAATTTTCATCTCCTTTTATATCAAACTTTAAGACACCCAGATTATGATCATTCACTTTTAAATCATCAATAACCAATGAAGCTGTTGGCTTATAGACCAGTTTATTTTGATTAAAATTAATTTTACCATTTAAATTACCGTTGACAGCAAAACTCTCCTGTGCAGAAGTCAATGCGTTAATATCGAAGTTCTTAAATTCAACATTTATATCCTTATACGAACTTCCTTTGAATTCTCCACTAAGCTTTATTTCTTGTTCTTTATTAGAAAGAATAAAATCATCAAGCTTAAACTCTTTCAAATTTTTATCAAAAATCAATCTATTATTGGAAGTATTTAATTCATTCAAAAACCACAAACTATTTTTTAATTTAATCTCAGATTTACTAAAACCAACTATATTTTTATTATCCTTATCAATAGTATGATATAAATCCAAATTAAAGTAATCATTACCTTTTGAACCTCCTTTAAACTCAGTTCTAAAAAACAAAGTGTCTTTGGATGTGACATTAATTAAACTAAAATCTCGAATTTTGTACATCTTAGTTTTAATACTATCTAATTCGATATAAGTATTATACAAAGGATTCTTATTATCAATAGAAACTCGAATATTATCGAAAGAATTTTCTGAAGCAGTTATAGTCGGAGAATTAAAATTAAATTTAAATTCATTATTATCAGAATTAATAACCCCTTTTACAACAGTGTTTTCACTTATCTTCATTTCTGGAAAAAACACTTCAACTATTTTGTTATACACTTCAAAATTAAATTTCAAAAACTGTCCTTTTCTTACTTTTACTGGTTTATAATTGGTATAAAGACTTCCTAAAGAATTTGAAACTAAATTTTTTAATTCTGAAAATTTAAACTTTCCTACAATTGTTCCATTTGTAATATCAGGTGCAGTAATTTTTATAGTACGAATTCTTTTTTCATCAAAACTCGAATTTAAATTGAAATCATTAAATTGATACGTACTTTTTGAATTAACATAAGTAGCATTATTTATATAGATATTCCCGTGGAGATCCTCAATAGAGTTCCCTTGTACATCAACAATAGCGTCGCCATTAAATTGCGAAATAGTATCACTTACAAAATTCAATTTATGCAATTCAGCTTTATCAATTTTTATCTGAAAATCATATTGACTTTCTTTTTTACTTAAATTAACTAAACCATCAAAATTCATTTTCAAGTTAGGATCATTTACAATAATTGATCCTTTATATAATGGTAATTTAAAATTACCATTTACCGATATATTTTTATAGTTATACCCATTATAAGCAAAATCAGAAATAATCCCTTTTAAAGAAGTGTCTAGATACTTTTCCGAAAACCCTTTACCATCAACATCAATATTTAAACTTACTTTAGATAAACTCTTATTATCTAATAGATTACCAATATCAAAACTATTCAAAACCACATATCCCTTATAGGTAGCCTTATCACTTTGCTCCATATCAATAATAGTGAATTTAGACGTTACCGCACCTAAAGCAGTTTTTGCGGTAAGATTTGCATGGATTGAAGTTGCTGTAAGTTGTGTATTACCAACCAATGAAACATTGCCAAATTTCTTTATAATTACAGGTAATTTTTCACCTAAAACATTAGGCAGTATACTGACCAAATCATCATAATTGCTATTCAACTGATCAAACTTTCCGTTCATATAAAATTTTTGATCTTTGTTTCCTAAAAGATTTTTAAAATTTATAAAACCTAGTATAGTTGTCCCTTTGTTATCTTTTAGGCTTAAATCCAAGAACTTCAAATTATTTAAAGTACCTGTAATATGACTTCTAAGCTTAAAAATTCTATTTTTACCCAATTCATTATAAAAACAACGAATATCATTCGAGGCAATTCTTGAAGATTTTAATTTAAAATCAAACTCCACTTTATTTACAAAATCCGAAAAATCTTCAATTTCATAATTCAATGCAGCATATCCTTTAATATTAGATTCTTCGGTTTTTAATTCCATTTTATCTAATATCATGTGCTGTTGCGTAAAACTATAATTTCCTTTTAGACTTTTAATATACACACCTCTATGATCCAAAAATGACATTTTTTGAATATTTGCATACACTTCTGGCCCGTAAACTTTGAAATTTGTAACAGAAATTTTTAATTTGGTAAAATCAACAGATTTTGGAGTTTCATGATTTTCATCAGTCAGAATAAATCGACCATGTGACAAATCAATACTTGAAGCAGTTAACAAAAATTTTTTCTTGGAAGGTGTTTTACTTGTGCCAAAAGCATCAATAAAATAATCCAGATTATTTTTTTTTTCTTTTTTATAGGTCTTTAAATTAAAAAGAACACCATCCATAGCCAAATCACCAAAAACCAAATCAGCATCCAGCATTTTTTTGAATCCAAGAATTGTTGTATTTATTCTTTTGGTATAAATTAAAGTATCTTTGTGGTGATCAATAATGAGGACATCTTTTAGTTTTACACCTCCAAAAATTGTAAGCTGTACTTCATCAACTTTCATGTGAATCCCAAAATCATCATTGATACTTTTCATAAAATACTGCGCCAGCTTTGTTTGAAAAAACGGCATAGTAATAGCTATTAAAAGTACTAACAAAAGTAATATTAGTCCAACGAAAGTACGGAATACTATTTTTTTAATCTTTTTGATACGTGTTGTTTTTGTTTTTTTGATACAAATAAATTATTTGCCTCTGGAAATGGTAATATCTTAACTAAAAAATCTTTAATTTTGGCACAGCTGTAAAAATACTATTTTTATGGTAATTCATCAAATATACTTCAAAATTCATCTGTTTATATGCAAATTCCTGAGGTTTTTATACTTGCAATAGAAAGTTCTTGCGATGATACTGCTGCTGCTGTATTATGTAACGATAAAGTATTGTCTAATGTTGTGGCCAATCAGTTAATTCACAATCAATATGGAGGTGTAGTACCCGAATTGGCTTCTCGTGCACATCAACAAAACATTGTTCCCGTAATTGAAGCTGCATTAAAAAAAGCAAATATTCAAAAAGAGCAATTATCCGCAATAGCTTTTACACAAGGACCTGGACTTATGGGTTCACTTTTAGTTGGTAGCTCATTTGCAAAGTCTATGGCTTTGGCATTAAAAATTCCTCTTATAGCCGTAAACCATATGCATGCCCATATTCTGGCGCATTTTATAAACGAAGAAGGTTTTGACAAACCTGAGTTCCCTTTTTTAGCCTTGACCATTAGCGGTGGACATACACAAATCGTTAGAGTCAATGACTTTTTTGATTTAACAATAATAGGAGAAACTACAGATGATGCTGTTGGAGAAGCTTTTGATAAAAGTGCAAAAATATTAGGACTTCCTTATCCTGGAGGCCCTCTAGTAGATAAATATGCTCAATTAGGAAATCCTAAAGCTTTTCCTTTTACTAAGCCCAAAGTTCCTGGATTAGATTTTAGTTTTTCTGGATTAAAAACAGCTATTTTATATTTTATTCAAAAGAAAAAAAATGAAAATCCTGCATTTATTGATGAAAATTTAAATGATATCTGTGCATCCATTCAACATACTATTATAGAAATTTTGATGGATAAACTAAAATTAGCTGTAAAAGAAACTGGCATTAAACAAATTGCAATTGGAGGCGGTGTTTCTGCCAATTCTGGAATTCGAAATACTCTAAAAGCAACAGAAAACAAATACGGTTGGAAAACTTTCATCCCAAAATTTGAATACACAACAGATAATGCTGCAATGATTGGAATTGTAGGCTATCAAAAGTTTTTATCACAAAAATTTGAAACTGCTGATGTCGTTTCTAAAGCAAGAATACAATTTTAATTATGCAATTATTTTACAACCCTACTATAAACGAAACTACTGAAACTTTTTCTTTTGACAAAGAAGAGAGCAAACATATTATTAAAGTTTTACGCAAAAAAGATAGTGATATCCTGCATGTTACTAATGGTTTAGGATTATTATTTAAAACAGAAATTACTTTAGCCTCAGATAATAAATGTACCGTTCAAATAGTATCTATTGAAAAAACTGAAGTCCCAAAATACAAATTACATCTTGCGGTTGCTCCAACAAAAATGAATGATCGTTATGAATGGTTTCTTGAAAAAGCAACTGAAATTGGTATACATGAAATCACTCCTATTATTTGTGATCGATCAGAAAGAAAAGTGATTAATACTGAGAGATTTGAAAAAATTATTCTTTCGGCTATGAAACAATGCAACCAAATGTACCTTCCTAAGTTGAATCCTGCTATCACATTAAAAGATTTTTTAAAGGTTAAAAACTCTGGTACAACATTAATTGCACATTGTGAAGAGACCAATAAAAAATCCCTAAAATCGATTCTTATTCCAAGTACTGATTACACAATATTAATTGGACCAGAAGGTGATTTTTCAACCAAAGAAATTGAATTAGCACTTGATAATAATTATACACCAGTGTCATTAGGAGAAACAAGATTACGAACAGAAACAGCTGCTATCGTAGCTTGCCATAGTGTTGTCTTTAGTAATGAAATTTAGACTTAAAGCATGAAAAAAGTTTTGTTTATATTATTATTCATTTCCTTACCTTGTTTCTCACAAGAAATCGCTTTGTTAAAATACAATGGTGGAGGTGATTGGTATGCAAATCCAACTTCATTACCTAATTTAATAAAATTTTGCAATGCAAATATTAATACACAAATAAAACCTAAACCCAGAACAGTAGAACCTAGTAGTCCCGATTTACTTTCATATCCATTTATACATATGACGGGACATGGAAATGTTGTGTTTAGCGATTCCGATGTTGCTAATCTTAGAAAATATTTAATTGCTGGCGGATTTCTTCATATTGATGATAATTATGGAATGGATCAATATATCCGCAAGGAAATCAAAAAAATATTCCCTAATGAGAACTTGATTGAAATTCCTGCAAATCATCCAATATTTCAAAAACCATTTATTTTCGCTAATGGATTGCCTAAAATTCATGAACATGATGGTAAAAGACCTCAACCTTTTGGAATTTTTATAGAAGATAAACTCGTATTACTCTATACTTACGAATGTGATCTTGGAGACGGCTGGGAAGATGCTGAAGTTCACAATGATCCATTGGAAGTTCGCGAAAAAGCTTTGAAAATGGGTGCCAATATAATCAACTACATTTTTACAAATTAATTCTCCATTCTATTACTTTTTTTTAAAAAGAAACTTTGCAATATTGTTTTATATATAGATAAACAGTTTTTTATTTTAAAAACAAAGGCTTTTTTTTACAAGTCTATTAGTTAAATATTTCCAGATAAATAATTTTAATCAAAATATACCTACGTATTAACCCCTAAATCACTGATATTAAACCCCGTAAAACAACACTTTTCTAAAAAGAGCTAAAACAAAATGTTAATTTAATTTGTAATTCATATGATATTGTTATAAAATTGTATAATTATTAACCAAACCAATAATTTTATAACAAATTCTATTACCATGAAAAAACTAATTTTATCAGCTATTGCTGGATTAATGTTGTTCTCTTGTCAAAACGACCAAAACGACGAAAATGACCAAAGTGAAGCTACAATTGAAACGGAAGCTGTAACACAACGAAAATGCGCATCTCAAGATGTTTTAGAATCACAATTAAAAGAAGATCCGACATTGGCTATTCGAATGAATAAAATCGAAGCCTTCACACAAAAGGCTATACTAACAAAGCGTTTAGTAAATGGAAAAGTCGTAATTCCGATAATTGTAAACGTATTGTATAAAACGTCCGCAGAAAACATATCCGATGCACAAATACAATCACAAATAGATGTATTAAACAAAGATTATACTGCAACAAATCCTGATTTTTCAAGTACTCCTTCAGAGTTTGCATCTGTTGCTGCAAATATTGGAATAACATTTGAATTAGTAAAAATCAACAGAAAATCAACAACAAAAACTTCATGGGGCACAAGAGATGCTATGAAAAAAACAAAACAAGGAGGACTTGATCCAACATCGCCAACAACTAACCTTAATTTATGGGTTTGCACTATCGGTGGAGGAATATTGGGTTATGCTCAATTCCCTGGAGGATCTTCAACTACAGATGGAGTTGTAATTGATTCAAAATACTTTGGATTATCAGGTACTGGTAGTTATCCATATAATTTAGGAAGAACTGCTACACATGAAATTGGTCACTGGATGAACCTAAGACATATTTGGGGTGATGCATCTTGTGGAAACGATTTAGTTGCAGATACTCCCGTAGCAAAAACTTCAAACTTTGGTGTTCCAGTTTACCCATACGTAAGTACATGTCTTCCTGCTCATAATGAAATGACGATGAATTATATGGACTATACAGATGACAGAGGTATGTTTATGTTTACTAATGGACAAAAATCAAGAATGACAGCTTTATTTGTTACTGGTGGTTCAAGATCAGCTTTCGGAATATAATTTTTATTTGATTTTTTTTAGTTTTAAAAACTCGCTACTTGTTAGCGAGTTTTTTTATCTTTATAACCAAATACTACTATATGATTACACCCAAAATTATTGCAAATGGTATAGTAAGAGCTGTTGCTATTTTAATATTTATAGCATTAGCCCTTTATTTTCTATATCAAATACAAAACATACTAATTTATCTTTTAGTTTCATTAATCCTAACTTTAGTGGGTTCACCAATTTTAGATTTTTTGAAAAATAAGTTAAAATTTAAACATACATTAGCAACAATTGCAGTTTTGTCTTTTTACTTTTTAATTATATTAGGTTTT
Source organism: Flavobacterium sp. 5 (assembly GCF_002813295.1). Taxonomy (NCBI): domain Bacteria; kingdom Pseudomonadati; phylum Bacteroidota; class Flavobacteriia; order Flavobacteriales; family Flavobacteriaceae; genus Flavobacterium; species Flavobacterium sp. 5. Next base: position 4,914,206 of record NZ_PHUE01000001.1, read on the forward strand.
ATAATGATGTTTGTTCCTTTGATAATTTCTCAAGGTCAAAATTTATCACTTTTAAATACAATTGAAATAGAAAAAAATAGCCTAAAATTAATTGAACAAATAAACATTTTTCTTGAGAAACATCATATAGATTCAGCAAAAGTATTTGATCCAAACAACTTTAAATCCTTCATTAATTTTAATATGGTTCCCAATTTTTTAAATTCGGTTCTAGGAACTATTAGCGGGTTTGGTATGGGATTTGGTTCTATTTTGTTCATTACATTTTTTTTTCTTAAAGACAAATTAATTATTTTGCAAGGTGTAAAATTATTAATTCCAGATTCACACGAAGAAAAAATATTAAACTCTGTAGAAAAAATAAACTTGTTACTTTCTCGATATTTCATAGGATTATTGATTCAGTTATTTATTGTTTTTATTTTATATATTATCGTTTTGTTAGTTTTCGGAATACCTAATGCTCTAATAATAGCATTTTTATGTGCTGTATTGAATATCATTCCTTATTTAGGCCCTTTAATTGCTTCCATCTTCGCTGCTATTTTAACCATGCTAAATAATTTGGACTCCGATTTCCAATCTGAAATTTTACCAACAACCATTTATGTATTAATTGGATTTTGGATTGTACAATTAATAGACAATAACTTTTCGCAGCCTATTATTTTTTCCAAAAGCGTTAGCTCTCACCCGCTTGAAATATTTCTCATTATATTAATTGCTGGTTTTTCATTTGGGATTTTAGGAATGATTATCGCAATCCCGTTATACACCATTTTGAAAGTTATTTTCAAAGAATTTTTTCCTAACAATGAGTTTATACAACACATAACAAAAAACATATAAATTGAACTTAGACATTTTAGATCCTAAAATACAGGAATTTATAGATTTAAATATTGGAGTTTCTGTTTCAAAATTAGCACTTCAAAAAAACCCATTTCCAACAGTAGAATGGATTTCAATTTTAAATCAAATCGCAGCAAAAGCAAAAGCAAAAGATAAACTACCGACTTGGTTTTCGACTCGAAATATTATTTACCCAAGTAAAGTTTCGGTAGAACAAACATCTTCCGAAATAACTGCAACACACAAAGCTACCATTATTTCAGGCGAAAATTTAATTGATTTAACTGGAGGATTTGGAATTGATGATTACTATTTTTCTAAAAGAATTAAAAATGTAGTGCATTGTGAAATCAATACAGAACTATCAAATATTGTAAAACACAATTTCAATCAATTAAATAATAACAGTATTACTTGCTACTCTGGAGATAGCATCGAAACCTTATCAAAATTAAATACAAAATGGGACTGGATATACATTGATCCTTCAAGAAGAAATGATACAAAAGGCAAAGTTTTTATGCTAAAAGACTGTTTGCCAAATGTTCCAAAAAATTTAGATTTCTATTTTGAAAAGACAAATTCTATCTTAATAAAAACAGCTCCAATATTAGACATCACTGCAGGTATTAATGAACTGAACTATATTAAAACAATCCATATTATTGCTCTAGAGAACGAAGTAAAAGAATTACTATGGGAATTAAACAAAGATTATAACGGAGGTATTACGATTAAAACTGCTAATATCACAAAAGAAAGAACTGAAGCTTTCGAATTTAATTTGAATGAAATACAAATTAAACCAAACTTTAGCTTACCTAAAAGATATTTATATGAACCCAATAGTGCTATAATGAAATCCGGAGGTTTTGACCAAGTTAGTCTATTTTATAAATTGAATAAGCTTCAAAAACACTCACATCTTTATACTTCAGATGAATTAATACCATTTGCTGGTAGAATTTTTGAAATAGATACTTGTTTTCCATACAATAAAAGTGAAATGAAACATTATCTAGAAAATAAAAAGGCTAACATCACTATCCGAAACTTTTCAGATTCTGTTGAAAGCATTCGAAAAAAATGGAAAATAAAAGATGGTGGAAATTTATATTGTTTTTTTACAACTGATGAAAATAATAGCAAAATTGTTTTAATTTGCAACAAAATAAAATAACAAAATGAAATACATTCTAGTTCTGGCATTCTACTTTTTTAGTTCTACTATTTTCGCTCAAAAGCCTTGCGAATATGCAACAAATGTTAACGATTCCATTGGTACTTACAAATCAACAAAAGAATACTTAATTCATGAAAAAGTATTTGCAGGAAATTTTAATTACATTTTTTATTCCCTAGCATTAACAGACGGATTACCTACATTAACATTACAGATAATTCAAAAAAGCAAAGATTTTGTAAAAGCAAATTGTTTTGACAAAAATTCAAAAATGTATCTTCAATTGCAAAATGGCAAAATAGTAACATTAATACATATTGACCAAGAAAGTTGTGGAACTATGCTTCGTGATGACAAAGGTTTTGACAACAGAGTAAAATCGGGAATTTTTATGTTTTCGAAAGAAAACTATGAAGACCTAAAAATATCTCCAGTTACTTTAATGCGAATAAAATACCTGACAGACACTGAAGACTATATACTCAAAAAAGAATTTACTGCTGAACTTGATGGCAAAGTTTACCACCCAGAAACTTATTTTATTGATAACATCCGTTGTATAGAATAAAATATCAACAACCATATAATAAAAAAACATTTTCAAATGAAAAAGAATCTCATTTGAAAATGTTTTTTTATGCAGCATAAGTATCTTGTTTTTCTATATGTTTATCAGTATTGATAACATAATTTTTTACATTTCGAACTACCATTGGAACTAGCACACCAATCAACATAACTTCAATAAATGTAATTCCAGATTTGTTCTCTGGCCCAATACACTTCTTCAATATTCTTTTCATCTACCGATTTTGTATATATTATTTCTATATGATGAATGAAAAAATAAAATTTAGTGACAAGTTTTTTTTCAATACATCAAAATAAAAAATTGAATTTTTAAAGTTTTTTAAACTTCAATAATTATCAAAACTTTAAATCATTGTTAATAAATGATTTGCGGCGCGAAAGTAAACATACAATTCAATAAAACAACAATATAATCGATGAAATGCAGTTTTTTCATCTATTTTAAAGTAAATACTTACCTAAAACACAAAACACACATTGTTAAACACTTATAAAACCTATCTTTTCTAAATACAAAAAGCTATTTATTTCAACTAATTTATAACATACTGATAATAAGTACAGGACAAAAAAATAAAAACATTTTAGAAAAAAAAAAGATTTTATTTACAATCCCATTTAAAATTTGAGACAAAATCATTTAAACCAGCTTTCAAATTGTAATGCCACCATTCTGAATCAAAAGAATTAAAATGTTCTTTAATCATAATTTTTTTTAACAGATTTCTATTGTTCCTGATTTCTTTCGAAAAACCAGAAAAATTATGGCTAGCTTCTTTACCAAAAAAATCGAATGTAGTTCCCATATCCAATTCTTTACCTTTAAAATCTACCAGAGTTATATCAACTGCTCCTCCTCTATTGTGTATAGATCCTTTAGTGGGATTTGCAACATATTGTGGATCGGAAACAATTTTCCACATTCTTTTTTGAATATCCAAAGGACGATAACAGTCAAATAATTTAATTTTATAGCCTTGTTTCATAAATCTTTTATTAGCCAGAATCAAAGCTTTTACAGTCTTGTAACGCAAATAACATTCTGCACAATCATAAACTTTAGATTTCAAAAAATTATCATCCGTAGCATACTTCATATCATAAACAAAGTCCTGACTGTAGTCTTTTAAATTAACAAAAGTAGTATCATTAATAGAAACCGAAAATGGTATTTCATTGTGTATAGTCTGAGCAATACTATTTTCAAAACAGACAAAACATATCAAAGCAAATAAAAATTTTAAGTAGGATATCATATTAAATAAATTTCCATAAAAATAGAAATTTTTAGCTCCTAGATGAAAGTATTTTAATTAAAAACATTCGAATGAGAAAAATACTGATTCTCATCTTTCTACTCAATAAGAAAAAAACATCAAAAAAAACCTATTATTAATATTGATTACTTGTGTGTTGTTTTGTAATACATTAATTTTAAATAATAATACTAAAATATTGATATTATGAAACATAACATTTACCTATTTGTAGTATTGATTGCTTTATTTTCTTTTGGAATATCTAGTGCTCAAGAAACTAAAAACTGGCCAGACAGGACAGTTCTTCCTATTGAACCTTACCAAAAAGTTGGTAAAGTTGCACCTATCATTAAGGATTCAGATCCTATAGAATGGCCTAAAGAAATTAGCGCCCCAAAAGGAGCTCCCAATGTTTTACTGATTATGATTGATGATGTAGGTTTCGGAGCAACTTCTACATTTGGAGGTCCTATTCCAACGCCTAATTTTGATGCGTTAGCCGCAAATGGATTGAAATACATTCGTTTTCATACCACAGCAGTTTGTTCTGCAACAAGAGCTGCATTAATTACAGGACGTAACCATCATACTGCTGCAACAGGTATCATTATGGAATTCTCTACGCCATATCCAGGTTACAACAGTTTAGTGCCTCGTTCTGTAGCAACTATTGGTAAAATATTGACTGATAATGGTTACGGTACTTCTTGGTTTGGTAAAAATCATAATGTACCCGATTGGCAAACAACTTCTGCTGGTCCATTTAATTTATGGCCAACTGGATTAGGATTCGAATATTTTTATGGTTTCCTAGGAGCTGATGCACATCAGTTCAGACCTGCATTATTTGAAGGAACTCACCCAATCGACCCGTATTTAAAAGATGAAAAAGTAGATCCTGATTATATTTTGGATAGAGATTTGGCAGACCATGCTATTCATTGGATCCAAACGCAAAAGAACGTTTCTCCTGACAAACCTTTCTTTGCTTATTATACACCAGGAACAGCACATGCTCCGCACCAAGCTCCTAAAGAATGGATTGCTAAATTTAAAGGAAAATTTGATCAAGGTTTTGATAAACAACGTATCGAAACGTATGAAAATCAAAAACGTTTAGGTATTATTCCTGCTGATGCAAAACTTGCACCTACGCCAGATGTATATCAAAAATGGGATAAACTTTCGCCAGGAATGAAAAAAGTGGCAGCAAGAGAAATGGAAGTGTACGCTGCCATGGTTGCTTATTGTGATGATCAGATTGGTAGAGTACTACAATCTATTAAAGATTTAGGCGAATATGATAACACTATGGTTATCTATATTATGGGTGATAATGGTTCTAGCGCCGAAGATCCAACAGGTCATGGTATGACAAGTGAAATTGGTATATTGGTAAATGGCGAAGAAGATACCGAAGAATACATGTTGCAACATTTAGAAGATTTTGGTGGACCATGGACTGCAGAACATTATTCTCATGGTTGGGCACACGCAATGAATACACCTTACCAATGGGATAAAAAAATTGCATCACACTTAGGTGGAAGTCGTACGGGGATGGTAATCTCATGGCCTGCAGGAATCAAACAAGTAGGTCAAGTACGTAGCCAGTTTACACATGTTACGGATATTGTGCCAACTATTTTAGAAGCTGCTCATATTCCTGAACCAAAAAAAGTAGATGGATTTGACCAAGAGCCAATGGCAGGAAAAAGTTTGGTATACACATTTGATAATGCTAAGGCTCCTGAAACACATAAAACACAATATTTTGAAGTAATTGCTAACAGAGCTTTTTATAAAGATGGATGGATGGCAAGTACAACACCTAAAAATTTGCCGTGGCAAGGTCATCCTGTACCATCAGAAGATCCAGTAAAAGACTATAAATGGGAATTGTACGATCTTACTAAAGACTTTACTCAATCAAACGACATAGCAGCCAAGAATCCCGAAAAGTTAAAAGAAATGCAGAAAGCATTTATGGAAGAAGCTGAAAAATACAAGGTATTTCCATTTGATGATCGCTACATTGACAGAGTAAATCCTGAAAATCGTCCTAATTTAAATAAAGGAAGAAACCAATTTGTATTCCACCAAGGAACTTCACGTATCACTGAAGGAATGGCTCCTAACATGAAAAATACATCTTTTAGTATCGCTGCTGATATTGATGTTAAAGCAGGTGATGACGGAATGATTATCACCCAGGGGGATATTTTGCTGGTTTAGCTTTAATGTTACAACAAGGGAAACCAACTTTTGCGTATGCGTTTTCTCATTATCCCGACCATAAATGGACAATACAGTCACCAACACCTTTAACTGCAGGTAAACATACTATTGTTTTAAACTTTGATTATGCAGGTGGTGGCGTTGGCAAAGCTGCGAAAGCTAATATATTAGTTGATGGTAAAAGTGTAGCAAGCGGGGATATTCCAAGAACAGTTCCTAGCCGTTTCTCCGCAGATGAAACTTTAGATGTTGGAGAAGATTTTGGTACCCCGGTAACTAGAGATTATGATGTACCATTTATCTTCAAGGGTAAAATAGATAAAGTTACGGTTGATATAAAAAACTAATATTTAAAAGGATGAGAAAAAATCTCATCCTTTTTTTTATCAAATATGCAAACAAAAAATAGTGATGAGCCTCTATTTTTAACAATAAGATTGAATTTTTTATCCGAATTATTTAAAATATCTTCATTAATTAAAATCATATCTACCAACTATATATGGCTGATACAAATAATAAAAAAATAGTTTAAACTAATACTATTCTAAAGCCTACATTTTGAGAATTAAAAACTCAGATCTTCTATTTTGTTGATGTTGCTCTTCTGTACATGGTACTCCATTTTTACAGCCGTTAATTAATTGAGTTTCTCCATAACCAATAGCGCTTTCAATTTTTTCTGGAGCAATCCCTTGCGAAATAATGTAATCTCTTGAAGCTTTAGCTCTTCGGTCAGAAAGTGCTAAATTATAATCATCTTTAGCTCTAGAATCGGTATGTGATTCGATTTTAATAACCATTTCTGGATACTCGTTTAATAATAAAACGACTTTATTTAACTCAATAGCCGCATCATTTCGAATATTGGACTTATCTAAATCAAAGAAAATAATTCCAATTTTTATTTTTAAAACACCGTTTTCTTTTACAATTAAATTTGATTTAATACCTAAATCAAGTATTGTTTTCCCTGAAATAGCAAGTGTTAAAACTGGCGATGAAATGGTATTAAATCCTTGTTTTGATACTTGAAGTGTATAATTTTCTGCACATCCAACTGGAGTTTTAAATTCATATTCTCCATATGCATTGGTTATAACTTCTTCTTTCTTTTGTCCTTCTGATGTAAACAAAGATACTGTCGCTTGTCCAATTGGTTTCTCTGTAAGTTCATTAAAAATACACCCCTTAATAAGCTGTTTACAAATCGGTATTCTTTCAAAAGAATAAATATCATCATCACCCTTACCTGTTTTTCTATTAGAAGAAACAAAACCTAAATTAGTTTCTTCATTGACAATATAGGCGAAATCATCCATATTACTATTAAGAGGAGTTCCTAGGTTACTTGGACTTTCGAATGTTCCCTCATTAATAATACTTTCAAACACATCAAGCCCTCCCAATCCCAAATGCCCATCACTTGCAAAATACAAAGTATTATCTGTGCTAAAAGGGAACATTTCGCGCCCCATTGTATTAATTTTATCACCTAAATTTCTAGGCTGAGAAAAATTATTATCTCCTAAGATATCAACGACAAAAATATCTGTAGCACCAATAGATCCAGGCATATCTGAAACAAAATACAGTTTTTTTCCGTCCTTACTAACAGTAGGTTGACCTACAGAGTATTCATCACTATTAAAAGGAAGTTCTTTTATATATCCCCAACTTATTTTTTCGTTATTATTAGTTGCTGTAGCCGAATACAATTTAAGGTTATTAACGCCTTTTCCGTCACGTTTTAGTTTTCCTTCATAATTATTTCGGGTGAAATAAATAGTATTTTCATCTGGTGAAAAAGCTACGCAAGCATCATGATATTTAGTATTGATATCTTTAGAAAATCGCTCTAGAAAAGTCACATCTGTTTGCGATGGAGTTATTCTTCCTAATTGCAAATTCAAATAAGGTTGGTCATTCCACGCATATCTATCGGTAGATATATACGAGGAATCTATAGTTGTAGCATACAAAAGTTTTCCTTTGTAAAACATTGGCCCAAAATCAGAATAAGCAGAATTTATAGATAAATTTTGAAGTGCAAATTGTGGTTCTTGATTTAAAATCTTGTTTATAGTTTGCTCCTTAAAAGAAAAATTTTTCGCTCTTATATCTGAATCATCAGCTTTTTTACTAAAAGTTTTCATCCATTTTTTAGCCGAATCATAACTTTTAATTCCTTCTAAAGTTTGGGCATACCTAAAAATATATTCTGTCGAAACCTCATTTGGATATTCTGACAATAGTACTTGATACCATTCATTTGCTTTTTGCATATTGGTATTAAAATAATAACAATCGCCAGCTCTTTCTAATGTTTCTTTAGAACGATCTCCTTTATCTATTGCATCTTCATAAATTTTCCCAGCTTCTAAATACCACATTTTATCAAAAAGGGCATCTGCCGTTTTGTTTTTGGTTTGTGAAAACCCAACCATTACAACTTGTAATCCGATTAAAGTAATTATCTTTCTCATAGCTCCTTAATATTAAAAAAACCTTGGCGACTTTAATGCTTGCTCCTTTGATTTTAACTCAAAACGTAATACAATTTCATGACTGCCCGATGAATACTTTTGAAGATCAGAAATTGTATAATCATAAGAATATCCTAGAAAAAATTGTGGAGTAATTTGGAAACCAGCTACACCACTAAAAGAATCACTTGTACGATATGAAGCACCCAAAGTAAGTTTTTCAAAAAACATAAAATTAGCAGATAAATCAACCGTAATTGGTGCACCTGAAACAGATTTCAATAAAAATGCTGGTTTGAATTTTGTATTATAACTAATATCAAAAACCCATCCTCCAATTAAATAGATATGAATACGTTCATCAGCAAAAGCTTCTTGAACATCATCATAACTTTTATCTGTTAAAAAATTTGGAACAGACAAACCAAAATAACTTTTTTCACTATGTAAAAAAAGACCTGCACCAATAACAGGTAAAAAATCATTTTGTATGTTTTGCTGAAATTGGATATCATTATCTCTATAACTTCCCTTTGACCAATCAGTATTAAGAACTCTACCTCCTCCTTTTACTCCAAAAGAGAGCTTATAGGTTTCTGAAGTCTTAATCGTATATGAAAAGTTGGCATCAATATATTGTTCTTTTGAAGGCCCAATTTCATCATTTACAATTGACAATCCCAAACCTACATTTTTACCAACGGGAGAATCTATAGTTAAGGACTGAGTGTTTGGAGCTCCATCAAAACCTACCCATTGTGTTCTATATAAACCAGTAATTGTCATATGTCCAGCTGATCCAGCATAAGCAGAGTTAACACTCATTGTATTATACATATATTGAGTGTATTGCGGATCTTGTTGCCCATAAAAACTGTTTACCATAAGCAACATTAGTATAGCGATAATTTGATTATATGTTTTAATCATTGTTTAATGTATTATCAATTTTTCAATTATTCAGTTGATTCAAAATTTTTATTATCGTTTTAAATATAGCCATCCCGATGTTTTGTCTGATCCATCTCCTAGATCCAATATAAAGAAGTATGTACCTGTTGGTAATACTTTTTCAGGTCCATCTGATGTTCCATCCCAAGTGTTTTTATAACCATTTTTAGCATAAACTAAATTTCCCCATCTATTAAAAACTTCAAACTTATTATTTGGGTAATTTGCAATACAATCTATATAAAATACATCATTTGTACCATCTCCATCAGGAGAAAACTCATTGTATATTTTTAGACAAGTTGGCTTAATTGTAGCACTGCTTTCGTTATTGGAAGCATTAGTATCTATTTGATCTAAAGCCACCAATTTAGCAATGTTTAGATAATCATTAGTATCCAACACTTTTACTTTTACTGTTAAAGTTTGAGCTGAATTAACTTCAACAGAAGGTATTTTCCATATTCCATTAGAAACGTTATACTCTCCTGATGTAGCTGTCGCTGATATAAATTGATATCCAGCTGGTAAAACATCTTCAACTTCAACATTAGTAGCATTCAAACTTCCTATATTATCTGCTGTTACAATGAAGTTTATTTCTGCACCAATACTTGGATCAACAGCATCTACCGTTTTTATAATAGCAATATCTGTTTTTGGCACTTCAATATGAGCGTTATCTTCATCATCTTCACTTTGATCACCATCATCATTATTTGGTGTACTATTAGGATCAAATTGATTACTAGCAGTAATTTGAGCCGTATTAATATAATCTGAATCAGTTAAACCAATTGGAGACTCTACAGTTGCTTGATAGTTTATTGTCAGACCACTAAGAGGAATTATTAAATTTGACCATGCTATTCTAAAGCTTCTATAAATACCTCCGTTAGTTACATTAGTAATATTACTATAGCCTATTGGTAATAAATCTTCAATAGATACACCAGTAGCAACTACAGGTCCGGCATTTTCAATTTGAACTGTAAAAGTTACCTCTTCACCAACATTAGCTTTTACGTTACTTACTGATTTATGTAAACTCAAGTTTGCTATTTGTACTTCTACATCAATGCTATCATAATCATCTTCTGTAATAACTCCATTGTTTGGAGTAGAATCAGGATCTGGCAAGTTACTAGCTGTAATTTCGGCTACATTTAAGAACTCATTTAAGGCTCTAGTCACTGGATTAACCCTTGCATATACAAGTAATGTTTGATCATTACCGTTTAAAATTGATCCAACAATCCATCTTCCATCAGTAAATGTATAGATACCACTTGTAGCGTTATGTGAGACATAGGTAAATCCAGATGGCAGTAAATCTTTAACTTGAACACCTGTCGCGTTACCTGGACCTTCATTACTTACTTTAATTTGAAAAGTAACGATATCTCCAACATTTGGTTTCTGATTATTAATGATTGTTTTTTCTATAGAAAGATCCGCCACTACAATTACTGGAGTTACAGAAATACTATCATAATCATCCTCAGTAGTAATTCCATTATTTGGTGTACTATCTAAATCAAATTGATCAGATGCTGAAACTTCTGCAATATTTAAAAACTCGTTAGTAGCACCAGTTGGAGTTTTAACCAATACATTCATAAGTAGTGTCTGGCTACTGTTTGGAAGTATAATTCCAGGATTCCAAATACCAGTAATTCTATCGTAAGATCCTGAACTTGCATTAAAGAATACATAATCATACCCTGACGGTAAAATATCTTTAACCTCAACGCCTGTTGCAATATTAGGTCCTGAATTGGTTACTGTTATTTGGAATGTAATTTGGGAACCTACTAATGGAGTAATATTATCATTTACAACCAATTTACTTATAGACAAATCTGCTATTTCATTAACTGGAGTTAAATTAAGCGAAGCAAAATCATCTTCAGTTGTGATTCCATTATTTGGTGTACTATCAGGATCTGGCAAACTAGATTCGATAACTTCTGCTGTATTTAGATAATTTCCAGTTCTTTTAACAACTGCGGATATCAATAAGTTTTCAAAAGTTCCATTAGCAATTGATCCGATATTCCAAATTCCTGTTACTTCATTATAGACTCCTGCTGTAGAGCTATACACAGTATAAGTATATCCATTAGGTAAAATATCTTTGACTTTTACATTTGTAGTTGCTTGAGGCCCGTTATTTGTAACCGTCACTTGGAATGTTACTGTTGTTCCATATGCTGGACTTGTATTTCCGCCAACAACTGTTTTTGTTAATGATAAATCAGCTAAAAATGTAACTGGAGTAACGACTACACTTGCGTAATCATTCTCTGTAATTACTCCATTGTTTGGAGTCGAATTCGGATCAAATAAACTACTCGCAGTAATTTCAGCAACGTTTGTATAAATACCTGTTGCTTTTACGATCGCATTGATTAGTAGATTTTCTGAAGCTCCATTTGGTAATACACCAATAGTCCAAATTCCTGTTGTTGAATTGTAGATTCCTGCCGATGGAGTAGAAATTGTATAGGTATACCCTGTAGGTAGTAAATCTTTAACCTGAACTCCTGTTACGTCTTGAGGACCATTATTGGTTGCTATTATTTCAAAAGAAATAGATGAACCAACTAATGGTGTTGCATTTCCTCCAACAATTGTTTTTGTTAATGATAAATCTGCTTGTGGAATAATTGGTGTAACCACTACACTCGCATAATCATCTTCTAACGTATTTCCATTGTTTGGTGTAGAATCTGGATCTGGTAAAGAACTCGCGATAATTTCGGCAACATTGGTATAAACTCCTGTTGCATTTACCGTAGCATTTACCGTCAAGGTTTCTAATGCTCCATTGACTATGTTATTAATATTCCATATTCCAGTAGTTGCATTATAAGTTCCAGCCGAAGTAGTTGAAATCACATACGTATAACCTGTTGGAAGTATATCTTTAACCTGAACACCAGTTGCATCTTGAGGACCATTATTCGTTGCTAAAACTTGAAATGATATTGATGCTCCAACTAATGGACTTGTATTATTTCTAACAACACTTTTAGCCAATGATAAATCAGCTTCTAGTTTAACTGGAGTAACCACTACACTAGCGTAATCATCTTCAGTCGCAATTCCATTGTTTGGAGTAGAATCCAAATCAGGTAAACTACTAGCAAATATTTCAGCGACATTGGTGTAATTTCCAATAGCGTTTACTTTAGCATTTACCGTTAAGGTTTCTGACGCTCCATTGGCAAAATTATTAATATTCCAAATACCTGTCGCTGGATTATAGGTTCCAGCAGTAGTCGTTGAAATCACATAAGTATAACCCGATGGTAATAAATCTTTGACTTGAACGCCAGTTGCATTTTGAGGACCATTATTAGTAGCTACAACTTGAAATGAAATTGAAGAACCAACTAATGGACTCGCATTACCTCCAACGATAGTTTTTGTTAATGATAAATCGGCAACAGCAGTAACTGGAATAACCGTTATACTCGCGTAATCATCTTCTGTAACCACTCCATTGTTTGGTGTAGAATCTGGATCTGCAATACTGCTATTTGTTATTTCAACTTTGTTGGTATGATTTCCTGAAGCATTTACCGTGGCATTAACTACCAAGGTTTCTGATGCACCAGTAACTAAAGTTTCAACTGTCCAAACTCCTGAAGTAGAATTATAAGCTCCAGTAGTAACATTAGACGAAACAAAAATAAATCCACTTGGTAATAAATCGGTTAGTGCAACTCCAGAAGCAGTTCGAGGACCTGCATTATTCACTATTACATTAAAGGTCACTGGGGATCCAATCAAACGGTTGGTGTTTCCGCCGACAATTGTTTTAGTTAATGATAAATCAGCTTCCAATTTAATTGGAGTAACAATCACACTAGCATAATCATCTTCTGTAACATTTCCATTATTTGGAGTAGAATCTAAATCAGGTAAACTACTAGCGGTGATTTCTGCAATATTGGTATAAATACCTGTTGCATTTACCGTTGCATTCACAGTCAATGTTTCTGATGTTCCATTAGCTAAATTAGCAATATTCCAAAGACCAGTTGCTGGAGTGTAAATTCCTTTTGTAGCCGTTGAAATAACATAGGTATAACCTGATGGCAATAGATCTTTAACTTGAATGTTTGTTACATCTTGAGGACCAGCATTAGATACTATCACTTGGAATGAAATCTGTGTTCCAACTAACGGAGTTGCATTTCCTCCAACTATTGTTTTAGTTAATGATAAATCGGCAACAGCTGTAACTGGAATAACAGTTATACTGGCATAATCATCCTCAGTAGTACTTCCGTTGTTTACTACAGAATCTGGATCGGTTAAATTACTAGCAGTGATTTCAGCAACATTGGTATAATTTCCTGTAGCATTTACCGTAGCAGTAACAATCAAAGTTTCTGAAACACCATTCGCTAAAGCACCAACATTCCATAGTCCAGTAGTTGAATTGTATCCTCCTGCCGTAACATTAGAAGAAACAAAAGTAAATCCATTTGGCAATACATCTTTTACTTGAACACCTGATGTAGCTTGAGGTCCTGCATTAGTAACCACAACATTAAAGGTAACTTGAGATCCTATTAAGCGATTTACATTTCCTCCAACAATAGTTTTAGTCAATGATAAATCAGCTTCTAACTTAACTGGAGTCACAATCACACTAGCATAATCATCTTCAGTAGTAATTCCATTGTTTGGTGTACTATCTAAATCTGGTAAACTACTCGCTGTGATTTCTGCAACATTCATATAAACTCCTGCCGTTTTAATGGTAGCATTAACCATTAAGGTTTCGGATGCGCCATTGGCTAAATTATTAATGTTCCAAATTCCTGTAGTTGGATTGTAAGTTCCTGCCGTAGCAGTTGAAATCACATACGTATATCCTGATGGTAGAATATCTTTAACTTGAACTCCTGTCGTATTTTGAGGTCCATCATTAGTCGCCGTAATTTGGAAAGAAATAGAAGAACCAACTAATGGACTTGCATTACCTCCAACAATTGTTTTTGTCAATGACAAGTCGGCAACCGCGGTAACAGGAACAACTATTATCGCTCCGTAATCATCTTCTGTAATTACTCCATTGTTTGGAGTAGAATCTGGATCAGCTATACTACTTGCAGTGATTTCTGCTTTATTCGTATGGTTACCTGTAGCAACTACTTTAGCCGTAACTGTTAAGGTTTCAGATGCTCCATTAATCAATGTTCCAATATTCCAAACTCCGTTAACTTCATTATAAACTCCAGTAGTAAGACTTGAAGAAACAAAAGTAAATCCGCTTGGAAGTAAATCTTTTACTGTAATTCCTGAAGCCGTTTGAGGTCCTGCATTATTAACCACAATATTAAAGATAACTTCAGATCCTATCAAACGATTGGTGTTTCCTCCAACAATTGTTTTAGTCAATGATAAATCAGCTTCTTGTTTAATTGGTGTAACTACCACACTAGCATAATCATCTTCGGTAGTAACACCATTGTTTGGTGTACTATCTAAATCTGGTAAACTACTCGCTGTGATTTCAGCAATATTCGTATAGACTCCTGTAGCTTTTACCGAAGCATTAACCGTTAAAGTTGTTGATGCTCCATTTGCTAAAGAAGGAATACTCCAAATTCCTGTAGTAGCATTGTAAGTTCCTGTAGAAGGAGCTGAACCAATATAAGTGTAACCTGTAGGAAGCAAGTCTTTAACTTGAACTCCTGTCACATCTTGAGGCCCATTATTAGTTGTAATTACTTGGAAAGAAATTGAAGCTCCAACTAATGGACTTGTATTACCACCAATTAATGTTTTAGTTAATGATAAATCGGCTGTTGCCGTAACTGGAATAACTGTTAGACTAGCAAAATCATCCTCAGTATTTTCTCCATTGTTTACTACAGAATCCGGATCAGATAAACTACTTGCAGTTACCTCAGCTGTATTTTTATAAATTCCTGTAGCATTTACAGTAGCAGTAACCGATAACGTTTCAGATGCTCCATTTGCTAAAGCACCAATTGTCCAAACTCCTGTTCCTGACACATAAGATCCTGTAGTTGCAACAGAAGAAACATAAGTAAATCCTGTTGGTAATAAATCTAATACTGTGACACCCGAGGTAGCTTGAGTTCCTGCATTATTTACTACAACATTAAAAGTAACTTGAGAACCCACTAAGCGATTCAGATTACCTCCAACGATTGTTTTAGTTAGTGATAAATCAGCTTCAATTTTAACTGGAGTAACAATCACACTCGCATAATCATCTTCAGTAGTAATTCCATTGTTCGGAGTAGAATCTAAATCTGGTAATGAACTTGCAGAAACTTCAGCAACATTAGTGTAAACTCCTGTGGGTTTTACAGTAGCGTTAACTGTTAATGTAGCTGACGCTCCATTTGCTAAAGCGTTAATATTCCAAATTCCTGTAGTCGAATTATAGGTTCCTACTGAAGGAGCAGAACCTACATAAGAATAGCCTGTAGGCAACAAATCTTTAACTTGAACTCCAGTTGCATTTTGAGGACCATCATTCGTAGCTATCACTTGAAAAGAAATGGATGAACCAACTAATGGACTTGCATTACCTCCAACGATAGTTTTTGTTAATGATAAATCGGCTGTTGCAGTAACTGGAACAACAGTTACACTTCCATAATCATCTTCTGTAATCACTCCATTATTTGGTGTAGAATCTGGATCGGATATACCACTGGCAGTAACCTCCGCTTTATTGGTACGAACTCCTGAAGCATTTACCGTAGCAGTAACTGTTAACGTTTCTGATGCACCACTAACTAATGAACCAATAGTCCAAACTCCTGTAGTTGTATTATACCCTCCCGTCGTTATACTTGAAGAAACAAGAGTAAACCCGCTTGGTAATAAATCGGTTACTGTAACTCCTGGAGCAGTTTGAGGACCTGCATTATTTACTACTACATTAAAGGTAACCTCAGAACCAATCAAGCGATTAACATTACCTCCAACAATTGTTTTAGTTAATGATAAATCAGCTTCTTGTTTGATTGGAGTAACCACCACACTTGCATAATCATCTTCAGTAGTGATTCCATTATTTGGTGTACTGTCTAAATCGGGTAAACTACTCGCAGTTATTTCTGCGATATTGGTATAATCCCCTGTAGCTTTTACGGTAGCATTTACTGTCAAAGTTTCGGAAACACCATTCGCTAATGCGCCAATATTCCAAATTCCTGTCGTTGGGTTATAAGTTCCAGCAGTAGCTGTTGAAATCGTATACGTATATCCTGTCGGCAATAAATCTTTGACCTGAACTCCTGTAGTATTTTGAGGTCCGTTATTAGTAGCTACAATTTGGAAAGAAATTGATGTTCCAACTAATGGACTTGCATTACCTCCAACTATCGTTTTAGTCAATGATAAATCTGCAGTTGCTACAACTGGAACAACCGTAATACTAGCAAAATCATCCTCTGTATTTTCTCCATTATTTACAACAGAATCTGGATCAGATAAACTACTTGCGGTTATCTCAGCAGTATTTTTATAAATTCCTGAAGCGTTTACAGTAGCTGTAACAATCAAGGTTGCTGATCCTCCATTCGCTAAAGTTCCAACTGACCAAACTCCTGTTCCTGGTACGTAAGCACCTGCAGTAACAGTCGAAGAAACATACGTAAATCCAGTTGGCAATTGATCTAAAACAGTGACACCCGAAGTAGGTTGAGGCCCTGCATTATTTACTACTACATTAAATACAACTTGAGAACCTACTAATCGATTTGTATTTCCTCCGACAATTGTTTTAGTTAATGATAAATCAGCTTCTGTTTTAATTGGAGTAACAATCACACTTGCATAATCATCTTCTGTAGTAATTCCATTATTTGGTGTAGAATCTAAATCAGGTAAACTACTAGCTGAAACTTCCGCAACATTGGTATAAACTCCTGTAGCATTTACAGTAACACTTACCGTTAAAGTTGCTGACGCACCATTTGCTAAAGCATTAATATTCCAAATTCCATTGGCTGGATTATAAGTTCCTGCTGAAGGTATTGAACCAACATAAGTATAGCCGGTTGGCAATACATCTTTAACTTGAACACCAGTT
Source organism: Flavobacterium sp. 5 (assembly GCF_002813295.1). Classification (NCBI taxonomy): domain Bacteria; kingdom Pseudomonadati; phylum Bacteroidota; class Flavobacteriia; order Flavobacteriales; family Flavobacteriaceae; genus Flavobacterium; species Flavobacterium sp. 5. Next base: position 4,931,861 of record NZ_PHUE01000001.1, read on the forward strand.
GCATCTTGAGGTCCATCATTGGTGGCTACAATTTGAAATGAAACCGAATCCCCAACAAGTGGAGTTGTATTACCTCCAACTATTATTTTTGTTAATGATAAATCGGCAATGGCAGTAACTGGTACAACCGTTACACTTCCATAATCATCTTCTGTGGTAACTCCATTGTTTGGTGTAGAATCTGGATCCGATAGGCTACTAGCTGATATTTCAGCGGTATTAGTGTGATTTCCTGTAGATTTTACGGTTGCATTAACAATCAAAGTTTCTGTTGCACCATTTGCTAATGCACCAATATTCCAAACTCCATTAACTTGATTGTATGCTCCTGTGGTTACACTCGAAGAAACAAATGTAAATCCACTTGGTAAAAGATCTTTTACGGTAACTCCTGAAGCGTTTTGAGCACCTGCATTATTAACTACTACATTAAAGGTAACTTGTGAACCAACTAAGCGATTTGTATTACCATCAACTATTATTTTAGTTAAAGATAAATCAGCTTGTTGTTTAATTGGTGTAACAATTACGCTAGCATAATCATCTTCTGTAGTGATTCCATTATTAGGAGTAGAATCTGGATCTGGTAGACTACTCGCTGATATTTCGGCAATATTCGTATAATTCCCTGTAGCATTAACTGTAGCCCCAACTGTCAAAGTTACGGATGTGTTATTAGCTAAATTATTAATATTCCAAATTCCAGTAGTTTCATTATAAGTTCCTACTGTTGGTAGTGAACTAACATAAGTAAATCCAGATGGCAATATATCTTTTACTTGAACTCCTGTTACATTTTGTGTACTACTATTATTAGTCGCAACAATTTGAAAGGAAACTGATGCACCAACCAATGGACTTGCATTACCACCCACTATTATTTTTGTCAATGATAAATCAGCTACTGCTGTTACAGGAACAATAGTTACACTTGCATAATCATCCTCTGTCGTAATTCCGTTATTTACTATCGAATCTGGATCGGTTAAACTACTAGCTGTTACTTCCGCTTTATTGGTATGATTTCCTGTAGCATTTACCGTAGCAGTAACGATTAAAGTTGTAGATCCTCCATTCGCTAAGGTTCCAACGTTCCATAATCCTGTAGCAGGGATATAAGATCCTGCTGTAAAAGTCGAAGAAACATAAGTTAATCCACTTGGTAATAAATCGGTCACAACAGCCCCTGTCGTTGTTTGAGGTCCAGCATTATTCACCACAACATTAAAAGTAACTTGTGATCCTATTAAATGATTTGTGTTACCTCCAACTATCGTTTTGGTTAATGATAAATCAGCTTCTTGTTTAATTGGAGTAATTAGTACACTAGCATAATCATCTTCTGTAGTGATTCCATTATTTGGAGTAGAATCTAAATCAGGTAGACTACTTGCTGTCACTTCTGCAATATTGGTGTAAGTTCCCGTAGCATTTACTGTAGCATTTACTGTTAAGGTAGCTGATGCTCCATTTGCTAAAGTATTAATATTCCACAATCCAGTCGCTGGATTATAAGTTCCTACAGTTGGAGATGAACCAACATAAGTATATCCTGTTGGAAGCAAATCAGTAACCTGAACTCCTGTAGCATTTTGAGGTCCATCATTAGTTGTTATAATTTGAAAAGTAATTGATGCTCCAACCGCTGGACTTACATTTCCTCCGAAAATCGTTTTTGTTAAAGATAAATCGGCTGTTGCAGTAACAGGAACAACTGTTACAGTGCCATAATCATCCTCAGTAATAACTGCATTGTTTGGTGTAGAATCAGGATCAGGTAAACTACTAGCCGTTACTTCGGCGACATTAGTATAAATTCCTGTAGCATTTACCGTAGCGGTAACTGTTAAAGTTTCAGAGGCTCCATTTGCTAAGGCTCCAATAGTCCAAACGCCCGTAGTTTCATTATAAGCTCCAACGCTAATACTCGATGAAACAAAAGTAAATCCACTTGGTAGTAAATCTTTTACCGTAACACCCGAAGTAGCTTGACTACCCGCATTATTAATTATTACATTAAAGGTAACTTGAGAACCTACTAAACGATTTACGTTTCCACCAACTATAGTTTTAGTTAATGACAAATCGGCTTCTGTCTTAATTGGAGTAATTATTACACTAGCATAATCATCTTCTGCTACTGTAGTGTTTCCATTATTTGGAGTAGAGTCTAAATCAGGTAAACTACTGGCTGTAATTTCAGCAACATTAGTATAAATTCCTGTCGTTTTAACTGTAGCATTTATAGTTATAGTTGTAGAAGTTCCATTTGCTAATGGTCCAATATTCCATATTCCTGTGGCTGGATTGTAAGTTCCTGTAGAAGGAGCGGAACCTACATAAGTATAACCCGTAGGAAGTAAATCTTTAACTTGAATTCCTGTTGGACTTTGAGGCCCATCATTAGTAACTATAATTTGAAATGTAATTGGTGAACCTACAAGAGGACTTGTATTACCTCCAACTACTGTTTTTGTTAATGATAAATCGGCAACTGAAACCACTGGAATAACTGTTATTGTTGCAAAGTCATCTTCTGCATTTTCACCATTATTTGGAGTTGAATCTGGATCTGCTAAACTACTAGCTGTAACTTCAGCATTATTCTTATAATCTCCAGTTGCATTTACCGTAGCAGTAACTAGCAAAGTTTCTGAGGCTCCATTAACCATTGACCCAACCGTCCAATTTCCTGAAACCTCATCATAAGCTCCTGAAGTTACACTCGAAGAAACAAAAGTAAATCCTGTTGGCAATAAATCTTTTACTATAACCCCTGAAGTAGTTTGGCTACCAGCATTACTAACAACTACAGTAAAACTAACTTGAGATCCTACTAATCGATTCGTGTTACCTCCAACAATTTTTTTAGTCAATGACAAATCTGCTTCTAGTTTAACTGGTGTAGTCAAAACACTAGCATAATCATCTTCTGTAAGAACACCATTGTTTGGAGTTGAATCAATATCAGGCTGATCACAGCTAAATACTTCGGCAATATTAAGATAATCTCCTGTTGGATTTACTAATACCGTAAGTGTCAAAACTTCCTCTACTCCTGCCTCAACCAATCCAACATTCCAAATACCTGTAGTTGGTTCATAAGCTCCTTTTGTAGAGTTGTATATTTGATAACTATATCCTGATGGAAGTAAATCTCTAATTTGAACACCTGTAGCATTATCTAAACTGGAGTTTTTTACTCTAACTTCGAATGCAATTGCAGTACCTATTAATGGAGTCAATTCATTATTAACAACTGTTTTTGTTAATGATAAGTCTACTGCTGTTGGTAAAATTGTTACCGCAACCGATGATTGATCATCTTCAGAGGCAACATTATTATTTGGTGTACTATCAATATCAAATTGATCACAAGCAGTAACTTGTGCGGTATTTAAGTAATTCCCAGTATTAGTTACTTTCGCTTTAAAAGTAAGTTGCGTTGTAGTTCCAAGAGCTACATTTAAACCAACCCAAGTAATAGTGAAATTTCCAGCATTATATATCCCTCCATTAGTAACAGAACCTGCCACTAGTGTATAACCATTAGGCAAAACATCTTTAACAGATACTCCCGTTGCATTTACAGTTCCTGCTCCAGTATCTTTATTAAGTACATTAATTGTAAAAGTTACTTCGTCACCTACTTTTACACTTGTTGGTGTAACTGATTTAGTAAGTTCTAAATCGGTTTGAGCTAGTATTGTTATACTTACTTGATCTGTTGCAGCGGTACAAGGACCATTGGTCACTCTCCATTCTAAAACCGTTGTTCCAACTGCCAATCCTGAAACTGTTGTTGTTGGTGAATTTACATCAGCAAACACAATTGAAGAAGGTGGACCAGAAAATTTAACCCATTCACCTTGTCCTACTGTTGGTGTTGTTGCAGCCATTACTACTGGAGAAAATTGTGGCAACGTTTGATCAGGACCCGCATTTGCATTTACTGGTTGTGCAAATATTTCAATTTGCATTGTATCTGTAGAAGAACAGCCATCATTATTTAAAGTAGTTGCTGTCCAAGTAAATTCATAAACTCCTGTTGTTAATCCAAAAACAAGTGTTGCGGGATCATTTGGCGAAGCAATGGAAGCAGTGTTTCCTGATGTTTGTGTCCAAGTACCTTTTCCTGAAGTTACAGCAGTTGCAGCAAGATTTGTTTGCACTACTGAACATAATTTTTGATCAGGACCTGCATTAGCAATACTTGGAGGAGTGGCATTAAAAGTAATCGAAACTTGATCGCTAGATGGTGCACATAATGATGGACTTGTAAAAGGTCCATTTGTTACTGTCCAAGTCAAAACATAGGTTCCCAATACGGTAACATTTGACAAAGTTGTTTTCGGATTATTTGGACTGTCAATAATAGCATTTCCACCTGATGGCTCTGATGAAAAAGTCCATTTTCCTATTCCTACTGCAGGTGCTACTGCGTTAGTTGTATACGATTGCTGACAAGCAACTGTGTCATCTGGACCAGCATTGGCCTGACTTGGTGCTTGATATACATTAATACGAACTATATCCGACAAATCAGTACAGGTAGGACTTTTAAACACCCATTTTAATATGTATAAACCTTGTACAGTCAAACCTGTAACCTGTGTGTTTGGTGATGTAGGGAAATTAATATTAGCAACACTACCAGTAGGTTGCAATACCCATTGCCATTCGGATGATGTTCCAGAAGGTGCTGTGTTTCCTGCTAAAGTTACTGTACTATTATCTGCATTACATATCGTTTGATCTACTCCTGCATTTGGCGGAAAACTTGCTCCACCATTTACAGTTACACTTACATTATCAGAACTTCCTGTACAATTTCCACCTGATGCAAAATTATAGCCACTCGTAGTATAAGTAAATTGATAGGTATTACCAGGAACTACCGTTACGTTGGCTACATAACTATCAGATGGTGTTTGTGTAATTACTACGCCTGTTGTACTTCCACCAGTTTGTGTCCAAGTTCCTTTTGAATTTTCTGTTCCTACTAATTGCACACTAGTAACATTACAAAGGACTTGATCTGGACCAGCTGTAGCCAAAGGTGCTACTTCAATAATTACATCATCAAATGTTACTGGACATAAAAAATTTCCTTTACTACCAACAGTCCATCTAAAAGTATATGTTCCTTGAACGAGATTACTTACTGCTGTTGTTGGACTAGTTGCATCTGCAAGTACAGGAACATTTGGTGCACCCGCTAAAAGTGTCCAGGCACCAAGTTCAAAAAAAGTATCATAAGAGTTCCCTGCTAATGTTGTCGAATTACTACTACAAATATTTTGATCAGGTCCTGCATTGGCAGCTGTTGGAGGAATTCCAATTGTAATTTTCACATCATCAGAACCAGTAGAACAATTTCCTGCTGTAATCGTCCAACGAAAAACGTAAGGTCCTGTATTTTGAAAAGTAAATACCGCTTTAGGATCAGTTTCATCACTAATTGTATAATTTTCTAAACCTGAAACTCTTGTCCAAATACCAGTTGCTCCACTTGGCAAAGTAGCATCCATTGTTGCTGTTGTACCACACAAACTTTGATCAGGACCAGCAACAGCAGTGGTTGCATCAGCGGCAACAGTTACAATAACATCATCCGAAGAACTTCCACAAGAACCTACATTTGGTACGATTGTCCAACTAAAAGTATAAGTGCCATTCGATGGTATTGTAGCAGTTGTGCTAGAGGCATGAATATCTACAAAACTAACTCCTAAACTTGGAGTTACTGTCCAAGTACCTTGTTCTAAAATTCCAGCATTATTTCCAACTAAATTTACTGATGTTGTAGCATTTGGATAACAAGCATCTGGGCCAGCATTAGCAATAGTAGTTCCTAATCCTGCAACCGTAGTTACTGTCATTGTATCGGAAACTGGCGCACTACAACCTCCTGTTCCTGGATGAGTATAACCAATTGTCCATTGTAGCACATTGGACGATCCGGTAGTTACAAATCCAGAGGCAACAGCGTGCGGATCTCCTGAATCTGAAAAAGTAATCATATCAGGACCTGAAATCTGAGTCCATAACCCGAATTCACCAGGAGCTGGAATACTTCCGTCAAGAACAACTTGTGAATTTACACAACTATTAACATCTGCTCCTGCATTGGCTGCCGAAAGTGTTGAACTAGAAACATAAACCGTTACATTATCTATTGATAAAGGACATTTTGTTCCTCCGCCTTTTGTAATATATTGAAATTCATATGTTCCAGAAATAAGTCCGGTAGCGGTTGTATTTTGTTCTAACTTATCAACTATAGTAGCTGTATTAGGTCCGCTAATTTGCGTCCAATAATGATTTCCTGCTCCAGCAATACCTACACCAGCCAAAGGAGCAATGGTAACACCGCAATCTAAATTAACATCCGATCCTGCATTCGAAGGAGTTGCATTAGCAGAAACAACAATAGCTAAATTATCGAATCCGTAATCGCAACCTACTGGCAAATCACCATTCTCAGATCTTACAAATTGTAAAATATAAATCCCTGACTCCATTAAACTTATATCCAAGTTATTTCCAACTGATTTGGTTACTGTTGGAAAAGGCGCTAAAGGAGAAGTTGCTGGACCACTCAAAATTCTATATTTATTAGCTCCAGATCCTGTTACAGTAATTGGTATTGAAAAGTCAGTTTGATCACACTCTCCAAAAATATTATCACCATTATTGGCCAAAATAGTTCTATCAGATGCTTTATATTCTACAACATAATCTTTATAAGAAGTACATCCCGTTACTGAATTAGTTAATGTATAGCGAAATGTATAAGGATCTCCCGCATCAGAAATACCAGTTACAAGAGTAGTTGAACTTGTTGGCGATTGTATAATACAAGCACCACCTCCTGTTTGTGTCCACAATACAGTTTCGTTAGCATATGATGGCACTTGACCTACCAATGATACCTGAGTAACTGTATTATCACAAAAATAAATATTCTCTGTTCCTCCTCCTAAATTAGTAACATCTTGTGTCGCCGGAGGAACGGTAATACTAACTTCGTCTGAACCTGAAATACAAGGACCTACTACAGTCCATCTGAAAACATAAGTCCCTTCTTGTAAGTTTGAAATGTTGGTATTATTCGCATTTGCATTTGCAATAGTTGGTGTACTTGGTCCAGTAACAAAAGTCCAAGTTCCGTTTTGTCCATTTAAGCCACAACCTCCAAAAGAACCATTTAAATTCACGTTTTGTGTTGTCGTATAACAATTACCTAATGTTATATCAGAACCTGCAGTTACTGGAGTAACTCCACCATAATTAGTAACCGTTATAGAAGAAGATGAACTACATTTTTGCCCTGGAGCATATTCTGGTCCTTCGATAATCCATGATAATGTAGAGACTCCACAACTAGTCGGTGGTAATGTTAAAGTAGTAGTTGAAGAATTATGAAGGTTTATCACAACGCCAGCATTATTACCTCCTGTTATTTCCCAATGTCCCGTTTCTCCAGCATTTAAAGGTGTATTTCCTGTTACACTAATGGCTCCCGAAGAATTAGGGCACGAAGCTATATTTGAACCTGCATTAGCAATGGTTATTGGCATTACCACAACTGTCTTATCCTGATAAGCTAAAATACCATCACCACAAGTAGCTGAATATCTAAAAACATAGGTGTTTCCACCTGTATAGCCACTAACTGTAGTAGTTGTCGAATTGGGAGATGTTATCGTAACAGAAGGACCACTTATTTGTGACCATAATACCGATCCATTTATTGGAGATGGTGTATTACCAATTAATCGCATACTATCTGTAGCACAAATAGTTTCATTAAGTACTCCTGCATTGACTACGCAATTTTGAGCATTTACAGTTATAAAACTCAATAAAAACAAAAGGAGAATCCAAAGAAGTTTTTTTTTATTTACAATCTTATATTGAAAATATTTTGTTTGGTAATCTTGATCCATATATTAGTTATTTATAGTGGAAAACTTGACTCAAAAACTTAATGAAAAACAATAACACCCTTCAAAAAATATAATTATGAATTAAAAAAATCTAAACTAAAATATTCTTAATTGTTTATATCCTTTTTTCACATTACATCATTTTTCGCAAAAATCGCAGGGTAATAAAAAACACTTAAGAATTCTAAGCATTCTTTTTAAGTAAAAAAATATTAATAAAACTACAAATAAAATTACTATTAGCAAATAATTAAGACAATTTTATCCCATATTATTCTGATAAATAAAAGATTAAGAAACCGTAAAGAGGTCTACGAATTGTTAATATAAATTTAAAACAACAAAACCATCTAAATAAAAACGCCTAACAATATTATTTATATATATAAATTAATTCTGCTTTTAATGATTTCAAAAAAATCCACTAGTAGTATTATCCCAATAATTTTCTTTGCAAGTCTTTCTCCTAATAACAGATTTATAAGAGATTCGCATATTTAATACCGTAGTCACAATGGAATATCAATTCATCCTAATGAATCATGGATAAATAAAATTGGGAGGATTCAATTTGAGGCACTATAAAATCTCTAGTCTTTTATAAAAAGAATTCTTTCGGTTTGCTTTTTTTATATTAAAACTTATTAATACGACTAATATAAAGTAGACATGCAAACAAAATGGTAAATCTATTAGAGAAAAACTATGTTAACTTTTACCCTTCTACTTTTTTGCATTTCCATTTCCTATTTGTCAAAATATCCTAAACAAATTGCTTGAAGAATAATCAATTTGGGATAACAATGCACTATACCTTTCGAGTGATGATTTTTTTAGTCATTAAATATCTAAAATCATACATAGATTAGGACTGATATAAATTTATTTAATCCTTAAAGAAAACATATTTTATCCGAATTAAGTATTGCCTTTTATACACTTTACTGTGGTAAGTATATGTTTTTTATTAAAACATATACAAAAACACAAAAGTAGATAACATAATATTAGTTTAGAGTAAATTATAGGTTATTCAGCCTACTCTTATAATGTAGTTTTACAAATGTAATATTTAAGTTTAACTTAAAATTATGATATTATCTAACTAACCTAAAAAAAATCTAAACTATGAAAAATCCAAAAAAAATCTTAATTCTTTAAAAAGTAAGGCGTTTTTATTAATTAAACATTCATTTATTTAATAATTACTCCTGTTTAAATCTATTAACAAGCATTTGAAGTTTGTTAATAATTATCGATTTTAATTGAATAAATCTTAAACCTATGTTAATGAAATTTTAAAATAAAAGCATTTGTAAATGAAACAATTGTTTAAGTTTTTTTAGACATTATGAAATTTAGGCTATATACTAAAATCCATTGTATCTTATGAAGAAAAGAGTAAAAAGTAAAAATGTAAAACTTTCAAAAATAATTTTACTACTATGTTTAGTGTCGCTATTTAAAGTAAGTATTATTAGGGCAGAAACATTTGATATGACTTTTGAACAAAGTCAAGACAGAATTTTGAAAGGTAAAGTTGTTAATGAAATTGGATCTCCTTTAAATGGGGTTAATGTTGTTGTAAAAGGTACATCTAGAGGTACTGTAACTGATAAAAATGGAGACTTCACTATTGATGTTCCAGAAAAAAAGAATGTTTTGATATTTTCATATATCAGCATGAAGGATCAAGAGGTTACTATTAATGGTCAAAATGATATTACCGTAGTCATGACAGACCAAGCAGAATCTCTTAAAGAAGTGGTACTTATTGGTTACCAAAGTGTGCAAAAGAAAACGGTTACAGGTGCTATGACTACTGTAAAAGCTAAGGATATAGAGAATGTTCCGTATGCTTCTATTGATCAAATTTTAGCAGGTAAAGTAGCAGGACTTACTTCCCTAAGTACATCAGGTGAACCTGGAGCGAGAACTGTTACTAATATTAGAGGTTCTAATAGTGTCGGTTTAGGAGGTATTAGTTACCCACTTTATGTTGTTGATGGTATTATTTACGACATCAATGATATGCCAAGTTCTTATGGTAATAATCCACTAGCGTCACTTAATCCTAATGAAATCGAATCGGTAGATGTTTTGAAAGATGCCTCTGCCTCTGCTATTTATGGTTCTAGAGGAGCGAATGGTGTTATCTTAATTAAGACAAAGGCAGGATCTAAAAATCAAAGGCCAACTTTTAGAGTAAATGCTTATACAGGAATTGGATTGAAACCTTCTTTAAGAACAGTTACTGTTGGAAGATTAGAACGCCAGCTAAAATTAGATGCAATTAGTAAAAACTATAAAGATTTAGATCATAATTTCCATATGGGTTTAACGGATAGTTTGAATGTTGCCTTTAATAACCATACTGACTGGCAAGACCTTTTTATTCAAAATGCAAAAATTAGTAACGTTGATGCTAGCGTCAGTGGAGCATTCGGGAAAAACCAATATAAGGTATCTCTAGGGTATTATGACGAAACTGGTGTTATTATTGGTTACAGATTAAAAAGATTTTCGCCTACAATGTTTTTGTCTTTATATCTAACTGATAAAATAAATTTTACGGTAAATGTCATGCCTTCCTTTATGGATACAAAGCATGGATTTGGTAATGGAGAAACTTTTCCGTTTTCTACTTGGGCATTTCCTAGTTCTTTTTGGAACATTTCGGATAAACAAAAAAAGGCTTACAAAGGTGAGGCAGGAAATCTGGATGATGACAAGAGAGTGGGACTTTTGGCGAATGCTAGGTTAAATATTAATTTCACAAAAGACTTGCTATTCACGAGTTCATTTTCTTATAACTTCTTTGAGAATAGACGAGACCAATTTCAAAGCGCATTTATTTACCAGGTGGATAAAGATGCTGCAGTTAGTGAGCACTTTGTGACTAATATAAATGAAATTGAGAATTATTTAACATACACAAAAAGCTTAAATGATCAACATCATTTTTCAGCAATATTAGGACTGCAAGCTTCTTCACAGGATAATAAAAGTTCCTACCTACGTGGTCAGGGTAGTTTAGGAAGTACTGTTTCTGGTATTTCTCCTGGAGTAGATTTAAGTGGTAATTCTTATATTGAAGAAAAGAAACGAATGGGAGTTTTTGGTCGTTTTAGTTATGATTACAAAGAGAAATACTTGTTCTCAAGTAGTTATAGGAGAGATGGATCATCTCGTTATAATTCAGGCGAACGTTGGACTGATTTTTATTCTGTGGCAACAGGTTGGCTTGTTTCAGAAGAATCTTTCTTTGAACCTGTTAAAGAGGTAGTTAATTTCCTTAAATTCAGAGGTAGTTATGGAGTAACAGGTAATGACCCAGCAAGTTATTATGCCCAATATAATATTTATACTGGAAATGCTAGCTACGATGGTTCCTCATTTGGAGTAAATAATCCTGCACAGGCTGCTACTTATAATGGTGTACCCACAGTATCACAAAATTATAGTGACTTTGCAGGATCAAAAGATGTTACTTGGGAGAAATATCCACAAGTCAATGTTGGTATTGATCTTAATATGTTTAATAATCGTGTGCAAATAAATGCTGATTGGTATGCCCGTGATTCTCAAGACGTTTTCTACTCTACTTTAGTAGCACCAGCAACATCAGGGTATAATTTTTATAGTGGTAATGCAGTAAATATCAGAAATACTGGGTACGAATTTACACTCTCTACTGTAAACTTAGGAAATACTTCTAATTTTAAATGGAGTACCTCTTTTAATATTGCTTTTAACGATAACTATGTTACCAAATTACCTGATGGAGGAAAGGATCTTACTGTTGGGCCACCTTGGTTACAATATACATTAACAGAAGGAATGCCTTTATTTAATTACAGAGTATGGGATATTCAAGGTGTTTATGCAACAGATGCTGAAGTTCCTACAGATCCTTTAACTGGGCAAAAAATGAAATTTTATGGTGAAACAATTAAAGCTGGGGATCCTAAATATGTAGATCAAAATGGGGATCATATTATTGACAACCTAGACAAAAAGTATGCAGGAAGTCCAAATCCTAAAGCGTCAGGAGGTATTTCTAATGATTTCCGTTACAAAAATTGGTCAATGTCTATATTTTGCAACTTTGTATATGGGCGAAAAATATGGAATGCTTACATTTCAGACAGACTTAATGGATCAAGAACTGCTGCTCCTTGGGCAGATTGGGGTTCACGCGCAACCTTAGGTATCATTCAAGATTTAAATTATTACCAAGGTCCCGGCGATACTACCGCTGAATATGGAAGTGTGATTAGTAACAACAGTAATGTTGATCGTTTCAATGTTGCCAATTCTCAATATATTGAAGACGGTAGCTTTTTTAGAATAAAAAACATAAGATTGGGTTATAGCGTCCCTGAACGTTTTGGCAAAAAAATAGGATTAAGTGCCCTACAATTTTATGGTATGGCAGATAATGTGGCATTGTTTACAAAATCAACTTTACCTGATCCGGAAGCTGTTGGTTCAGATGGGTATTCATCAGGAAATAATTACCCATTGGCTATTAAGTTTACTCTTGGATTATCTGCTACTTTCTAAAATTAAAAAATAAAAAACATGAAAACATATTATAAAACTAAATATATACAACACCTACTTACATTTTGTTTTGTTGTAATATCCTTGAATTCTTGTTCTGATTATTTGGATGAAAAACCAATAAGTCAACCCTCTAACGTTACTTTTTGGAGAAATAGCACTGATGCTAATTCCGCAGTTGCAGGAGGTTATGCTCAATTAAGAAAGGCTTTAAACTCAGGATTGTCCTACTATGCACATGGAGATCTTGGAACTGATGTTTTTTCTACTGATAGAGAACTTAGGTCCGAGTTTACAGATATTATGAAATTTAAATTAGGAAAATCAGTTCCTGTAACAGACACATGGAATCCCATGTATAAAGTAAGAGATTTTTCTATATTTTATGCTGCTATAAAACAAGCTGATCTATGCCTTAAACACATTCCAGAAATTCCAAAAGAGGAGTTTAGTGATTATGATGTACAGTATAATCAGTATATAGGGGAAGCCTATTTTATAAGAGCCTTTTCTTATTTTTATATGGCTCGTGTTTGGGGTAATGTGCCTATTGTTGATAGTTCAGATCCAGATATTGTTGACCTAAAGAATTATAAACGTGAGGATGTAGCAAAAGTATTAATCAAAGCTACTGAGGATTGCCAATTAGCTCTTAAATATTTGTCATGGGATTATAGTACTGCGACTGATAAAGTAGTTAGAGCAAATGCTGGTGCAGCTTGGGCTTTACTCGCTCATATTTATGCTTGGTCTGGTAATTATCCCGCCTGTGAAATTGCTGCTGGAAATGTTATCAATAGTAATGTTTATAGCTATGTAGATCGTAATAATTATCTAGATATTTTTAAAGGTCAGTCTGAAGAATGTATATTCGAAATTGCTCAAAATTCTGAAAATGAAGCCCAAAGTGGTAATGATCTAAGTCTTCCTCGTTTTTTACTTAGAGGAGAGTATTTGAAAACACCTAGAGGTGTGGATACAAAAGAAACAGTTTGGCAATTTGATCTTAAAACTGTACAGCAAATTTTCTTTAATGACCCAAAAGATTTAAGAAGAACGAAAGGTTTTGCAGAATTTTCAAGTCAATGGCCAATTCTTCTTAAATATTCCAAAATTATTTACACTAGTGAAACATCAGCATTAAGCCTTAATAATATAGTAGTTTTTCGTTTAGCTGATATTGCTTTATTACAAGCAGAAGCGCAAGCAGCACAAGGTAAATATGCTGAAGCAAGAGTAACATTAAATAGTATTCGAGTAATGGCTGGTTTAGAAAATTCAACTACAACTAATGACAAATTATTTGAAGCTATTATCGAAGAGCGCGGTAGAGAATTGTTTATGGAAGGACATCGCTTTTATGATTTAGTACGTTTGGCTCGTGAAAAAAAAGTGTATAAGTTCGGAGATTCTTCTAATAAAATATCTCCAGCTGAGTTCCTAAACGGAAAGAGTTATTGGCCAATACAACCTTCATTGTTAGAAACTAATATACTGTTTACACAAACTGAATTTTGGAAATCTCAGGCGCAATAATAAGATTATGATAAATAAATATATAAAAACTGCAAGTATGAATTTATTTTTAAAAAACAGCATAATAGTTTTAATCCTTTTTCTGAGCATTACAGCTTGTACACAGGATGACTATTTAACAGACAGCGGAGTAGCAAAGGCTGAGACAGAATTAACAGCTTATGATTACTTAAAAGCTCATAAATATCAAATGTTTGATACACTTATTACTTTAATCGATCATTATGATTTAAAAGAGACTATTAATTCCTCTGGAACTTTCTTTGCTCCAGATGATTATAGTATAAAACGTTTTTTAGAAGCTAAAGAAAAAGCTCTGAATCCTGGTTCCCCAGGAGAAGTACCAAAGACATATACATTAGATGATTTATTAAATGACCCAACTATTACTTCACATAGTATTTTGCAATATGTTTTTAAGGAGAAGATTTTATTGAATTCTGCAACTACTGCTGGTACAGAATATAAAACTTTGGCAGATACTTTGATTACAGTTAAGAGAATTAAAACCGATGACAAGGTTTACTATGAGCATAGTGATACTCCAGTGTATTTTCTGTACTACTGTAAGGATGGTAAAATAAATGAAGTATGCCAAACTTCAGATATTTTAACCCAAAATGGCAATGGCACAGTACTTCATGTTCTTAATAACAGTCACGTTTTTAATCTTTTTTCAAAAGAAGTTAAAAAATAATTTTTTAAAATAAAACTAATTATGAGAAAAAATATAATCATATCAACGCTAATAGTAACATTACTATTAATTGTTGGAGCCTGCGAAAAACCTGAAATCGGGTATTTAAGCGATAACATTTTTTACAATAATAGTGTCTATATGGTAGAAAGAGGAAAAACTACTTATTCTGCGCCAATAGTAGCAAATGGTTCTTCGTCTCCTCTAAATGTCGAGCTTCTTAAAGTAAAAGATTCAGTAGGAAATGATGTGACAGCAATCTTTAAAGAACCTCAGAGTATTAAGGTTTATAAACAACCTGTGACTTATCTAGATTCTACTATGGCGCTGCTTAATTCTAGATTTAAAGATAGTATTGTGCAACCATTTAAAATAAATCCTATAGGAGGACGTATGGAATTTACTCCAGCAACAACCTTTTTGCCAGGAGGCAGCTATTCAATAGATGTAAAGGTAAGTAATTCAAAAGGAGAGAAAACTATTGAAGATGCCGCTAAAATTGTACTAACAAATTCAAGTGGAGTTCCTTATATATTACCATTTAAAAGGGTAAGAGACTATTCTGATGGTTCTACTTTAAATAATACGGATGATGAAAATATAACAATAGATGTAGATTTTGTTCCTGGTACACAAGAAGAAACGAAGTGTATTTATAAATTTTTAGATAAAAATGGCGTTGCTTTTAATCCAAAAGCAGGCGAAATTACTAGATGGATGCCAACATGGCCTTCTATAGATGATTGGGATCCTTATTTTACTCCTGTATTAACAGATACATCTATTGAGCATCAAATGCCTGGTTTAATTGGATTTACATTTCCATATTTTAATGTTGTAGTTGTCAAAGGTCAGTCTTGGGATCAGGGTGGTGATGCGCTTTGTTATTTAAATATTCCAAAAGGTCATCTTAATGAATATAATGTAAATATACAGGTCGCTTTTGCATTTCGTATTTATGCACAAGGAACATTTAATATAACGGTGCATTTACATAAACTTACTAGAAAATAATTTAAATACATTTAAGATGAATAAATTAATTTTATATACTTACCTCCTACTAGGATGCTTATTTGTATCCTGTAACGACTCGATAGACGAAACTGTAAATGAAAGGACTAGTTTTAATCTCGATTTGTATTTTGAAACGTATGGTTTTCAAAAGGCAGAAATGTCAACAACAGAAGATGAGTTTAGCTATATTTTAAAAATAAAAAATAAAGATGCAGCACCTTTAGATGTAACTTTAAAAGTTGATGAACAAATTCTGAATGATTACAATAGCGTTCAGAAAACGGATTATAAAATACTACCAGCAAGTTATTATACGCTAACAGAATCATTAAAACTTAATGCAATAGAAACTAGTACACCTATAGTTTTTAATATTCAAAAAATTGTAGATGAGTTAGGTTTAGAAGCTTCTGCAAATTATGTGGTTCCAATAAAACTACAATCAAATACTGCGGATTCTAATAATGACAGCATTGGTAGTCAAGCAATAGTGCATGTTGCTATAGCAGATCCAACACTCTTTTTTGACGATAAAGTGGTAAAGCTTGTCGTTGACGATACCGTAGCAAAACCAATTTTAAAAGTGTATGCTAAATATAATTTTAATAACATTGATGTTTCTAAATTCACAGTTCAAGCAAATCCAGATAAAGTTGCGACTTATAATGCTGCTAATAATACCAATTATTTGAGTTTTCCAGCAGGTAGTTATAGCTTTAAATCCATCGAAGTTGATAAAAGTAAGCATCAATTAACAATAAGCTATGAACTAGATTCAAAATTACTAGATACCGAAGGTATTAATTCTTACCTGTTGCCTTTAGATTTTGTTTCAGCTGAATATATTATACAGCCAGATACAACCATTAATTTAGATGTTAGCTTTAAATCTACAAAACCAGTATATGAAGGCGTTTTCGATTTAACTACAAATCAACCACCAACAAATGACTATTTTGGTTATCAAGTAACTATTGATTTATCTCAAGCAGCTAAACTTTTGAAAACTACAGAAGACGAATTAAAAATAAGAAGCAATATTGTTTTTTATGCTATCAATAACGATGATAGAACTTTTATGAAAGATTATACAGCTAATCCTCCAGGTTTTTGGTTTAGTAAAAATGGTAATGCTGAGGGTTATAATGATAATTCATTAATGTATGTAGAGTATGACAATGATGGCATACTTAATATTGGTCAATTCCCAGATGCAACAGTATCAGGAGATAAATATACGGTCTCAATGGCTTTGGTCTATAATGGATTAATGGTACGATATAATATACATTTAAATATAAATTAAGATTTTTAGAGACTAATTATAAAAAAGACTGCATGTGTTCAAACACTTTGCAGTCTTTTTTGGTTTTAAAAGGCATCAGATATCAATTTATTTCCAAATCAAAAAACCTCCAAAATCAATGAATTTGGAGGTTTTTAAAATTAGACCTAATCTTTTATTAATAGAGAACTAAGCATTAGCTTTTACTTTTTTCACGCTCTTGAGCATCAATTACAGCTACAGCAGTCATATTTACAATTTCATTTACGCTTGCTCCTAATTGAAGAATATGAATAGCTTCGCTTAATCCCATCATGATTGGACCAATAGATTCAGACTTATTCAGTTCCTTCAATAATTTATAAGTAATATTAGCTGATTCTAAATTTGGAAAAATAAGCGTATTCACTTTTTTACCTGCTAATTTGGAAAAAGGAAAAGTCTTTTGCAATAATTCTGTATTTAAAGCAAAATCTGTTTGAATATCTCCATCTACTAATAAATCTGGATTCTTTTCATGCAAAATATTTACTGCTTTTCTAACTTTTGCAGCGTTAGGATGCGTTGATGAACCAAAATTAGAATAAGAAAGCATCGCAATAACAGAATCAAAACCAAAAGAGCTAGCTACGTTTGCAGTCATTTGAGCAATGTCTGCCAATTCATCTGCTGTTGGTTCAATATTAATTGCTGTATCAGCCAAAAACATTGGACCTCGCTCTGTTGTCAAAATATTAACTGTTGCAACCTTTTTTACATCCTGAGCTTTTCCGACAACTTCAAAAATTGGTTTTACAACCGTTGGGTAGGATCTTGAGTAACCTGAAATCATACCATCAGCATCCCCTTCAAGAACCATCATCGCACCAAAATAATTTCGTTCTCGCATTTTTGACTGAGAACTATATAAAGTAGCTCCACTTCTTTTTCTATTATTCCAATATTTCTGAGCATATTGATCTCTTTTTTCTTTAGATTCTGCATCTTTAGAATCAATAATAACAATATCTGCATTAAAGTCTAACTCCTTTTTAAACCCTAAAATAGTCTCTTTGTTACCTAATAAAATTGGCTCAGCAATTCCTTCTTCATAAACAATTTGAGCTGCTTTCAAAACATCCAAATGATCTGCCTCTGCAAAAACAATCTTCTTAGGATTTATTTTTGCCCTATTATGTAGCATTCGAACCACTTTATTATCATTACCAGAACGCAACAACAATTCTTCTTTATAATTGTCCCAATTTTCAATCTTAATTCGAGCAACCCCACTATCGATAGCTGCTTTGGCAATAGCAGGAGGAATTGAATAAATTAATCTAGGATCAAAAGGTTTAGGTATAATGTAATCTTTACCAAAAGCTAGACGAGTTTCACCATAAGTAATATTTACTTGTTCAGGAACAGATTCTTTTGCTAATTCAGCTAAGGCTTTTACCGCAGCCATTTTCATTTCCTCGTTAATTTTTGTTGCTCTAACATCTAATGCTCCCCTAAAAATATATGGAAATCCCAAAACATTATTTACTTGGTTAGGATGATCAGAACGTCCTGTTGCCATAATGATGTCTTTTCTAGTTTGTACTGCCAATTCATAGGCAATCTCTGGGTCTGGATTGGCCATTGCAAAAACAATAGGATCTTTTGCCATAGTCAATAACATCGCTGGATTAACCACATCAGCAATAGATAATCCGATAAAAACATCGGCATTGACCATAGCTTCTTCTAAAGTATCTATTTTTCTATCCGAAGCAAATTCTAATTTTTCAATTGATAAATTTTCTCTATCACTTCTGATTACTCCTTTACTATCTAACATCACAATATTTTCGGCACGTGCTCCAAAAGCTTTATAGAGTTTGGTACAAGAAACAGCGGCAGCTCCTGCCCCACTAACAACAATGCGAACTTCTTCTATTTTTTTATCTATTATTTCTAAAGCATTTAGTAAAGCTGCAGCCGAAATAATCGCAGTACCATGCTGATCATCGTGCATCACCGGAATATCCAACTCTTCTTTAAGTCTTCTTTCTATTTCAAAAGCCTCAGGTGCTTTTATATCTTCTAGATTAATACCACCAAAAGTTGGCGACATTATTTTCACCGTTTCTATGAATTTATCTACATCTTTAGTATCCAATTCAATATCAATACTATCAATATCAGCAAAAATTTTAAACAATAATGCTTTTCCTTCCATAACTGGTTTAGAAGCTTCTGGGCCGATATCTCCCAATCCTAAAACAGCAGTTCCGTTAGAAATTACAGCTACTAAATTTCCCTTGGCGGTATATTTGTAAACGTTATTTACATCCTTAGCAATTTCTAAACAAGGCTCAGCTACTCCCGGAGAATAGGCTAGCCCTAAATCACGTTG
The DNA here is from genome assembly GCF_002813295.1 of Flavobacterium sp. 5. NCBI lineage: Bacteria > Pseudomonadati > Bacteroidota > Flavobacteriia > Flavobacteriales > Flavobacteriaceae > Flavobacterium > Flavobacterium sp. 5. The sequence goes on from NZ_PHUE01000001.1 coordinate 4,951,294, forward strand.
TGTAGCATAAGGTTTTGTAGGCACAATTTTAATTTTACCTGGTTGAGGTTTTTCATGATACTGTAGGGCTTCTTTCTTAAATTTATCTTTACTCATAATATCTTAAATCATTAAAACCTACTAAAAAACAGTAGTTTTTTTATATTAAATTTATTCATTTCATTAACACAATCTATCAATTCTAAAATTAATTTACATTGTAACAAAAGTCATTTCTTTTGTCTTTTTTATATTTCAGTGGAAATTATATCGAAAATTTCATCTATCATTCTAGTAATTATTTTAAAAAAAAGGAGGTAAATAAATTACCTCCTAATAAAACTAAAACTAACTCAAAATTATTATTGTATGTAACCTGGATTTTGTTTCAAATTACTATTTCTCTCCAATTGAACCTTTGGTATTGGAAGAATCTTTCTAAAAGCACCAGCAGGATTAGCTTTGTTTGAAAACCAAGATTTTGTTGAAAATACTCCAAATCGTATTAAATCTTGTTTTCTATGCGCTTCTCCGACAAATTCCCAAGCTAGTTCATCTAAGAAACCTCCATACTGAATATCTGCTCCTCCTTCATAATCTGTAATTACTCCAGAATCATAAGTTCCGTATTTATAAACACTACCACCTAAAAGTTTAGCTCCTGTAACAGTTGCTTTAGCTGGATTGGTGTTTTTAAAATCTCTTTGTCTGATTTCTGTTACAATTGCTGCTGCCCCATTAGCATCTCCAGTTCTTAACAAACATTCTGCTTTAATCATCATGGCATCAGTTAATCTATAAAATGGAACATCATTACTTGTTTGTCCAATTTCACCAGTACCAATTTCATATTTAACCATTCTATATCCTTCATTAGGTTCGCAACCATTTACATTAGTCAAATAATTAATATATTCAAATTGTTGCCCATTTTCTAACATTATTGGTTCTCCTTTACTATCAAACTGTTTTCCTCCTAACCAAGAATCTTTTAATCGTTGATCATCTGGATCATAAGTATCTATAAATTGAGGTATTCCACCAGTTCCGTTCCAAGGTCCTCCAGCCAAATCATAAGTTCTCTGACTTTCGGCTGCTAATGTTTTGAATGGCCAATAATTTCCACCGGCTTTAATTTGATCAAAAGGAATAGAAAATATTTCTTCCGGTGAACTTTCATTTTTTATTTTAAAATTGTCCAAATAATTACTTGTCAAACTAAATTTACCGCTATTAATAACCTCATTAACCTCAGCCAAGGCTTCGTTCCATTTTGGTGTTCCTATATACACTTCTGCATTTAAATATAATTTTGCTAAAGTCATTTTAACAGCCCACTTTGTAATTTTCCCATAAGTGGCACTATTATTTTCTTCACTTAAATAAGGTAAAGCTCCTTTTAATTCACTTTCTACAAAATCATATACTTCTTTTCCTGTATTCTGTGTTGGCAAATATCCTTTTGGGAAATCATATTTGGTTACTATAGGAACATTTCTAAAATTATCTAATAATAAATAATAATAAATAGCTCTTAGTGCTCTCAATTCTTGAAAAATGGTTTCTTTATTCTCAATACCTGGTATTTGTTCTATTTGAAAAATTGCTTTATTAACACTATTTACACCATTATATAAATAAATCCAATTTCCATCCGCATGAGGAAGCGGAGCCTCATAAGTGTGTTGATGCATTGTGATGTAATAATCTCCCCATCCAATACCATTTCGTTGTGGTGTTACCATTAAATCTGATGATTCTTCATACAAGCAAAATGCTGCATCCCAACCCCAATAAACATCTCTAAATGAGGTATAAGCTGGTGCTATAAGACTAGTCAAATCTTCTGCTGTAAATTTAGTATTCTCTGCAAGGACTTTATCATAAACATTCTCGTCCAAATTTGTACATCCTGCTCCTAAAAATAGTAAGCTCGAAGCAAGTATTTTATATACTATGTTTTTATTTTTCATTTTGATTTAATTTAAAAAGTTACATTTAATCCTAGGGTTAAACCTCTAGTACTTGGATATTTATCTCTGTTATCCATACCTTGAGACAATGGATCCTCTCTTTTTATTTCTGGATCTAAACCTTTGTATTTTGTAAATGTGGCTAAGTTATTTCCAGACACATACAATCGCATCGCGCTTAAAAACTTAAATGGCTTAACATCAAAATTATAAGATAAGGTTACGTTATCAACCTTTACATAATCACCTTGCTCAATATAATAGCTCACATAGGTTTGATTGTAACTTAATACCGCATTATCATACACTTTATCGTATGCACTGTCCAACATATTATAAGCAATTGTAGGATTCTCGTAAAACATACGTTGCGTATTTAGTATCTGAAAATCAAAAGCTCCTGTTAATACAACACTTAAATCAAATTTTTTGTAACTAAAAGTATTGGTCCAACCTGCATAATATTGCGGAACACCATTGCCTAAATATTGCATATTGGCATCATTATACATAGCAGTAGTAAGCGTTTTTCTTGTACCATCTGGCAATTCTACAATCCATTTTCCATCATTAGTAATATCTACCGATTTTAATCCCCAAAAATTACCTATTGATTGTCCCACTTCTAGTCTATGAGTTGTAAATGAAATAGGGTCTCCTGTGTTTCCCACATTCAAATAATCTCCTTCAATTTTATATAAATCATTAGAAAGACTTGTCAGTTCATTTTTATTGTGTGAAAAAGTCATAGAAGAGTTCCAAACAAAATTCTCCGTTTTGACAGGAATTGTATTAAGAAGAATCTCAAATCCTTTATTTTCCATTTTACCAACGTTAGCAGTCATACCAGTCGCTAAATAAGGCGGAGTTGGTACATTATAATTAAATAACATATCACTAGTTTTTTTGCTATAGACATCAAAACTTCCGCTTATTCTATTATCCAAAAATCCAAAATCAAGACCAATATTTACCTCTGTTGTTTTCTCCCAGCGCAAATCAGGGTTAGGATTTCTTGTTGGCTGTAATCCCTTTACCCATTTTCCATCATTAAAAAAATAACCATCATATTCATACAATGTTTTAGACATATAAGATTCAGTAGGAATAACTCCTGTTACTCCATAACCTGCTCTCAATTTTAAAGCGTTTACAGCAGTAACGTCTTCTAAAAAAGACTCTTTATTTATACTCCATCCTGCAGAAACAGCTGGAAAATTACCCCATTGGTAATTGGCACCAAATTTAGAAGAACCTTCTCTCCTAATACTAAATAACAAATCGTATTTACTATTAAAATTATAGTTAACTCTACCAAAAAATCCTATTAATGTACTATCATCTTTATAACTTCCCATTCTTGCTTTTCCATCAGTCAAAGCATTTCCTGCAAGTAAATTATTATAAGAAAAAGCATCTGTAGGGAAATCATAATTACTAGCCGAAAAACCTTGATTTAGTATATATTGATAACTATACCCCCCTAATACTGTAAATTCGTGCTTATCAAAAATTTTATGGTATTTGGACGTTATTTCTACATAATCACTATCTGTAGTTCCTGTATCTCTAGAAGCCACTCCATTTCTCTTATTTATAGTATTTGAATAATGCTTTTTGGTTTCAGCATATCCATTTAAACCTGTGTTTTTATTTTTTGAAAGTTGTGTACCTACATTCCACCCTGGTAATAAATCAAAAGTTATATTAGCAGTAAATCTTTGCCAAGTACTGTTCCTGTCTTGTTTTGTTTCGTTCATAATAGCTACAGGATTATAATATTGAAATTTACCCGTATCCTCATTATAAGTTCCATCTGAATTATATACAGGAGCCGTAGGGTTTCTTATCATCGCCTGTCTGTAAGCATAAGCTGCTGTTCCTTCTGAAAGACCCATATTTTGTGTACCATTTAGTAAGCTTAAGTTAATTTTCAATTTATCATTAAACATAGTATGATTCACATCAAATGAAAAACGGTACTCTTTATTAAATGTGTTATTAAAAACGCCTGTTTCGTTTACATAATTAAGATTTACGATATAATTTGTTTTAGCATTTCCTCCTTTTAAAGCTAAATTATGATTTTGAGCAAATCCGCTTCCTGATATTTCATCTAACCAATCTGTACTAGCTCCACCATCTGTAAAAGGAATTGAGAATCCTTCAGCACGTAAACTTCTTTGTTGACCTGCATCTAAAAATTTAGCCTTATTAGCAAAATTGTTTACTGTAGCAAATGTTGAATAGGTAATAGTTGGTTCCATTTCTTTATTTATCGTTTTTGTAGTAATAAGAATTACTCCATTGGCTCCTCTTGTTCCATAAATTGCAGCAGCCGAAGCATCCTTCAAAACATCGATTGAAGCAATTTCATTTGGAGCAACCGTATTAAGGCTTCCAGGTACACCATTAATTAAGACCAGAGGACCATTATCTCCCATTATGGTAGAAAATCCACGCAATGTAATATTTGAGGATGAACCCGGATCTCCTGAACCGTTAGTGATTGTCAAACCTGCCACTTTACCTTTAATAAGATCGGAAGCATCTCTAATATTTCCCTTAATAAAATCTTTTTCTTTTATACTAGCAATTGCACTAGTAACTCTTGATTTTTTTTGCGTACCGTAACCTACGACAACTACATCTGCTAATTGCTCAGTGTCACTCACCAGAAAGACATCAATTTTGCTTTTATTTGCAATTGCTACTTCCTTAGTTTTAAATCCTATATAAGTAAAAAGTAAATTAGACTTTTCATCTTTAAGGACAATCTCAAATTTTCCATCAAAATCGGACACTACAGAATTAGAAATATTCTTTTCTGTAATTGTCACCCCGGAAAGAGGTATTCCATTGTTATCTTTTATGGTACCCTGGATTTTTTTTTGCGCAAATGAGGTGAGAAAAGTTAGAAATAAAAAAATGGTTAATCCCATTTTTCCCTTCCAAAATTTACTCTCAAAAATTTGCATTGCTGAAAGGTTGGTAAAATTCATAGCTTTTGTTTTTGGTTATGGTTAAAAATTAATTCTCTTTGTTAATGCACAATTAATCAATTGTGTGATTTAAACACTTGTAAAATTAAATTTTAATCACAATAACAAAGACCAACAATTTATCCTAAACCAATAGTATATTATCCTTTTATTGCTTTATTTGATGCAAATTCGAATAAATTAAATACTACTAAAAAAAATAATGTTAATTGTATAGTAATAATACAGACTTATAAACATTATCACTAAAAAAACGCAACAACAGTAAAGAAACACAACTCTCAAAAAACCTTAAATTACAGTATGTTATATAAAACATAAGAGGCAAAAAAAAAAAAAAAAACATCACATCTTATTAAAAATAATCTGTGATGGTCTGTCATATTTTTTAATCCAATACTTATAAATTCAAAGGCATTCATTTAATTCAAAGATCTAAATTCATTGCTTTTACATACGATAAATACAAATCATTTATTCAACCATGAATAGAAAACTTTTTGTTGCGATTCATTTTTTGTATCCAAAAATTGAAAGGAATATTTTTTGGATTTAGAATCGTAATCAACTTGTTCTTTCAATCTTAATCCTGCATAAGATAAGTAGGCATTATAATCAATTTCTTTGGTAGTATACACATATTCAAACTCTTTGGCTAATGAAATTCTGGCTGTAGTCTCGCAGGCTTGTTGAAATTCAGCATCTGTAAATCCACGCTGCATTTTTTTGTAATACTGCCAATACAAAAGTTGCATAACATCATCTAAAGATTTTTTATTTTCTGTTGCCTTGCGAATAGCAAAGTCAAGAACAAGACCAACTGCAGGTCCTTTGTCATAATAAGAAATAGCTTTATTCGCATTCTCTCCTTGTTTTCCAAAAGGTCCATCACTCCATGTCTCAAAACTAGACTGTGTTAGTGATTGATAATTTCTGCCTGGACTGTTCTCAAAAGCATTAATACTACTTTCAAAATTATTAAATAACGTTTGTTCATTGATAAGTCCTGCTCTTTTTACAATTAAATATTCATAATAGACAGATAATCCTTCGCTTACCCAAAGTAGGTTTGTTTTGTTTCCTTTATCATAATCAAAAGGTCCTAGTTCGAAAGGTCTTATTCTTTTTACATTATAATGGTGAAAATATTCGTGAGCTAAAAAATTCATCATCGTCGTCATAGTATCAGGATTGTCTAACCCATTACCATCAAAACTTACAGTCGTATTATTTAAATGTTCTATACCTCCCTGCCCTGGACCGATTCCAATAAATGTATATTCTTTATACGGAATATCACCAATTACAGCAACGGCAGATTCTACCACTTTTTTTAAATTACTCATAAAAGTTACTTTATCAAAATTGCCTAATTTATATCCAACAAATCGATGTTCAATACCTTTTACTTTAAAAGATGGCAACTCTTCTAAATCTCCAATTAGTATTGGACAATCATACAGAATATCAAAATCAGAGGCATAAAATTCAGTTTTACTTTCTTTTATCGATTCTAATCCTGTTGCAATTTTCATTCCCTCTTTCATTCCTGAAATTTTCACAGAAACTGGTATATTCAAATTTTCATTTATATATACAAACAAACTATTTGGAATGATATACGCATGTGTGGTATCTAAAAAACTATTGGCAACAAATTGTTTATCTGCTTTTACATCATAACTCAATGTGAATGGTCTGTTCTTTGTTACATTAATTTGCCATGTATTTTCATTAGCCTTCGTTACAGCTAAATCTTTATTGTCGTTTTTTGCTACAAAATTTTCTACCATTTTGCTATAATTCATCATTTGATAATAGCCTGGCATCCAGTTTGGCATTTTAAAATCGATAGTTTCTTCTTTCCAACCAGAACAATTCAATTCAACATGAAAATAATGACTTTCTGGATTTGGCATCGAAACAGTATATTGCAAAACAGGATTTACTGATTGTGCTTGAACGTTATTTGTTAATACACTCATTATATTCAATAGCAAAACAAACAGAAAAAAAATTCTGTTTGTTTTGTGTAAAAATGATAGCTTTTTCATAAACCTATTGATTTACCATCCATTCATGAATTCCTGCTGATTTATCAACTGGTAATTGCACAACCATTTTTAAAGCCGTAGTTGTTACAGGTTCAAATTGTACTGAATTGTATTTGTCTTTAGCTAATTCATAAGTCGAGGTGTTTTTTACAGGAACCCATTCCTCTCCTATTTTATAAAATATTTGCCATGAAGCTGGAACTGCGCAACCACCCCAAGGCGTATCATCATACCAATACACTTTGGTAGATGAAACGGTATAGGCTTTATCAAAATCGTATTGTACAAATTCTGTTGTATTATTTTTTGGCCACCAATGTAAATAGTTTGCTTCTTTATCAGCTGAATTTGCAACTTCATATTGATCATTCAAAGCCTTTAGCATTAATTTACTTTTAGAAGAAGAACTTACTACACTTCTGGATGCAATTGTACTAGCAGGCTTTGGATTTGAAGCAGATGTTTCATAAGGAATCCAAACTTCCATTTCGTTACTTCCTCTGTTATTCCAAGCGTAGTAAGGAATTGCATTAACTACACTTTTAGATTGTGTTAATTCTTGACTATTCTCGATACGGCTTGAAGATGAACCTACAGTTGAAAGTTCTAAAATTCCGTTTAGCTTGTCCGCTTTGTAACTTTCGGTTACAACAGCATCTTTATCAACAACAATACTTTGCACACTTTTGTCCGCTTGATCAAAACCTTCCAGACAATAAACAATAGGCCCTTTTTGCAATGCGAACCTGTCTTTATCAGCTTTTACATTCTCATTTGCCAATACCTTTTGAATTGGCATAGGAAAATCAACTGTTACTTTATCACCTTTTACCCAAGCACGCTTAATAACTGCGTATCCTTTTTCTATAACATAATCCACTTTTTTTCCATTTACAGAAATAGGAATAGCAACAGACTTACTGTCTTTAAAACTATATAAATCCCCAGAAACTGGTTTGCCTATTGCCCAACTAGGAATACGAACATGCACCGAAAAATCAGCCTTTTTTGAAGGATCAACAGTCAATGCAACCGTTCCATTCCATGGGTAATTCGTTTGTTGTGTCAAAGTAACTTTTGCAGCATCTAATTCTACATCCATTGTATTACTCATAAAAAGATTTACATACAAATCATTGTGATCGTGAGCATACACATATCCAGGCACTGAAGGTAAAAATCTAGTAATATTAGAGATACAACAAGCACAGCTAAACCACTCTCCTCTTTGATGTTGTCCCAAAGAAGCTAAAGGATTCGGATAGAAAAAGTGATCTCCACTTAATGAAACACCAGATAATAATCCATTATACAATGTTCTCTCCAAAACATCAATATATTTTGAATCTCCATGCAATAAAAACATTCTTAAATTCCAATATACATTTCCAATTGCTGCACATGTTTCTGCATAAGCGGACATATTAGGTAATTCGTAAGCTGCACCAAATGCTTCTCCAGCACCAGTAGCTCCGATACCTCCTGTTATGTATAATTTCTTATCGACTACATCACCCCAGATGTTATCAATAGTATTAAGATATTGTTGATCTCCTGTTAATGCAGCTACATCTGCCATACCGGTGTACATATAAGCAGCACGTACTGCATGACCCACAGCTTCTTTTTGATCAACTACTTTTTTATCTGCCTGATTATAAGAATCTCCTCCAGGTCCGCGGACATCTAAAAAGAATTTAGCTAAATCAAGATATTTTTTTTCTTTTGTAACTCGGTATAATTTTACCAAACCCATTTCTACAATCTGATGACCAGGGTAAATTTGCAATTTTCCCTGACCAAAATCCTTAACCAATAAATCGGCATTTTTTATGGCTACATTCAAAAAAGTGCGTTTCCCTGTGGCTATAAAATGAGCTGTGGCCGCTTCATACAAATGCCCTGCATTGTACAATTCATGACTAAGATCTTCGTCTTTTACCCATCGTTTATCCCCAATCCATTCATGAGGGTGAGCAGCATTTACGGTTCTAAAAGTATATAAATAACCATCTGGCTCTTGTGCTGCCGCAATTATTCCGATTAAAGTATCTAATTGTTTTTCCAGAACAGGATTTTTTTTAACCTGCAATCCATAGGATGCTCCTTCTATCAGTTTGTACACATCGGTATCATCAAAAGGAAAATCAGTCAACTTGTCGCCCGGAATTGTTTTAGAAGCTCTCAAAAAATTATTGATTCGTCCTGTTTCTTTACACTTTTTTAAAATGTAAGGAATAGTAACTTCTGCATTTACTTCAATTTTTGGTTTCCAAAAATTATCAGTCAAATGAACATGAGTAAAATCGACAGGTTGAATCGCATAATCTTTTTTCTGTGAATGAACCAAACAGCTCATTCCTATCAAAAGTGTTACTGCTGTTTTTTTAATATTTGATATCATTATAGAATACTTTTAATGATTAATTTTTAATGAAGTAGTAGCTTATTTATCTTTATTTACAAAATAGTAATAGATTGGAATTCCTAATAATACGATTGCCAATCCTGGTAATGATGAGCTGTATTTATAAACCAATAACATAATACAAATACTCGAAGCTGCAATAATATAGATAGCTGGTAATACTGGATAACCTATTGCTTTATATGGTCTTTCTAATTCTGGTTTTGTTTTTCTTAATCTAAAAATCCCCGCAATAGTCAAGATATAAAAGATCAGAACAACAAATATTACATAATCCAATAGTTCATTGTATTTTCCACTTAAACAAAGGACAGAAGCCCAAAGACATTGAATCCACAATGCTTTCTCTGGCACTCCATTTTTATTTAATTGCGCCATTTTTTTAAAGAAAAGACCATCTTTTGCCATTCTATGATACACACGTGCTCCAGAAAGTATTAATCCATTATTACATCCAAAAGTGGAGACCATTAACAAAATTGCAATAATATAAGTTCCTGAACTTCCAAAAATATGCTGTGAAGCTACAACACCAACACGATCATTTTCGGCATGTGCGATCTCATCTAAAGTAAGAACCGATAAGTACATCATATTAGTTGCAACATAAATAATAGTTACAATCAGCGTTCCAAGGAAAAGACTTCTACCAATATTTTTCGATGGGTTTTTTATTTCACGAGCAATAAAAGTTACATTATTCCATGAATCACTGCTAAATAAACTCCCCACAAGACTAGCAGCAACTGCTCCCATTATAGCTAATCCTGAATAAGGAATAAGGGTATTTCCTTCCATTTTATTTATTGAAAAACCTGTGCTCCAATTGGCTTTCCAAACATCTGCTTTTGCAGCCAATATGAAACCAAAAATGATAAGACCAAACAATGCAATTAGTTTTACCATTGTAAAAACGGTTTGAATAATCTTTCCTTCTTTAACACCTCTAGTATTAACATACGTAAGAAAAACAACAAGAATAATAGATGCTAATTGTGCAGCTGATATTTGCAAAAATCCTAAATCTAAAATTATATTTTTTTCACTCAAAGAAGGAAAAACATAAGCTGCAAACTTACTAAAAGCGACACCTACAGCAGCGATAGAACCTGTTTGTATAACTGCAAAAAAACTCCATCCGTATAAAAAACCTGTAAGAGAATTGAAAGATTCTCTTAAATAAACATATTGCCCGCCTGCTTTGGGAAACATCCCACTTAATTCTCCATAACTTAAAGCCGCTGCAATCGTAAGGAAACCTGTAAGCAGCCAAACCAGTAATAATGCTCCCGCAGACCCTACATTACGAACAATATCTGCGCTCACAATAAAGATTCCTGAGCCAATCATAGAACCAGCAACAATCATTGTAGCGTCTAATAAACCTAATGACCGTTTAAATTTTTTTTTATTTGTTTTTGATTCCATTTGTTGGTTAGTTGGTTAGTTTTAGTTAGTTATTTTTATCATTACCACTGTGTGTGGCGTAATTATTATTTTTTTTAATTTAGATTTAAAGATCTCTAAGTCCTTTATTATGGAACAACGATGATGGCTAATAAATTAAATATTAATTTAAACCAGAAAGAAAATCAGTATGAAAGGAACCACCCTTTTTAATTAAATCTCTCTACCTCAAATGCTTTAGTATCAATACTGGTCGGTTCTCTATTAATTAATTGAGAAACTAATTTTCCCGAACCAGGACCAAGACTAAGCCCCATCATTGAATGTCCCGTTGCTATAACAACATTATTGTATTTTTTTATTTTTCCTATATAAGGCAAACCATCTGCGGAGCAAGGTCTGTAACCGTACCAAATATCTTTTTCTGCCGGTTTTTCAATTTGAAATTCAGGTAAGAAATCTTTAACAGCATTCAATACTCCGTTGATTCTTTCATACTGTGGTTTCGCAGTAGTTGGAACCACTTCCATTGTTCCACCAAATCTAATTTTATTTCCATCCATTGGTGTAATCGCAACTCTTCCTTCGGCAAGAATCATCGGATGGTTCAGTTTATAATCTGAATCTTCTAAGGTTAATGAATATCCTCGACCAGGCATCAATGAAATCTTCGCACCTACTAACTCAGCAATTTCTTTAGACCAAGATCCGGTAGCAATAACAACATCATCAGCTGGATATGCATTTTCTTTGGTAATCACTTTGGTAACTACACCATTACTTTTTTCAAAAGATTGTACAGTTTCACCATATTTAAATTCTACTCCTTTTGCTAATAGTAGTTTTTTAAGTCCGTCCATTAATTTGTCTGGATAAACATGAGAATCACAATTAAATTTTACAGCTCCAATCGCATTAATTTTTGTTTGAGATTCCAAAGCCTGTAACTCTTCGTAATTCAACAAGCTAACGTCAAGTCCTAATTCTTTTGCTTTTTCGACAGTGTGATGTGCGTGTTCACCCACTTTTTCTGTTTGAAAAACTTCTAACATGCCTTTGTGTTCGTAACCAAAATTAAAATCAGGAATTTTGTTCCATTCTTCGAATTCGTGCTGGCTTAACAAAGAAATATCTCTAAGCGGAATTGCCGATTTAATAACATTTTTATTTGTAGCACTTTTTGCGAAATTTAATCCCCAATCTATCAACGCTTTATTAAAGGAAGGCTTTACATAAAATGGACTCTTCGAATTGAACATCCATTTGAATCCCTGCCAAATAATTCCTGGCGCAGCCAATGGTATAAAGTGACTTGGACAAACATAACCGGCATTACCGTATGAACAATTATCTTTAAAATTATCCTTATCGATAACCGTTACTTTACAACCACTTTGTTGTAAATAAAAAGCAGAACTAAGTCCAATTATTCCACCACCTATTACTACTACATTTTTCATACGAAATTGTATATGATATTATTAAAATTTATAAAATTTCCAGTTTGTTTTAAAATCCCGATCCAACTTCTGATTCGTTAAAATTGCTCTTAACAATTCGATTGGCATACTATTTTCGTGTAAAATAGCATCATGATATTCTTTGTAACTCATTTTTCCGGTAGTTACCATTTCATTTTTTAAAGCCATAAATTGTAAACCTCCAAGCATATATGCTATTTGATATAAAGGGCTATATCCGCCTTCAAAAGAACGACGTACTTCGCCTTCAGCATTGGCTCGTTCATGCCCAACTCTATCTACTAAAAAGTCGATACATTGTTGCGGAGTCCATTTTCCTAAATGATAATTTAAAGAGAAAATGATTCTGGCACAGCGATGCATACGCCAAAACAACATTCCGATTTTGTCTTGTGGAGTTTGCGGAAATTTTAAATCCCACAACAACATTTCCCAATACAATGAATTTCCTTCAACCCAAAAAGGCGTATCAAAATGACGATACGCTTTGTAACGGTCACGCATAAATTGTTGCAAATGATGCCCCGCAATTAATTCATGATGAATAGTCGCACGAGAGAAATTTGGATTATTTCCTCGCATACTCATCATTTTTTCGTCATAAGACATGGTGTTTGTTGGGTAGGAAATAATTAGAGATTCGCCTCCTAAAAAGAAAGGATTTACTTTTTGCGCTTCAGGCGACATCATATATACTCTCCAAGTTTCCTCTGCAATTGGAGGAATTGTCAAAAGATCGTTTTTCTTTAAAAAATCAACAGATTGATTGTATAAATCTAACATTGCCTGAGGCTGGTCACCCGGCGCTACAAAAGATGTTTTTACTTTTTCCTGAGCCTCTTTCCAATTATCGCCAAATCCCATTTCTTTAGATGCTTTTAGCAATTCTGCATCGCACCAAGCAAATTCTTTATTGGCAATATTTACCAATTCTTCTGGCGAATAAGGAATAAATTCAGTTTCTAATTGACGAATTAACTCATCTCTACCAATTGGATTACCAATAATTCCACTGCCATCATCTTTTTGGGTACTTATTTCTACTTTTTTAGATTTTAAAAGTGTACCATAATCAGCAAGAAGTTTGTCTAAGTCTTCGTAGGTTTTTGGAACCCACCAAGTAAATAATGGGTCATATCCGTTATAAAACTCAAAATACTTTTTGAGGATCTGTTGCAATGCTTTTGAATGCTGAACCGCAAAATTGGAAGATTCTTTATCTAAACCGTTTATTTTTTCTACGGTTTTGATTTGCTCTTTAATGGTTTTGCATAGCGAATTCATTTCTTTAGCGACAGCTTCACCATTCACTTTATTTCCTCTAAGACGTGGTTTTTCTAAAGCATAAATTTGATTTTCAAAAGGGAAATAAACTTTTATTTTGTTGTAAACCTTTTGCTGTTTAACCAACGCATCTTTTTCATTATTTAAATTTCTATTAAATAGAATATAATCAACTTTGCCATTAATGTTCATGGTATCAAAATCTAGTGCTTTTAGCGTGTTTTGATATTGGCTTATTAATGTTAAAAGTCGTTCTCTTCTTTCTGGAGTATTATAATCGCTTCTTTCAAAATATGTTCCGTAAGTATCAGCAGTACTAGCAACAGAATAAAATCTGATAATACTCCCTTTGTCAGCTTCATAATGAACCATTGTATTGTTCACTTCGCTTGTTTGTTCGTATAGTCCAAGATTTGAAGTTTGCGCAAGAGCATTTATTGGCAGCATCATTGCTACATTTAGAAGAAATAAAATTTGAATCTTACTGCTAATATTACCCATAAATATTTTTTTTAGTGTTTACAAAACTGTTTCGAACCTTTAGAAAATTATAGTATTACTGAGTCAACTCGCCGTTGTTTCTATCCGGAGCATCTACCCCTAATAAATGTTTTACAAAAAAATCACGTTTGCGTTTTCTTCCGTAAGGTCCTCCATCGCTATGTCCGACACCTGGTAATGGTAAAAATTCGAAAGTTTTTCCACATTTGATTAATTCATCAGCCACACGGTAAGTCGATTCTGGCGGAACATTTTCATCAGCTTCACCCACTATTAGCAATAAATCACCTTTCAGGTTTTTCGCGTTAGTAACGTTCGATTGTTCTTCGTAGTTTTTATCAACCGGATATCCCATCCATTGCTCGTTCCACCATTGTTTGTCCACTCTGTTATCATGACATCCGCAAGCGGCTACACCAGCTTTGTAAAATTCAGGATGAAATAATAAACCGCCTAAAGCATTTTGACCACCGGCAGAAGTTCCGTATAATCCAACTCTGGAATCATCAACATAAGCATATTTTTTTGCCAAAGCTTTTATCCAAAGAATTCTGTCTTCAAAACCTCCATCTTTTAAATTTTTCCAACAAACATCATGAAAAGCTTTCGAACGATTGGCAGTTCCCATTCCATCCATTTGTACGACTATAAATCCTAACTGCGCTAAACTTTGCATTTCAGTAGTGTATCGATCCATGAAGTTTTTTGGGACAAAAGAATCTTGTGGTCCTGCATAGATACTTTCGATTACAGGGTATTTTTTGTTTGGATCAAAATTGGCAGGTCTGCATATAATTCCCCAAATATCTGTAATTCCATCTCTGCCTTTTGCATGAAAAGGTTCCGGCAAAGACATTCCTGTTGCTAAATAGGCTGTAGCATCAGATTTTTCTAATTCCATTATTTTTGCACCAGTATCCGTTCGGTGCAATTCGATTGTAGTCGGAACATTCGGTTCTGAGTATGTATCGATGTAATATTTTTTGTTTAATGAAAAGGAAATAGAATGATTCCCTTTTGAAGGAGTAAGATTAACTAATTTTTTTCCATCAAAATCAATTCGATAATGATGAATATAATAAGGATCTTCGCCATTATTCATTCCGCTGGCAGAAAACCAAATCTCTTTTTTGTGTTCGTCAATACTATCAATGCTTCGAACAACCCATTCGCCTTTGGTAATCTGCTTTTCTTTACCAGTCAAATTATCAACTGAGTAAAGATGTCTCCAACCGTCTTTTTCAGAAGACATGATTACCGTATTGCTTTCTTTGTTATAATGTGTAAAAAGTCTGCTTTCGTAAATAAAAGTTTTTGTCTTTTCATCAACAATAGAACGGGTTTCAGCAGTAGAAGCATTCACCTCAATAATTCTAAATCTTTGGTGACCACGATCTACTTTTTCATACGTAAAATAATTAGCATCGCCTTTACGCCAATCTAATTTTGGAGCATCAAAAAAGTCAATAATTGGGGTATTTACTTTTACAACTTTATTATTTGCTACATGAAACAAATTCATTTCGTAAGTTGTAAAAGGATCTCCAGGTTGTTTATAAGAGTTTGTTTTTAATTTCCCTCTTGTTGTATTAGGCAATGATGTCAATACATAATACACTGGCAAATCTTCAACAAGGGTTATATGATACCCAACTACATAATTGCTATCTGGCGACCAGGCCAGCGCTCCATAAGGTTTCTCTTTTGTACCATCTGTAGTAAATTGAATGGCTTCTCCTCCACTAACTGGTTTTATAAATACATTATTATCTTTGATGTAAGCCGACCATTTTTTGTTAGGAGAAAGACTATCTGTTCTGAAAAAATTCCATCTCGCCCATTGGTCGTTTAATTTCGGATATTTATTAGAATCCTTAACTAATGAAGTAACGCTTTTGATACTGTAGTCTGATAAATTTACCTGAAAATAATTTTTCTCGTATTTTAAAGTTATTGATTTCGCTTTAGAATCGTAGTTTAAACTGTCGATAGCTAAACTTTTTTGAGAAACTGCTTTTCCAGAAATTTCACTTAATGCTTTTTTAAGTTTAGGTTCATCAAACAATTTACTTTTTGCACCTTTTGTGGCATCAACCAAGATATACTCCCGAACACTATCTTTTAAAACATTAGAATACCAAAATGAATTTCCATCTGGTTGCCAACGGGCATTTATACTTGTTTTAAAAACTTTATTTTTAACGGCATCATCTAATTTTAATGCCTGTTTATATCGTTCTAAAATTTCACTTTTGGAAGGTTGATAGGGAACTGTTTCTTTATTTTGTGCATAAAAATTACAACTAAGAAACAATGTCAAAAAGGTAGCAATGTGTAAATTATTTTTCATACTTATCTGGAAAAGGGAACCTTCATTTATATTAATATTATAAGTAACCTGCAATAAATCTGACTACAACACCTGAAATCCATGAGCGTATGGATCATCTTCCTCATCAATTATTATTGTGTTATAACCATACACTTTTGCCCATCCTTGAATACTCGGTACAATTGCTTTAATATCACCGATTGATGTTTCTTCTTCAATTCGTCCAACGAACTTACTTCCGATATAACTTTCATGGATGAATTCTTCTCCCATTTTAAGCAATCCTTTTGCATGTAATTGTGCTATTCTTGCCGAAGTTCCTGTACCACAAGGAGATCTATCGATTGCTTTATCTCCATAAAAAACGGCATTTCTACCTGATGACGTTGGATCAATTGGAGAACCAGTCCATAACATATGACTTACATCACGAATCGTATCGTTTTCCGGATGAATGAACAAATCAGGATACTTTTCGTTTATACTTTTTCTAACTACCTGACTGTACTGAACAATTTTACTTGCGGTAAAATCCTGAACTCCTGAGAAATTCTTCTGTGGATCTACAATTGCATAATAGTTTCCTCCGTAGGCAACATCAAAAACTATTTCACCTAATTCTGGACAATCAATCGTTAAATTCTCAGCGGCTAAATACGATTTTACGTTGGTTAATTTAACCCACTCTACTTTTTTATTAACCTGCTTGTATTCAATTTTTACGAGTCCTGCAGGAGCTTCCATGTTTATTCTTCCGGCAACTTTTGGAGTAATTAATCCTTCTTCTATTGCAATGGTGATCGTACCAATAGTTCCGTGACCACACATTGGCAAACAGCCTGATGTTTCGATAAATAAAATACCAAAATCATTTTCAGGATTACTTGGCGGAAATAAAATACTTCCGCTCATCATATCATGTCCGCGAGGTTCAAACATCAATCCTTTGCGAATCCAATCGTATTCGTTTAAGAAATGTTGTCTTTTTTCGCTCATGTTTGCTCCAATCAAATTTGGACCACCACCAGCTACAACTCTAACAGGATTTCCGCAAGTATGTGCATCTACGCAAAAAAAAGTTTTTCTAGCCATTATGAAATTGCGGAATTAGTTTTACTATTATTTACTAATCGAGAAATTCCGAGAGGATTTTCATCTTGAAGCGCTTCAGGCAACTGAGCATTAGGCCAGTTTTGATAACTAAAAGGTCTAACCCAACGTTTGATAGCATCAATTCCTACTGCCGTAAATCGTGAGTCGGAAGAAGATGGATACGGTCCGCCGTGTACCATTGCAGGGCAAACTTCAACACCAGTAGGCATTCCGTTAAAAATAATTCTTCCAACTCGATTTCCTAAAGCATCAACTACCTCTCCAAAATTTCCTAATTCGTTGTCTTCTGCTAATAATGTCCCTGTTAACTGCCCTTCTAATTCATTAATAATAGCAACTAACTCGGTTTCATTTTCACATTGAACAACAATTGAAAAAGGTCCAAAAACCTCTTTGTGCAAAACAGTATTTTTCAAAAATTCTTTTCCAGATACTGCTAATATTTTTTGCGAAGCGAAATTAGGCTTATCATTTCCATCATAAACAGCAACTACTTCTACTCCATTTTGAGAACTCAATGCCTCATTATTTGTCACATAATTTTTATGAATGGATGGATTCAACATACAAATTGGATCAATTTTTAAAATCTCACTGGCCAATTGATCCGTAAATGTATTCAAATCATCATTCTTAACTCCAAGTATCAATCCAGGATTCGTACAAAACTGACCTGCACCAAGCGTTACAGAACCAGCACAGGCACTCGCCCACTTGCTTGAATTTTGTTTTAATGCTTCCGGTAAAATCACAACAGGATTTATACTTCCCATTTCGGCAAAAACCGGAATTGGTTCAGGACGTTGTGCGGCTAAGTCATACAATGCACGACCTCCTTTTATACTTCCAGTAAATCCTACTGCTTTTACCAAAGGATCTTGAACTAATTGCACTCCTACTTCAATACCACTACTATTCAAATTAGAAAAAACTCCTTCTGGCATATTGGTTTTTTGAGCTGCTTTTATAACTGCCGAAGCAACCATTTCGCTAGTACCAGCATGCATTGGGTGACTTTTTACAATAACCGGACATCCCGAAGCTAATGCAGAAGCCGTATCACCACCTGCTGTAGAATAAGCAAAAGGGAAATTACTGGAACCAAAAACAACAACAGTTCCTAATGGTCGCATCATTTTACGAATATCAACTTTAGGCAATGGTTGTCTGTCTGGAATTGCGGTATCAATTGTAGCTTCTACCCAAGAGCCATCTGCAACTAAATCTGCAAAAGCATTAAGTTGACCAATAGTTCTACCTCTTTCTCCTTCGGCTCTTCCTCTTGGCAAACCCGATTCCTGACAATATACCTCCAACAAGCTATCGCCCAAAGCCAATATTTCATCAGCAATTGTTCTTAAAAACTGTGCTTTTTCTTTACCTGTACATTTCTGAAAAGATAAAAATGCTTTATTAGCTATAGCTGTCGCCAATTTAATCTCATCAGCAGTCGCCTCAGTAATTTGCCAAGGATTTTCGACATTGAGTTGCGGATTAAAAGTTTTGAATATTTTATCTCCACTTGCCAACAACTGACTTCCTATATAATTTTTTCCAGTAATCATTTTTCTTCTTTATTGTTTGATTGGGTAATTTATAAGATTGAAAATTAATTTCAAAATCGTAATCTAAAATTTATAGACTTTTATAGTCTGGAAGTGTTGGTCTAGTTTTTAATGAACTATTAATGATATCCAAAACTCTTTCTCTTTCTGCTCCCATCAATGGAATTCTAGGTGCACGTACGTATTCACTTCCTAATCCTGCTCCAACTTCAGCTAACTTAATGTTTTGAACTAATTGAGCATTAATATCCAATTCTAATAAAGGTAAAAACCAACGGTAGATAGTTAATGCTTCTTGAATTCTTCCTGCTTTAGCTAATTTATAGATAGCAACAGTTTCTGCTGGAAAAGCATCTACTAATCCACCAACCCATCCATCAGCACCCATCAAAAGACTTTCTAATCCTAAAGTATCAACTCCGGTCATAACTTTCAATCTGCTACCAAATCTATTAATGATTCTGGTTACATTAGAAATATCTCTTGTTGACTCTTTTACCGCTTGAATATTATCTAATTTTAAAAGTTCTTCAAACATATCCAAAGTAACTTCGATTTTATAATCCACTGGGTTATTATAAATCATGATTGGCAAAGAAGTACTTTTAGCAACTTCAGTAAAATACTGAACAGTTTCATAATCTGTTGCTTTATAACGCATTGGAGGTAACATCATTAGACCTTTTGCACCATTAAGTTCTGCCACCTTAGCAGCCTCAATAGCACCACGAGTTGTTTGTTCAGCAATGTTCATGATAACAGGAACTTTTCCGTCAACAATACGTACTGTTTCTAAAATCAGCTCTTGCTTTTCTTCTTCTAAAAGTGTACTTGCTTCCCCTAAGGTACCACCAAGTATAACTCCTTCTATACCAGCATCTAATTGAGCATCTAGATTTTTCTCAAACATTTTAAAATCTAATTTATCATCAGCTGTAAAATTTGTGGTAACAGCTGGCATTACCCCTTTCCATTGAATATTCATAATGATATTTTTTTTTATTTATTTAATAGTTCAAAGATATTAAGTCAACCAAAAAAAAATAATAACGGTTGTTATCTAAAACTAATACAATATTATCTCATTTGAAGCATTATGTCAAAAAGTAGATTAATTTTAATCCATCATTTATTTAATTTTATATCTTTCCAAAAAATTCAAAACAAATACCATGAAAGTTTTTCCATTTAAAATACCAAAGTCAAGTGAAGAAGCATTTATTTATCAGGAAGACCGTGAATATATTTTTTATGATAAATACCATCAACATGAGGAAATTCAGATTAGTTATATAAAAAAAGGAGAAGGTACTGTTTTAGTCGGTGATATGATTTCGGAATATAAAGAAGGAGATATACTTATAGTAGGAAGCAATTTGCCGCACGTTTTTAAAAGTGATATATCCGAAAGCAAAAAGAAATCTGTAATGCTTACCATTTTTTTTACAAAAAATTCATTTGGAAAAAACTTTTTCAACTTACCTGAATTGCACAGTATAGAGCCTTTTTTTGAAGCAATTAAAAATGGAATACGAATAAGAAATGCAAAGCCTTCCATAATAAAGAAGTTCGAAAAATTTAAAGACGCCGATAAATATGACCGCTTTATACTTTTCTTATACCTACTAAAAGCTTTTTGTCACGCAGAAAAAACACCTCTGTCTAATTATGTCTTTAATAAACCTTTTACAGATGCAGAAGGAAAAAGAATGCAAATGGTTTTTGATTTTGTGATGAATAACTACCAAAAAAATGTCACCTTAGATGAAGTTGCTCAAATTGCAACTATGACCAAAAATGCTTTTTGCAAATATTTTAAAACACGTACTAACAAAACTTTCTTTCAATTTTTAATCGAAATAAGAATTGAGCATGCCGCAAAACTACTTGTAAAAAACAAAGAACTATCTGTTATTGAAATATCCGAAATGAGCGGATTTAATAACATTTCCAATTTCAATAGAAAATTCAAGGAAATAAAAAAGAAAACACCATTTGAATTTAAAAACTCACTTTCTGATTCCTAAAAAACTAATAAATTCTAAAAAGTAAAATATATTTTTATGCAAATTTTAGCTGGTAAAACTGTCTTGCAAAAACTATCCTAAAATTATATCCTATAAACCAAAAAAGAGTAATATAGTATTTGTTATTGATAATAAATACTATGTTACTCTTTTCAAATCTACATACTTTTGGAAATAAGCACTCTTTTCTTAACCCATAAAGGCTTTAGCTTACAATAAAGTCTTAAATCTCAAAATTACAATAGCATGACCAGAAAGCACCTATTCCTTTTTATTTTTCTAAGTATAAATCTAATTTCATTCGGACAAACCACAAAAGTTTATACTCTTGCTGATACACTTAGAGGTAGTTTAACTCCAGAAAGACTATGGTGGGATGTATTGCGATATGACATAACTGTAAAACCAGATTACGACAATAAACTAATACAAGGGAGTAATGCTATAACATACAAAACACTTAAAGAGAAAAGCAATACCAAAATGCAGATTGACTTGCAGGAACCTTTGGTTATTGACAGTGTAATACAATCCGGAAAAAAATTAAATTTCAAAAAAGAAGGTAGTGTTTGGTATATAGAAACTACAAAATCTAAAGTTGGAACAACTCATAAAATAGAATTATTTTATAGTGGAAAAGTTCATGAAGCCATAAACGCTCCCTGGGATGGTGGCTGGATCTGGACAAAAGACGAATTAGGTCGCCCATGGATGACAGTAGCTTGTCAAGGACTTGGAGCATCAATTTGGTACCCTTGCAAAGACCATCAAAGTGATGAACCAAATCAAGGAGCAAGTCTTACTATGACTGTACCTACTGCATTAACAGCAATTGCAAACGGAAGATTAGAATTTAAAAAAGTCAATAAAGACGGAACAACCACCTCAAAATGGGCTGTTGTAAACCCTATCAGTAATTATTGCATCATTCCGTATATCGGTATGTATGTTAATTTTAAAGAAAACTATAAAGGCGAAAAAGGGAATTTAGATTTAAACTATTGGGTACTAGATTATAATTTAGAAAAAGCCAAAAGCTATATGCCTACTGAAGTGCATAATATGCTAAAAGCTTTT